>JANYGA010000120.1 GCA_025359485.1 Rhodospirillales bacterium | reverse complement strand
TGCATGCAAGCGCGGTTCGCGGCGGCAAGCCGAGATCGAAATCGCGACCGGGCTCGCGCACGCGCGCGAATCGCGGCGTGCCGGGTACGCGGATGTTCCCGCCCTCGGTCACGAGCACGTCGGGACGTTCGATTGCGACGCGTCGCCCGACGTCGTGCGGAAGCGAGAGTTCGCAGACGACGGCGCCGGTTTGCAAGTCGCCGGGCTCGATGAGTTCTTGCGTCGAGGTCGTTGCCGTGAGCACGAGCTGCCCCCGAGGCACCGCATCGGCGACGTCGGTCGAGATTGCGAGCCGACACGTCAGCCGCTCGCGTAGCTCGGCGACGAGCTTTTCGAGCCGCGTACGATTTCGCGCGACGAGCACGACTTCGGCGACGTGCGGCGCGATGAGTTCCACACACGCCGAGCCGATCGACCCCGTCGCCCCGATGACGACGGCGGTGGCGGATGCGAGATCCACGTCCATCTCGCGCGCGCCGCGCAAGAGGCTCGCCACGCCCGCAGCAATGGTGAGCGAATTGCCGGTGGTGACGGGTATCGGCGATCGTTCGCTTATCGTGATGCCGGCATCGCCGACGACGCCCGTGAATGCGCCGAGCCCGACGATCTCCGCCCCGAGATCCGCCCCGATCTTGATCGCATCGAGAATCTTTGCGTAGACTTTTTCGCGCGGCAACGTGAGGATCGCATCGGGCATGAACGTGGCGGCCACGAACCAACCTTCGGTTTCGCGACCGTCTGGCGTTCGCACGCCCGTCACGTGAACGGAAGCATACGCGGGCATCCATTCCATGATCTTGCCGATGATGGGGGCGCCCTTGCCGACGGCACCCGGCTCGTACCGCACGACGTCTTCGAGCGACGTCGGGTGGATCACGAAAGCGAACTTCACGGGACGAGCCTTCGCCGCAGCCGAACGTCCGTCCGCGTGTTCCGCTCTCTCGCCTATCGAAACGTCATTTCCGCCGTGCTCCTCCTCGTCGCAATCGTCGGCATCTTCGAGCAGTTCCGCGAGATCCACGCGGGCGTGGTGTTGCCGTATACGCGGATCACGCTCATCGCATACATCCTCATCGCGATCTATGCGGCGGCGTCCATCGTCCTGCGATTACGCGGTCAAAAGAAAAAATCGTAAGACCGCGCTCGACTTGAGAATATCGCGAGGTCACGGACTTTCGTTGACTTCGCGCGCACACGCGACGACGCGATTGAGCGCAAATGACACGCGAGAATTTTCGGAACGAGGCGCGACCGTTCGATCGCAGATCGCCTCGCAGAAATCGAGGTAGACGGCGAACGCGCTCGCGATATCCCCGCTTTCAGCCCGGTGCGTGAAGACCGCCGTCGCACGCGCGTGCGCGTCCCATTCGGCGAGAAAATGTTCGTGTCGCGTTCGCAGTGCGTGATAGTCGAGCGTTGCGAGATTCCACGCATCGGGTGCGCAGCCAACGTCCGGGCGAAGATCGATCGAACCGCGCACCATTTCGAAGGGATACGCGTCGCAGATTTCCGGCCGTGTGGCGTAAATACCGCACCGCGAAATATCGTCGCCGACGCGCATGAGATTCACACACGCCGAGTCATCGCGTGGATTGCGTTGGAGAATCGGCAGATAGCGATCGTCGGATGCATCGAGCGCGACCGAACCCGCACTGCACGTCGCATCGATGCATGGATCGGAGAGGTCGCGAAACGGCAGTTTTTGTGCTCGCGAGATTCGCCAGAGATCGAACATCGAAACCCGAACGACGACATCTCGACAGCACGCACCACGACAGGACGCGCAACCCTCGCTCATCGCCCCGCCGCATACTCGGCATCGAGCACGAACCGACAATAATCGCGAAGCTCGAACGCCGCATCGCTCTGCGCGACGAATGCGTTCCACATTGCGACGATGCGCGCGTACGCGTTACGATCCGCATCAACATTCGCGAGTACGACGAGATCGGCGGGATCGTTCCGCGCGACCGACGCGATCGCGCACGTGCACGCTCCGCCGCGACCTGCCAGTGGAAAGACGCGACACGACCCCGGTCGCGTGTCGCCGAGGCCGCAGCGCGCGGCCCCGCTCGCAAAACGCAACAGAAACGTACAATGCGGCGCTTCGCCGGGAAAGAACGTGCGACGCAGCGCCAAGCGGTACCGGCGCGCCGACGCATCGAGCGCGAACCCGTCGTCGGCACCACGCGACGCGTCTTCAGCAAAGGTAAACTCCCATGGTGGAACCGAGATCGTGCGCGCGATCGTAGCCACGTCGCGCGCGGTCACGTGCACCGTGCTCTCGACACAACACCGTTTCTCCGCGCAACGCAACCAGCGATCGTATCGCGAATCGGGCTCGTTGCTGGGCCCCGCCATGTCGCGCTTACGTGCCCGTTTTTATCCGAGATACGCTCGCCTCGGCCTCGACTTTGAGCGCCGCGAGCATCATCTCGCTATTCTCTTTGACCTTGCGATGGAGTGTCGGGCCGATGAGTTCGGCCAGCGTCGGAACGCCGAAATCGTACTCCACGCCCAGTGCGATGTACGTGCGTCCGTCGCGTTCTTCGAACGTCCACGAACCCTGGAACGTATCGAGATCGCCTTCAAGCAATTTGTAATCGACGCGTAGCGTCGTATCGTCGAAGCGGTCTTCTTCGATCCATTCGATCGGCGCATCTTCGACGAGCGTCTTCCATTTGGAAATCGTCCGATCTGCGTGACGTTCGAGAACGGTGACGAGTTCGACATCGGGCATGAAGTCGGGAAATCGTTCTTGGTCTTTGGCGAGTTCGTACACGTCGCGCGCGGGCGCGTCGACGACGATCGAGACGTTGACGAAGGGCATTAGGTGTGTGTCGTACTCGTTTCTGCTAATACGCCGAGCTTCGCGAACGCCGTGGCGACCGCACCGCGCACGGCGGCGAGGCCCCGTTCGATCTCCTCGGCGGTGACGACCAGCGGCGGCTCGAGCCGGATGACGCGTTGCGCGTTGAGCGTCCACGCAGCCGTCACACCCGCACGCAACATCTCCGGCACGATGGTCCCCGCATACCCTTCGCTTCGGAGTTCCATGCCCACGAGCAAGCCCAGACCGCGTGCCTCGCGGACGACGCTGGGAAAGTCGGCTGCGATGGCGCGCACGCCGGCGAGGAGTTGCTCGCCACGTGCGCGCGCGTTCGCGACGAGATCTTCGTCGCGCAAGACGTCGAGCGCGGCGAGTGCGGCGGCACACGCGAGCGGATTTCCGCCGAAGGTTGAGGTGTGTACCAATGGCGCTTTCGCATACGCCGCATTCCAGACGGACGGCCGCGTGACGAACGCGCCGATCGGTACGACGCCGCCAGAGAGACCTTTCGCGAGCACGAGCACGTCGGGTACGATGCCGTCGCGATCGCAGCCGAAGAGTATGCCGCAGCGACCGAGGCCCGTTTGCACTTCGTCGACGATGAGCATCGCGCCCGACGCGTCGCACGCCGCGCGCGCCGCGCGCAGATATCCCGGCGGCGGCACGACGATACCGCCTTCACCCTGCACGGGCTCGACGATAAACGCCGCCGCATCGCGGAGTGCTTCCGAAAGCACGGCAGCGTCGCCATACGGCACGTGCACGACATCGCCGAGCAACGGACCAAATGGCGTCTTGTACGCGTCGCGACCGCTTACCGCAAGTGCGCCGACGGTCTTGCCGTGATAGGCATTCGTCGTCGCAACGAACTTCGTCCGGCCCGTCGCCGCGCGGCTGAGTTTGAGCGCGCCTTCGACGGCTTCCGTGCCGCTATTTGCAAAGAACGAGATCGCGCAATCGCCCGGCGCGAGCTCGGCGAGCGCGCGCGCGAGTCGGCCGAGCAGCGGCGAAAACATCGTCTTCCCCGAGAGCGACATGCGCTCGAGCTGCTCGCGCACGGCGGCAACGACGCGCGGATGCGAATGACCGAGCGTGAAGACGCCGTAGCCGCCAGCGAAATCGAGATAGGCTTTCCCCGTCTGATCCCAGATCGTCGAGCCGAGCGCGCGCACTTCGACGGGCGAACCCGAAAGCTTCATCACACGCGCGAGCGGCGGATTTACGAACGACCGATAATTCTCGTAGGTCTCGTCGTAGAGCGCGCGTGCATCGGGTGCACCGTAGAGATCGAGCGGCGGCGTGGGCTGCGACGAATCGTCGACTGCGAACGCCGCGCTCCAGCGCCCGAGATCGAAGCCGCCGCCCTCATTCGTCACGCCGCGACGACCGCGGTCGCTTCGAGACGATCGATCGTGGCTTCCACGATGCCGAGCGTCTCCGCCGCCGTTTCGGTGCGCATCAAGCGTTCGCGCAGTTGGCTCGCGCCTTCGAAACCTTTGAGATAATAGCCCAGATGTTTGCGCATTTGCGGCACCGCGCGCGATTCGCCCCACTCGTCGACCATCGTACGGTAGTGAACGATTGCGAACCGTAGCCGCTCCGGGGCATCGGGCATCGGTCGCACGCTTCGGCCTTCGAGGAGATCGCGAATGCCTTCGACGAGCCACGGATTACCGAGCACCGCGCGGCCGAGCATGATGCCGTCGACGCCACTCTCACGCATGCGCCGAATCGCCTCGTGTGGTTCGTTCAGGTCGCCGTTGCCGATGACGGGAATGCCGACGCTCGCCTTGAGCTCCGCGATGTGCGACCAATCGGCCGTGCCGCGATAGAATTGTTTTGCCGTGCGCGCGTGGAGCGTCAGCGCGCGAATGCCGACCGATTCGGCACGTTTGCCGACTTCGAGATACGCGAGATCGCTTTCCGTCCAACCGAGGCGCATCTTCATCGTTACCGGACAATCGACGGCGTCAACCACCGCCTTCATGATCCGCTCGCATCGATCGACATCGCGCAGACACGCGCTCCCACCCTCGGTCTTCGTGACTTTGGGCGCGGGACAGCCGAAGTTGATATCGACGATATCCGCACCGCACTCGCGCACGACTTTCGCCGCATGCGCCATGAGCGCGGGATCGTTACCCCAGAGCTGCGTCGAGACCGGATTCTCGACCCCGTGCTGGTCGATCATCTCCATCGTGCGTTTCGCGCCGTACTGGAGCGCATTGGAAGAGACGAATTCGGTCACGGTGAGCCCGAAACCGAAGGGCTTGTAGAGCGCGCGTAGGGTACGATTGGTCACGCCCGACATCGGCGCGAGCACGACGGGCGGCCAGATTTCGTGTTCGCCGATCGAGAGCGGCGCGGCGTTGCGGTCCACGACTCCCGAGTATATCACATGCCTGGGGTCGGGGTAGGCGCCGGCTCCGACGTGCTCGTGCCTCCGAGCAGCATCATCGCCCGAGCGAGCGGCGCGTCGGTCGCGGGATCCCCGCGAACGGCCCCGGCGCCGCTCGCAACGGCCACGTCGGGAACGATGCCGATCCGATCGATATCGCGACCCTTGGGCGTCGTGTAGCGCGCCGTCGTGATCTTGAGCGCGCTGCCATCGGGAAGTGGGAAGACCGACTGGACCAGTCCCTTGCCGAAGGTCTTCTCGCCCACGATCGTCGCACGACCGGCATCCTGAAGGGCGCCCGCCACGATCTCCGCTGCCGATGCGGTATCGCCGTCGACGAGGATCGCGAGCGATTCCGGAAAGGGCGTCGTCATCGTCGCACGCGCGATCTTCGGCACACCCGTGCGGTCGCGCGTGATGAAGATCGGCCCACCCATGAAGATGGCGGCGACGGCGGTCGCTTCGTCGCCGTAGCCGCCGCCATTTCCGCGAAGATCGAGCACGAACGCGCGCGCGCCTCGGCCGCGCAAATCCGCAACGGCCGCCGCAAGTTCGCGACCCGCGCGATCGCCGAATCGAGCGAGCGCGACGTACCCGATCTCACCGAGCAACGACGAGCGCACCTCGGGATCGCGCACCGTCGCACGGACGATGGCGAGGGTCAGCCGTTCGTCGCCGCGCAGAATATCGAGACGGACCGTCGTGCCGACGCGACCGCGCAACGCATCGCGCAGGTGCGTCGCGCCGATCTGTGCGATCGTTCGATGATCGATCGCGACGATGGCATCGTTATCGCGCAGACCCGCGGCAACGCCGGGCCCGTCGGGAAGCGCTCGTTCGACGCGCGCCGAGCCGCTCGCCCGATCGAGCGTCACGATCGCACCGACGCCGCCGAAGCTTGCGTTGCCGAGATACGCATTAAACTTCTTGAATTGTTGCGGTACGAACGCGACCGTATACGGGTCGTGCAACGACGCGAGTTCGCCCGCGACGGCCGCCGATACGAGTCGATGCCCGTCGAGTCGCGCGTGCGCGCGAACGAGACTCTGCAAGACGAACGCGTCGATGAGATCGGAGCCGCGCCCACGATCGATCGTTGCGGGAACCGCGGGCAAGACCACATCGCGCACCCCGCGTGCGGCGATCTCCGCTGCGATCGCACGTCGCGCTCCGGCAACGAGCGTTCGAGGTTCGACCGGCTTATAGTACACGGCGAGCAACGTCGTATACGCGATCTGCAATTCGATCAAATCGTAGGCCGAGATGGAGCCGTTCGCGATCGGCGCGGGCGATGTATCGCGCGCGAATACGGCCGACGTGCCGCTCGTTGCTATCGCTAAAACGCATGCGACCAAGAGGCGTAATCGCCGCGTCCATGACGAACGCAAGGCACGCACGATTAGCTCCGCGATGCGAACCAACGCGCGAGTCCGTGCAGCACCAGATGCGGCTCGACGGCATCGATCACTTGCGTGTGTTTCGCGATGAAATCGGCGAGCCCACCCGTCGCGACGACGCGCGCGTCTTCCCCGATCGCATGGCGCATGCGCGCGACGAGCGCTTCGGTCTGGCCGACGAAACCGTAAACGATCCCCGCCTGCAAGGCCGAGACCGTATCGCGACCGATCGGACCGTTGGGCGCTTCGAGGGCGACCTGCGGTAGCTTCGCCGTCCGTTCCACGAGCGCGTCGATGGAGATGCGAATGCCCGGTGCCAGCGCCGCGCCGAGATACTCACCATCGCGCGAGACCGCGCCGAACGACGTCGCCGTTCCAAAGCCGACGACGACGATC
This sequence comes from Rhodospirillales bacterium, assembly GCA_025359485.1. GTDB lineage: Bacteria > Vulcanimicrobiota > Vulcanimicrobiia > Vulcanimicrobiales > Vulcanimicrobiaceae > JANYGA01. The sequence continues at coordinate 23,906 of JANYGA010000120.1, read as the reverse complement.
GGCGTGCCGAATTGCGCTTTCGCCGCGATCGCCGCCGCGAGTAAGTCGGAGCCGAGTTCTTTGGGACGCTCGGTCGTAACATCGATGAGCGTTTGCGTCGCGGCGGAAAAAAACAACGCTTCGCAATTGAAGTAACGCCGCGCACCTTCGGCGAGCGCGCGATCCGTTTGTGGGACGACGCTCGAAACCACGATATGCGCGACGGCATCGGTCGGCAAGCCCGCAACGCCGAAGAGCGTCCGAAAGAGCACGCCGAATTCATCCGCGGTGCGCGCGCGTTGCGTTTGGACGCGCCACGTCCGGTCGAGTTCGAGCGAGCCATTCGCTGCCACCGTGAAGAAGCCGAGCTTCGTGTCGGTATTGCCGACGTCGACCGCGAGCAACATCGCTAAAGGGGTGCTTCCGTGCTCGCGACACGAGCGCGCGCGAGCGCATCCCAGAACCGGATGGCCAGCTCCGCCTTCGGCGCGCGACCGAGGTCCGTGCGCGTTCCATCTCGTGCGAGCACGACGAGCGTATTCTCACCCGTCCCGAACCCCGTGCCCTCGACCGACACGTCGTTCACCGCGATGGCATCGAGTTGCTTGGAGCGTAATTTCTCGAGCGCGTAGGCTTCGAGATCGCGGGTCTCAGCCGCGAAACCGACGAGAAACTTCACAAGTTTACGTTCTCCAAGCGTCGCGAGGATATCGGGCGTGCGTTCGAGTTCGAGCGAGGCCGGGGCGGCATCTTTCTTGACCTTGTGCGCGTGCGCGACGACGGGGCGAAAATCGCTGACCGCCGCCGTCGCGATCGCGACATCCGCACCCGGCGCGAGCGCGATTGCGGCATCGAACATCTCTTGCGCCGTCGTCACGCGGACGCAGCGCACGCCGGGCGGCGGCGCGACGAGCGTAGGTCCGAGCACGAGATCGACCCGCGCGCCACGTGCGTGTGCTTCGCGTGCGATTTCGATACCCATCGTCCCCGTCGAAGCGTTGGAGAGAAAACGGACCGGATCGATCGGCTCGCGCGTCGGCCCCGCGGTCACGAGCACGCGCTGACCGCGCAGCGACGACGTCCGCCCGAGCACCGCATCGAGTGCGGCGAGGATCGCCTCAGGCGCCGCGAGCCGGCCGACGCCGACTTCACGTTCGGCAAGAAAGCCCGTCTCGGGTGCGACGATCGCGACGCCGCGTTCCGCAAGCGTCCGCAGATGGCCCTGCGTTGCGGGATGATCGTACATGGCTGCATTCATCGCGGGAGCGATGACGATCGGTCGCCGCGTCGCGAGCGCTATATTGAGGAGTAGATCATCGGCGATGCCGAGCGCGAGTTTTGCGATCACATTCGCGGTTGCGGGAACGAGGAGCATCGCCTCCGCGCTTCGCGCGAGCGCGATATGCGGGATCGTTTCGGGCGCATCCCAAAGCGAGGTGAGCACGGGTCGGTGCGTGAGCGCCGCAAACGTCAGCGCGCCGATAAAACGTTGCGCGCCGTCGGTCATGACGACATCGACGTCGTCGCCTCGTTGCACGAGCGTACTGCAGAGCGCGACCGCCTTGTACGCAGCGATTCCGCCCGCAACGCCGAGGACGAGACGTGCCATTTAGCGCACGCGCGCTTGTGAGACCAGCGGAATGACGCGCTCCATCGAAACGAGCGGCAGCACCCCGTCGGCGCCCGCAACGGGCACGTTATCGAGCAGGCGCGTCACGCCGGCTTTCGCAACGGCGACCACGATTGCGGGAAGCACGATCGGATCGCACGCGGCGAACGTGAGCGGATCGACGATATCGAGATAATCCCAAACCAATGGCGCTTCGAGCATCGCGCGCGCGGCTGCGAGGATTCGCGGCGCGTTGCGCTCGCCGCGCAAAAGTTCTTCCGCCACGAACGAAAGCGCGCGAAAGATGCTCGGCGCGGCGGCGCGTTGCGTCGCATTGAGATACACGTTGCGACTCGACCGCGCGAGACCGTCGACCTCACGCACCGTCGGCGCGACGACGACGTTGGTCGCCATATCGAGATCGCGCACCATCGCGCGCACCACCGCGGCTTGTTGGATATCTTTCTGACCGAGATAGAGCGACGTCGGCTCGATCGCGTGCAGCAGTTTTGCGACGACCGTCGCGACGCCCGCAAAATGTCCGGGGCGGCGCGCGCCTTCGAACGACTCGGCGAGCGGCCCGATCGAAATCGACGTCGCGAACGTCGGCGGATACATGCGCTCCACGGCCGGTGCGTAGAGCACGTCGACGCCGTGCGCTTCGAGCAACTCGGCATCGCGCGCGAACGCACGCGGATATTTTTCGAAATCTTCCGTCGGCCCAAACTGCAGCGGGTTCACGAATATCGACGCAACGACCGACGTATTTTCGCGGCGCGCGCGGTCGACGAGTGCGAGATGTCCGTCGTGAAGCGCGCCCATCGTCGGCACGAAGCCCACGGGTCGTAGCAACGTCCGCGCGATCGCGCGCGCCGAGCCGGGTGTCCGAACGATTTGCACGCGCTACGCTCGCATCACGCGCAGGAGCGTGCGGCCGACGATGAATCGTTCGCCCGGCACGATGGCCGTCTGCGCCGTGATCGGCTCGCCACCCTTGCGCGTTCCGTTGCGGCTAGCGAGGTCGGCCAAGACCAACCCTCCGCCCGCGTCACACACTTGCGCGTGACGGCGTGAGATATAGCGATCGAGCGTAATGCAGGCCCCGGCAAGCGCGTCGTCGCGACCGATCGTGATCTCGCGGTCGAACGCCCAGGTCTTCCCGTCGAGCGGTCCGCTCAAGACTTCGAGAATGTACACGCCCGTCCTAAATCCATGACGCACATGGCTTACCCCAGGCAGGCCGAACTTCCCCGGTGAAAGACCCGACTGGTTCAAGGCCTTCCCGGAGGCCGTCCGCGAAGTGAGGAGTGATGGCGATAGGCACCGAGACCGACCCCGCGGATAACGGCAAGATCGAAGCGCTCCTCAAGGATATCGAGGATCTCGACCTCCAGGATATCGACGCCGATTCGCTACGCGAATGGGAATTCGAACAGATTCGTTCCGTCCTCGACGATCTCGCGGGTAAGACGATTCGCAGCGCCACGCTCGAAGACACGCGCATCGTCATCGAGACGGGCGACGGAAATCGCTATTTCTTCTTCGGCTATATGGGCGGCGGCGGAGGCTAACCCGAAACGGGTTCGTCGTCCACAGCCTGCCGCTGAACCTCGGCTGCCACGTAGCGGATGATCTCTTCTTGGTCGCGCGGATCGATCGACGTGAAGGCGATTCCATGCATGAACCGCTTATCTTCCGCGTTGTAGAACGATAAAACGATCCGGCCGCGGACGACGACATCGCGATCGAGCCCCGGAATCGGGAAGCGCAACATGAGGACCGTGCCGAGCGGCAGATCTTCATCGGTCGCGAGACGGACGCCACCGCCGCCGAGATCCGAGGACGACCCCGCCTTCGGAACATCGTTGCCGTCGCGCGTGTACGAGATTTCCGTTGCGACGCTGACGCGTACGTAACGCCGACGATACGGAATCTCAGCATTTTTCGAAGCGATTTCGTTCTGCTCGCTCACAAACGCGCTCTCCAACTCATGACTGGCCCTGTTCTGCGAGCGCGCTCATTTGCTTTCTTTGTCGAGCATATCGGCTGCAAAGAGTGCGCCAAGTGCGGCGTGGCTTCGACTCGTGCCGCCTTGCAGATAGACTTCGAATGGCGCGCGCAGCGGTGCGTCGCACGAAAGTTCGATCGTCGCGCCGTTGACGAACGCACCCCCCGACATCACCACGGGGTCGCGATACCCCGGGACGGCACCGGGTTCGGGTGCGAATCGCGCGTTGAGCGGCATGGCGCGCTGTAACCCGCGCGCGAACGTCACGAGGCGCGCGGCCGAGCCCAAACCGATCGCTTGAACGATATCGCGTCGCGCTTCTCCCGGCGCCGGATCGACGCAATATCCGAGTTCCGCGAAGAGCGCGCTCGCAAAATCCAATCCCGCGAGCGCTTCGCCGACGACGGTCGGTGCGTTGAAAAGTCCCTGAACGAGCGCTCGTCCGAAGCCGAGCGTCGAACCGACTCCCGTGCCCAGACCCGGTGCGTAATGGCGAGCGGCAACGCGCTCGATCACCTCGGCTCGGCCGATGACGTATCCGCCACCCGGTGCGAGTGCGCCACCGAGATTTTTAATGAGCGAACCCATGACCGCATCGACGCCGTGATGCGTCGGCTCCGTGGCCTCGACGAGTTCGCCGTAGCAATTGTCGACGAGCACGAGCGCGTGCGGTGCGACGTTGCGCACCGTGCGTGCGATCGTGCCGCATTCGATTGCCGAGAGACTGCGTCGCGGTGCGTACCCACGAGAACGTTGGATAAAGACGACGTCGACGCCACGTTCGCACGCGCGCGCGAGTGCGACGAGATCGACGTCTCCCGCTTCATCGAAGGGAATCTCGTCGTAGCGCACGCCGCGCCGCGTGAGCGAATACGGAGCGTCGGCGAGGGCATTTCGCAGCGTATCGTAGGGTCGTCCGGTCGCGCTGATGAGACGACCTTCGTGCGGTAGGCACGCATCGATCGCCGCGACGATCGCGTGCGTCCCGCTCACGAGCGAGAGCCGTGCGAGCGCACGTTCGGCGCCGAAGATCCGCGCGAGCAGCGACTCGTACCGCGCACGAGCCGCATCGTCGTATCCGTACCCGAGCGAACCCGCGAGATCGCTCTCCGCTACGCCCTCATCCGCAAACGCGCGAAGCACGTTCGCGTGTGCGCGCGCTTGCACGTCGGATGTCGCGGTCCCGACTTCGCGCGCGGCCGCGCGACGTGCGGCGCAAACGACGTCGTCCGAAAATGGAAAGCGCTCGAGGAGTGCATCGAGAATTGCGGGTGCGAGCACCGGGATCATGCAGCGGCGCCCGCCTCGGCATCGCGTTCGCGTTCGTTCTCGGCGCGATCGTAGATCGCGACGAACGGCGCGTAGATGGCGAGGCCGATCGCGAGGTTGACGACGATGAGCACGATGGAACGCCAGTCTTTCGTCGCGAGAAACGCACCGAGCCCGAGCGGCACCGTCGATGGAATATAGTAGGCGGGGCGCGCGACGATGCCGAGCGCCATTGCGTAGTACGACACGACGCCGAGCACGAGCGGCGTTACGACGAACGGCACGCTGAGAATCGGGTTGAGCACGAGCGGGAGACCGAACATGAGTGGTTCGTTTGCATTGACGATCGCGGGCACGAGCGACGCAAGCGCGACGCGGCGCACGCGTTTGGTACGGCCCCGTAGTAAAAGCAAGACCAGCGGAAACGTCGCGCCGGCACCACCGGGAAAGACGAAGATGAACATCGAGACCGTCACGATGTGCGGCAACGGATCGCCGTGCGCGAGCGCATCGGTATTCTGGAGTTGTAAGTTGATGTACACGGGCAACACGACGGCAGCTAAAAGCGCGGGACCGTGAATACCGAACGTCCACAAGAGCGTCTCGACGAACGTGATGATCAGCAACGCGGTGAGACTATCGCCGAGCGTGCCGAGCGGTGCGATAAGCGCGGTGAGGCCTGCGGTAACGGAGATCCCGCGCGCGACGAGTGCGATCGCGATTCCGATGACGAGCACGCTGCCCACGATCGATCCCGCGAGTGCGCCGAGCCGCGCGCGCGCGATTGCGAGCGCGCCGATCGTGATGAGGCCGACGCCGATTGCGAGAAAGAGTCCGCTGGATCCGAGCGCCTTTTCGAGTGCGAGGAACGACGTCGCATGCGCGTACGGCAGTGAGATCGCAAACGCACCGACCGCGACGAGCGTGCCGAGAATCCGCGGCACGTCGCGCCGAGGCGCGAGATCGCAAGCGAGCGCGACGACGAGAAAGGTCGACATGATGCCGAACGCTGCCGCAAACGAGTGCGCGAAGCGATCGAGCAGCGAACCCGTCGGCAAGATCGCCATGAAGACGACGAGGCCGATGATGAGCCCGGCGAAACTGATCGGCAACGTGCGCTGGATTGCGAGCATCTCCGGCAACGCCGCAAACGATCGAATCGCGGGGACGAGACGGTCGACGACGGAGTTGCTGCCGCCTGCGGGCGATTCGTGCGAGGACACGGGGCTCCGTCATTCGCGCGACGGCCGCCCTGCCCTAGAGGCGGCGGAACATCGCGCTGACTTTGCCGAGAATCGTCACGTCGCTCGGATACATCGGTGCCATCGTGGCGTTCTCGGGCTGCAGCCGCACGCGTCCGCTCTCGCGAAAAAAGCGCTTTACGGTCGCTTCGCCGTCGACCATCGCGACGACGATCTCGCCGTTGGCGGCGTCGGCCTGCGGCGAGACGACGATGAGATCGCCATCGAGAATGGCGGCATCGATCATCGATTCGCCCTGCACGCGTAAGATGAACGTGCCGTCTTTCTTCGCAAACTCGGCGGGCAAGACGAATTCGCCCTCGAGATTCTCCGTCGCCGTAATGGGTGTCCCGGCGGCAACTTTGCCCACGATCGGCACGACGCCGAAATCGGGCACGATCGGCGCGTTTGCGGCGGCGCTCGCCGAGCCCGTCGTAATGAGCGCGCGTGGTTTCGTGGGATCGCGGTGGATGAGGCCGCGTTTTTCGAGTGACCGCAGATGCGATTGAACCGTCGACGACGACGAGAGGCCGACGCGTTCGCCGATTTCGCGAACCGACGGCGGATAGCCGTGTTCTTCCGTAAAGTCGCGAATCACCTCGAGGATACGTGCTTGACGCTCCGTTGGGGCGCGCTCTTCCATAGGGTCTCCTACCGGCAGCAGCGCGCGATTCGCGCCGCGATTAGTACCGAGATTAACATATCCACACCCTCGAACGCAAACATATGTTCGACGGAGCATTGACATCGCAGGCGCTTCCTTGTTAGAATCTGGTGGACGAACACTCGTTCGCGCACAACATGTAGATGTTTTAGCTGCGAACGGCCGTTCGGACACAAGATAGAGGAGCAGCCGCCATGTACTCGCCGAAACGCAAAAAGATCACGCTGATGCCGGCCATTGCGCTCGCAACACTCAGCGCCGTGATCGCCGTCCCGGCAATGTCGCAGTCCCGCCTCTTCGCAGCATCGCCCGAACACTTCAAAATCGCGACGGTCCAACGTGGCGAGAATCTCTGGACGATCGCCGACCGCTACACCGCGGATGGCCAGAACGTCCAAGAGACGATCGACACGATCATTGCCGTCAATGGCCTCAGCAGCGCAACGATTACGCCCGGCGAGCACCTCAAAATTCCGCGCTAACGTTATCTACCGCGTGTGTGGCGAGCCGAATGTCGGCTCGCTTTTTTATTTGCCGCCAAGCAGAGACCATACGTCGTGTGTCGAGGAGGCGCGGGAGCATTCACCTTGCCGTCATCGAGCCGCGTTAGGATTGCGGTAGCACTCGTAATCGTGCGGGTGTACCCGATCCTCACTGGAGAGACCATGTTCCACGTTCGTTTCCTCGCACTCGGCTTCGGCGCAGCCCTCCTCGCGACCGCGACCATCGCATTTGCATATCCCGGAGAAAAGCTCGCGAGCCACGCTCGTATCACCATCGCGGCCGCGCGAACCACGGCGCTCAAGGCAGCACCAGGCAAGATCGTCTCGCAAGAACTCGAGACCGAGCTCGGCGGAAGCGGCTTGCGTTACACGTTCGATATCAAGACGACGACCGGCGTTCGCGAAGTCGGCATCGACGCGAAGTCGGGAGCCATCCTCGAAAACACCGCCGAGCAATCTGAGGCCTCAGATGCCGAAGGTCCCGAGAATCCCAAGAAGTAGACGCGAGCGTTACGGCCGCTTCGAGAGGATCACGCTGTGACCGTTATGGTGATCGAGAAATTCGAGGCCCTCGGTGATCCACGTATCGAGACCCGCCTGCACGTGACGCGCGACCTCGCGCACCACGTGCTCGCGATTCTTTAACCACTGAAGTTCACCGCGCGAGGTCGCGGGCCAAACGGCCTCCTCGCATTCTTCGCAGTGGTATCCATAACGCATCGCGCCACAGATACCGTGGAAAGAGAAAAGGCCCTCGCGGAATGCGAGGGCCTTTTCGGTGTCGAGTTCTCGGAGCTTTAGAGCTTGAGGCTCGCCTGGATCGCGATGCCGACCGGCTGTTGCGAGAAGATCGGCGCGTACGCCGATTTGCCGATGGCTTGCTTCTGAGTTCCGTCACCGGGATTGTAGACGTTTCCGACAGCGCCTTGGATTCCGCCGTTGGAGTACGTGTAGCCACACGCGCCTGCGATGTTCCACGGAACGGACGAGCCGCCGAAGCACGTATTGATGAGGTTCGAGACATTTGCGGTGATCGCGAAGTTTTTGCTCACTTCGTAGCTCAACTGCATATGCATCAACAAATTCGTCGGATTGACGTACGCGCCGATACCGTCGAACTTTTTGCTCTCGATGTTCGGGATGCCGTTGGCGAGTTGGCCGCAGCTGGTCGAATCGAACGATGCGCCGGCTTGCGGGCCATTCATGTAGCGCGCATCGCCAACCGTGTTGGTGTTGAGCGCCGCCGTGCACGACGTCGGATCGATGCCGGACGTCGAAAGCGGCGTTCCGTAACGCTGACCCGCGAAGAGCTGGAAGATCGGCGCGATCGAGAAGCGCTTGATCTTTTCATTCAACACGAGCGACGCGACGTAGGGCACGCCGATTTGCGTGCTCGACACGCCGATGCCCGCTGGGATCGTGTCGTACGGTACGAACCGATTACCCGGTGCGTATTCCGACGTGCTCTGCAACGGAGCATTGTAGTACGGGTTGGCAATGCTACCCGCAGCACACGTGGGATCGGCCGTGCCCGGCGTACCGTCGGCTGCTGCCGTCGTGTAGCACGCCGCACCGCCGCCTGCCTTCGTAAACGAATTGTACGTGTTGATCCCGTCGACGACCGGCGAGACAACCGTACGACCATTCGAAAGCGTGTTGTACTTGATGTAGCTGTTCGTGTACGCGAACGCGAGACGCGCCGAGAGCCCGTCGCGACTGAAGTCGCCCTTGTCGAGTTCGAGTTCCACGCCGCGCGACGTTTGGTTTCCGACGTTGAGGCCGGAGACGAAATTGGTCGCACGATTGAGGAAGAACTGCTGCGTTTGATTCTGCGTTTGGCGTAAGAACGGCGTGATCTTGATCGAGATCTGTTGCGGGAATTGATGCTCGATCGAGAAGTCGTAATTATTCGATGCCGCCGGCGGAATCGGGTGACTCGGCGTATTGAAGCCGTACTGCTGGAAGCCGTAGACGCCGTAGAGTTGAGCCGGCGCGTTCTGTTGCGCAACGTCGTACTGCTCGAAGGCGCTGTTCGGAGGCTGGCCGTAACGGCCGTACGAACCACGGAGCACGGTCGACGGATCGATTGCATACGTGAAGCCGAGTCGCGGCTGGAAGACGTCGTAGGTCTGCGTCGTCTTGCCGGATGGATTCCGAAATGGTGCCGCAACGAAGCCCGTGGGACACGCTGCGTCGGAGTTTGCGAGTTTGAGTCCGTAGACTTTATTGGTGATCGCTTGCGTCGTCGTGTTGAGGCAATTGTCGCGATCGTAGGCGTTATAGAGGAACTGACGCGCGGCGGTGCCCGACGTGTCCGCGCCCTGATATTGGTAGATGTCGACGCGAAGCCCACCGTTGATGGTCAGTTTCGACGTCGGACGGAATTCATCGGTCAACGAAAGACCGTAGAATTTCGGATCGACTTGATTGAACGTGGCATACGTGCCATTTTCGAGCACGAGATATTGGCAGGGCCCGCTTCCGCAGTTCGCGTTTGGAACGGGGGCTGCCGTGCCGTTAAACGCCGAACGAATCGTTGCGAATTGCGCACCGCCGTTATACGCCGATGCGCTCTTGTAACACGGCGTCGGAGTTGCCGCCGACGTGTAGCAGATGCCGTTGGTCGGATTGCTCGAATCGACGAGCACGCCGACGGCGGTACGCGCATTGAGTCTCGTCGCGCCGTAGGCGCCATTGATGTACTGCGTGTTATTCGAACGCAGAACGTTGGACGTCACGTAGTCGGCACCGAACTGCAACAGGTTCTTCGAGTTGATCTGATCGGTGAGCGCGAAATTTACGCCTCGCGAGTGCGAGCTGAGCTCGTAGTCGCCCGGGTTACCGAGATTGCCGTTGAACTGCGCGCTCTGGGCGCCGTAGATCAACCAATTCGAGTAGTACGTGTAGCCGTAGAGACGCGCGAACGCGTTCGTGCCGAGCGACTTCGTATACTGAAGTTTGACGATCCCTTGATTGTTGTTGGTGCCGTCCTGGTCGTTCTCCGGGATCGGGGCCCCGAACGCGTGCGATGGCGTATTCGGGAAGAAATAATAAGCACCCGACGAGTTCAACGTCCCCGCGGACGCAAGCGTGCCGGGTTGCAAATTGAGCTTGTAGCCGTCGAGGTACGTCGGCGCGCCGATGCCGACCGTATTGAGGAACGTCGCTCCGCCCTGATCTCGCGTCGAGCTGTACAACTTCGTGTTGATGAAATTGATCGACGAAAGGGCTTGGAGATCGTCGCGCGATCCGTCCTTGTGCGGGACGTAGTAGTGAAGATTTACGACGGTATCGCGGTCTGCGACTTGCGACGTCGAGAAAAGATTGTTCGGGCCCAGCAGCAAGCCGTTATTGAAGGCCTTGCCATTATAGCAGGATGGCGCCACGGTCGCCGAGACCGTAGGATCGCACGCAACGCCATACGGCACGCCGTAGTTCGTGCCAATCGATGCGCCATCGAAATTGTCGGCATAGTGGTAGTTCTGGTTATATCCGCCGATGCCGGCGTAATACGAGAAGCGCCGATTTTCCGTTTCGCCGCCGAATTCGGCTGCGAACTTATGGTAATACGCGGGAGCACCGATGCCGAACGTCAAGGTCTGAAAGCCGGGAATCGTACCGGTCTTGATGACCTGGTTGATGTACCCCGAGATGCCTTCGGAAACCGAGCTCGCCGGAGGCGCGCCCGTGTAGACCTGAAGTTCTTGCTGACCGAGCGATGACGTCGAGCCCGACGGATAATTGTCGAACGCGCGATTGACGGGAATACCGTCGATCTGGTAACCGATCTGGTCGTAATCGCCGCCACGAATTGAGAGCGTTGCGGCGGCGCCGACGTAGCCGCTCTGGCCCGGGGCGACGGCTACACCTGGAACGGTCGAGAGCGCCGAGAAGGCGCTATCGAGATTGCCGCCACCACCGGCAGCCGCGACCTTCGCTTGCGTCTCGGCATTGACCGAGTACACGTCGGCGGTCGTACCGGGGCGCACGAGGCTCCCGGAATTCGCACGCGATGTCGAACGACCGATCGTCTTGAGCGCTTTGCCGAGTGCGATCGGCAAGATGCGCGTGTTGTCGGCGACGACGGTTACGCCCGTCTCGCTATCGGGTTCGAAGCCTTTGACTTCGGCGGAAACGGTGTACGTATCCGGCGCGAGGCTCAAAAACGAAAAATGGCCTTCGCCATCCGTGGTTTGCGACGAGACTTGCGACGGGCTTGCTGCCGTCACTTTCACGCCTGGAATCGGAAGTTTGGTCGCGGAATCCGTGACCGTTCCGGACAATGTGCCGGTGGTGCCTGCAAACGAAATTGAGCTCGGCGCGATAAGCGCGAAGACAGCAATCAGGATTACGAACCACCGGCTGAATGTTGATTTCAGCAATGGGTCTCCTTAAAAAGGGACGTCTGGCAATCCCACGGATGCCCCTAAAGCATCTCCGCGAGAATATGGAGACGTTAGATTTAAGAAAATCTTATCCTATGATGCGATAGGTAAAGTGCGAATGATTTAACATTCGGCTTACGCCGATCAAACATGAAAATCGCGACGTCGATGCGATCGTTCCACACTTAAGCGACCGCAGAATTTACGCGTGCATGGCGAGTCGCGACATGAGGAGGTCGGGAATTTCCGATGGCCGATCGGCCACGGGCACGCCCGCAGCGGCGAATGCCGCGAGCTTGCTCTCCGGCGTCCCGAAGTTTCCGGAAATGATCGCGCCCGCATGTCCGAGCCGCTTTCCCTTCGGCGCGGAACGACCGCCGATAAAGGCGACGCACGGTTTGTTCGGCAGATGCGCCTTGATGAAAGCTGCGGCATCTTCTTCATCCGAGCCGCCGATCTCGCCGCACACGACGATCGCATCGGTTTCCGGATCGTTCGCGAAGGCTTCGAGGCAATCGACGAACGTCGTGCCGATGATCGGATCGCCGCCGATGCCGACGCACGTCGATTGCCCGAGGCCAGCTCTGGTGAGCATGTCGACGATCTCGTACGTCAGCGTTCCCGAGCGTGAGATCATACCGATCCGTCCGCTTGCGAAAACGCCGCTCGGCATGATCCCGACGAGCGCTTTGCCCGGCGAGACGAGTCCGGGGCAATTCGGCCCGATGATGCGCATCGATTTCGTCGTGGCGACGACCTTGAGCATGTCGTGCGCGGGGATGCCCTCGGTGATCGCGACCGCGAGGCCGATGCCCGCATCGTGTGCCTCGTAGAGCGCATCGGCGGCGAAGGGCGGCGGCACGAAGATGATCGTATGCGTCGCACCCGTCGCGTCAACGGCATCTTTGACGGTATTGAAGACCGGAAGATTTGACGCCGCCGCGCTCGCACTTCCGCCGTCGACATGCGTACCGCCCTTGCCGGGCGTGACGCCGCCGACGATGTTCGTGCCGTACGCGAGCATGCGCTGCGTGTGGAAGAGCCCTTCGCGGCCCGTGATGCCTTGCACGATGACTTTCGAATTCTTATCGAGAAAAATTGCCACGATTACTTCGCTCCGTTCGCGAGCGCGACGGCTTTGGCCGCGCCTTCGTTCATCGTCTCGACCGGAAAGAAGCCGGCCTCCGCGAGAATTTTTCGGCCTTCTTCGGCATTGGTGCCGGTAAGCCGAATGACGAGCGGGACCTTGCGCACGTCGTCGCCTTTGAGCGCCTCCACGATGCCGAGAGCGACCTGATCGCCACGCGTGATCCCGCCGAAGATGTTGATGAACATCGCCTTGACGCGCGGATCGGACGTCACGAGATTATAGCTATTCTTAACGAGCTCTGCTTGCGCGCCACCGCCGATATCGAGGAAGTTCGCCGCTCCACCGCCCGCGCTTTTGATCGCATCCATCGTGCCCATGCCGAGGCCCGCGCCGTTGGCGATGGTCCCGATCGTCTTGGGCGCCTCCCCGGATTCGTCGGCGAACTTCGCGTAATTCGACATGCCGAGGCCGATCGCGACGGCGGCCGCCTGATCCTCATCGGCCGGCCCGTCGTTGCGCCACGCATTGAGGTCAGGATGCTTGTAGATACCGTTATCGTCGAGCTCGACTTTCGCGTCGCTCGCGATCACGTCGCCGGAAGCCGTGAGGACGAGCGGATTGATCTCGACGAGATTCGCGCCGTACTCCATGAACATTTGGTACAATCCCGCAAGAATTTTTGGAAACGCCTTGTGATAGCCCACGGGCAGCTTTGCCGCGAACGCGAGTTGACGCGCTTCGAAGGGCTGGAATCCGATTGCGGGATCGATCCAAAACTTGCTGATCGCTTCGGGGTGATGCTCGGCGACTTCTTCGACGTCCATCCCACCCTGCGAACTCACGATGATCACCGGCTTCTTCGCGGCGCGATCGATCGTGATCGAGGCGTACGCCTCACTCGCGATCTGCACTTTCTCCTCGACCAGAAGCGACCGAACTTCTTCGCCGTCGGGATTCTGTTCGTTCTTGAGGACCTTGCCGAAGAGTTCGTCTGCGAGTGGCTTCGCCGCCGCCGCGTCATCGGCGAATTTTATGCCGCCCGCTTTGCCGCGGCCGCCCATCATCACTTGACTCTTGAGCACCCACGAGCCCGGATTCGCCGCAACGAAGGCGACCGTATCGGCGGCGCTCGTTGCGTGCACGCCGCGCGGCGTCGGAATGCCGACGCGTCGAAACAATTCCTTGCCCTGATACTCCATCAATTTCACGGTGAACTCAAACTCTCTCGAAAAGCGGAAACGTGACACGGTTGTCCGTTTCGCGAAGAAACCCTAGAACGGCACGCGCAGTCGTGCCCATGCGGCGCGCTCGGGTGGTGTCGGTGCCGCATCGGCGCTTTCGATCGACGCTTCGAGTTCGCCGAGCGCGCGCGAACGAACGCGAAGCGCCTTTTCCAACGCCGCCTGCGGTCGCGCATCGTCGTCGTTGGTGTGGTGTATCGCCGCTACGCGCGCATCGATACTCGTCTTCGCCGCATCAACCGCGCGAGCGAGGTCGTACTGGGCGACGAGATCGCGATCGCTCGCGCGAACGCGCGGATCACGTTTGAGAACGAAGCTTGTGGCCCGCATGTCGCGCACGTGTCCCGCGTTCGCGGACGAAACGTTGCGCGCGATGAGATGGACTTCGTATCGCCCCGGCGGCGCGAGGGGACCGTCGGGCCGGTTGAGATGAAAATCCCAAACGAAACGATGCATGCCGGGCGACGTCGCGAGGATCTGTGGCGATGCGATCCACGAGGCGGGATACGGCACGCTCGATGCGTCGATCGGTTTTGGCTTGTCGTCGCTCGACCACGTCCGCACGATCGCGCGATGTACATCGACGATTTGAAGCGTGATCGCCCCGCGCGCCTCCGTCGGCACCACGTAATCGATATTCGCACCGGTAACGGGATTCTCACCGAGCGGAATCTCCGGCGGCGTCGCTTCGGCTTCGTCGTTGCCTGCGCGCATACGAAACGCATCGCTCGCCTCGAAGAGCCACGGTCGACCGTTGCCAACCTGGTTGCCGATCGTGCGATCGCGCGCGAGTGCGCGCAACGGCGCGACGTCGTCGAGCACCCACAGCGCGCGGCCGTGCGTCGCGATTGCGAGATCGCCGTCGTGGACGATGAGATCGCGCACGGAGACGACGGGCATATTCGCACGCAGCGATTGCCACGATGCGCCGTCGTCGAACGACACATACACGCCTTGCTCCGTCCCCGCATAGAGCAAGCCGCGCTGTTGCGGATCTTCGCGCACGACGTTGACGTACGCATTCTCCGGCATTCCCGCGTGCGCTTCACGCCACGTGCGGCCACCGTCGCGCGTCGCGTACACGTACGGCCGGTCGTCGTCGAGGCGGTGGCGATCGAGCGCGACGTAGGCGACGTTCGCATCGAAGTGCGATGCCTCGATACCGTCGACGTGACTCCAGGCGCTGAAGGCGGGCGGCGTAAGGTCGTGCCACGTGCGACCGTCGTCGGTCGTGCGGTGAATCGTGCCGTCGTCGGTGCCCGCCCAGACCATCGTCGCGTCGCGCGGCGACGGCGCGAGTGCGTACACGACGCCGCGTGGCTCGGGCCCATCGACATCGGCGGCCGTCGTCGCATCGAGTGTTGCGGGCATTCCCGCATGCGATCGCGCCACATCGCGCGAGATCGCGTGCCACGTCAGGCCGCGATCGCGCGAGCGGAAGATGCGCTGGTTCGTCGCGTAGAGCGCACCGTCGCGACCGAAGGCGATCGGTTGCGTCCACTCGGCGCGCCACGGACCCGCCATGCCGAGCGTCGGTTTGATCGTGCGCGTTTGATTCGTGCGCAAATTCTCGACGACCACGTCGTCGCTTCCACCACCGACCGTGCCGTACGCGATATCGGGCTGACGCGGGTCGACGGCAACCGTGCCGCTCTCGCCACCCGCGACGATCGCGCGCCAATCGCGTTCCTCGATGCCGCGATGGTCGCTGCGGGCGAGGATCATCGCCGCGCCGTTATCTTGTTGCGCGCCGAAGAGATGATACGGTACCTTAGCATCTGCCGTCACGTGATAGAATTGGCCCGTCGGTTGATTGAACCAACTCGACCAAGAACGCGCGCCGTCGACGCTGACGCTCGTGCCTTGATCGCTCGCGAGCGCCATGCGCGATGGCTCGGTCGGATCGATCCAGAGCTGGTGGAAGTCGTCGCCGTCGGGCGAACCCTTGATCGCAGCGAAATGCGCGCCACCATCGGACGAATGATAGACCGACGTATCGGAGACGTACACGCTATCGGAATCGTGCGGATCGACCGTCACGTGGCAGAAATACCAGCCGCGATCCCACAGCCGTTTGTCCTTATCGACCAGTCGCCACGAACTGCCGCCGTCGTCGCTGCGATAGAGCCCGCCCGCCTTCGCGTCGACGATCGCGTAGATGCGTTTGGGATCGCTCGGCGCGAC
This sequence comes from Rhodospirillales bacterium, assembly GCA_025359485.1. Lineage (GTDB taxonomy): Bacteria > Vulcanimicrobiota > Vulcanimicrobiia > Vulcanimicrobiales > Vulcanimicrobiaceae > JANYGA01. The sequence goes on along the minus strand of JANYGA010000120.1, from coordinate 7,733 downwards.
CGCAATGCCGATCTTCCCGACGCGTTGCGTCGGGAGGCCTACGCCCGCAACCGGTGCCCACGTCACGCCACCATCGAGCGAATGGTACAGTCCCGAACCAAGTCCGTACGACGGCGGGTAGACGCTCCACGGCGGTCGGCGCGTATTCCAGAGCGAGACGAAGATGTCGTGCATCGCGGGATCGCTCGCGAGGTCGATCGCGCCCGTGTCGGCATCGCGTTCGAGCACGTGCGCCCACGTCGTACCGCCATCGGTCGAACGAAAGACGCCGCGCATGACGCTGGGCCCGTAGCCGTGACCCAACACCGCGACGAGGAGCGTTTTCGGATCGGTCGGTGAGACGAGAATGTGCCCGATCTGACGCGAATCGTCGAGCCCGATATGCGTCCACGTGGCACCCGCATCGGTCGAGCGATACATCCCGTTGCCGTGCGCGATATCGGAGCGCATATCGGCTTCACCACTACCGACGTAGATCGTTTTGGGATCACTCGGTGCCACGGCGATCGCACCGATCGACGCGACGTCCATCGCATCCATGATCGGGCGCCACGTCAGACCCGCGTTCTCACTCTTCCAAACGCCGCCACCGACCGCGCCGAAATAAAACGTACGCGGATCGCCCGCGACGCCCGCGACCGCAACCGAACGACCCCCGCGAAACGGCCCGATATTGCGCCAATGAAGCTCGCGGTAGAGGGAAGGGTCGACGTGCGTTGCGAGCGTCGCCGCGCGAGCGACGCGCGCATCGCCGCCCCGCACGACGACGGCGGCGAACGCGATAACGACGACCGCCGATGCGACGACGGCGGCGAAAAAACGACGGATCATCGCGCGCGACCTAATCGAAGCGCCCGAGCAATGACCGGCCGATGATGAGTTGTTGGATTTCGCTCGTGCCCTCGTAGATCTCCGTGATCTTCGCGTCGCGATAATAGCGTTCGACGGGGAACTCCGTCGTGTACCCGTAGCCACCGTGAATCTGAACCGCTTCGGCTGCGTGTTTGCGCGCGGCGGTCGAGGCGAAGAGCTTCGCCTTACTCGCTTCGATCGCGAAGGGCAAGCCACGATCGCATAGCGACGCGGCACGATAGACGAGCAATCGCGCCGCATCGAGATCGGTCGCCATCTGCGCGATCTTAAACGAGATCGCTTCGAAGGCGGCAATCGGTTTCCCGAATGCTTCGCGGTCGCGGGCAAACGCGATCGATGCATCGAGGCACGCGGCGAGAATACCCGTCGCTTGCGCGGCGATGCCGATCCGTCCGGCCGTCAGCGCCGAAAGCGCCATCGAAAATCCGGTGCCTTCCTCCCCGAGCATCGCGTCTTGCGGCACGCGCACGCCTTCGAAGACGATGTCACACGTATTGCTCGTATGGATGCCGAGTTTTTCCGTCACTTTCTCGACGATGTACCCCGGCGTATCGCGCTCGACCAAAAACGCGGAAACGCCCTTGGAACCCGACGCACCCGTGCGAAACATGCCCATCGTCACGCCCGCGTAGCTGCCGTTCGTGCACCATTGCTTGCGCCCCGACAGCACGTACGCATCGCCGTCGCGACGTGCGGTGCTCGTGAGTGCTGCCGCATCCGAACCCGCGCCCGGTTCCGTGAGACCGAAGCCGGCAATGACGTCGCCCGTCGCGAGTCGCGGAAGATAGCGCTCTTTCTGCTCGCCCGTGCCGAGCCGCTCGATGGCCGACGTAATCATCGCGTGAACCGAGAGCGTGACGGCGGTTCCCGCATCGACACGTGCGAGTTCTTCGATCGCGAGCGCATACGAAACGTAATCCGCGCCCGCGCCGCCGTAACGTTCGGGAACGACGATCCCCATCAGTCCCGCCGCGTTGAGCTTCGTGTAGAGTTCGCGCGGAAAATAGTGCGCCTTATCCCATGCCGCGATGTGTGGCGCGATCTCGCGTTGCGCGATCTCGCGCGCCAGATTTCCGATCTCGCGCTGTTCCGACGTCACGTCGAAGAGACCGGCCGCCATCCGCTCGATCACGATGCGAACGCGGGAACGCCGCTGGGCCCGAGATCCGTGCGCGCCGCACGCGCGCCACCGCGCCAATCGTAAAAGCCGAGGCCGCTCTTACGGCCGAGCCAACCGGCGGCGACATACTCGCGCAGAAGCGGACACGCGCGATATTTGGGATCGCCGAGCCCCTCGCGTAAGACGTCGAGAATCGATGCCAGCGTATCGAGACCGATAAAATCGGCGAGTTCGAGCGGACCCATCGGGTGGTTCATGCCGAGCTTCATCACCGTATCGATCGCATCGACCGTTCCGACGCCTTCGAAGAGTGCGTAGATCGCTTCGTTGAGCATCGGGCATAAGATCCGATTGCTCGCGAACCCCGGATAATTCCGGACTTCGACCGGGGTTTTCCCGTGGCGGATCGCGAGATCGCGAACGGTCTCGTACGTTCCTTGAGAGGTCGCGATGCCGCGAATGATCTCGACGAGTGCCATGACGGGCACGGGATTCATGTAGTGCATGCCGATGACGCGATCCGCACGCGACGTCGCTGCCGCGAGGTTCGTAATCGAGATCGACGACGTGTTGCTCGCAAGGATCGTCCGCGCGGGCGTATGCGCGTCGAGCTTCGCGAAGATCTCGCGTTTGAGCGTTTCGTTTTCGGTCGCCGCTTCGATCGCGATATCCACGTCGAAATGCGCCCAGGTCGCAACGGGTACGATCCGCGCGAGCGTTGCGTCGCGATCGGCGGCGGTGATACGCGCTTTCTCGATACTGCGATCGAGATTCTTGCGCATCGTCGCGATCCCGCGCTCGACGAGCGCGACGTCGCGATCGAAAAGCATCACCTCGTCACCCGCGGCCGCCGCAACCTGCGCGATGCCGCCACCCATCTGTCCCGCGCCGATGACGAGAAGCTTCACCCCTTAACCGACTTTGATGAGGAGTGCGTCGCCCTGACCGCCGCCGCTACAGATGGCCGCGATGCCGTAGCCACCGCCGCGTTTGCGCAACTGATGCACGACCGACCCGACGATGCGTGCGCCCGACGCGCCGACGGGGTGACCGAAGGCGACCGCGCCGCCTTGCAGATTGAGTGCGCGCGGATCGAGCCCGAGCAAATTCGCCGTACTCCACGCGACGGCCGCGAAGGCTTCGTTGACTTCCCAAATCGCGATATCGCTCGCTTTGAGGCCGTTGCGTTCGAGGACGATCTGCGCCGCCATCGCGGGCGTTAGTGCCAGATACGCCGGATCCCACGAAGCATCGGCGTGATCGACGATCGTCGCGAGCGCTTCGTAGCCATGTGCCTTCGCGTACTCTTCGCTCGCGAGCACGAGTGCCGCCGCGCCGTCGTTGACCCCCGGCGCGTTACCCGCCGTGACCGTGCCGTCTTTTTCCAGCGGCGAGAGCTTCGCGAGCCCGGCAAGGGTCGTATCGGGACGCACGGGTTCGTCGGTATCGACGAGCGTCGAGGGTACGTCGCCCGTCACGTACGCGTTGTAGCGCGCGAGCTGTGCCTGCATATTCTCAGGCGGCGCGTGAAAGAGTTTGGATGCCGCACCATTCGCACCCGCGGTAACGGGAACGCGCGCGAGCGCGGGCGCGGGCAACGCATCGACGACGAGCTTGCCTTTCGCTTTCGTCGCAACACGCAACGGCACGATTTCATGCGCGAGCGCACCATCTTTTTGCGACGCCGCCGCACGCGCGTGCGAGATCGCCGCAAACTCATCTTGCACGTCGCGCGTGATCCCGAGATCCGCATTCACGCGCGTCTGTGCCTGCGCCATCGTCCAACCCGAAAACGGATCGACGAGCGCATCGTAATTCATGAGATCGACGAGCGCACCATCTCCGAACCGATATCCGAAGCGACCGTTGAGCATCGCGTAGGGGCCATTGGACATCGACTCCATACCGCCGGCAACGGCGACTTTTTTCTCATCGGCATTGATGAGCCGAGCCGCCTGCGCGACGGCGACGAGCCCCGACGCACAAACTTTATTGATCGTCTCGAACGTCGTCGTCTTCGCGAGCCCCGCCTTGAACATCGCCTGCCGCGCCGGAGCCTGGCCGACACCCGCCTGCACGACATTGCCCATGATCACGTGCTCGATCTCCGCGGGGTCGATCTTCGATCGCTCGACCGCCGCTCGAATCGCTTCGCCTCCGAGCGTCGTTGCCGAAAGCGAAGAAAGTGCGCCTCCGAGCTTCCCAAAAGGCGTACGAGCGGTGCTGATGACGACGGTCTTGGATTTCATGCAAACCTGCTTCCGGATTGGCCGAACCGTACCCTAGACGCGACGAAAGCGCCCCCTGGGAGACGCTCTCTCTTCGTTCGTCGCTCTTGGCTTCGATGAGGAAGTCGGGTTACGTCGAGGTCTGCGCCGAGATCACCGAGACGGTGATGTCGTCCGTACCGGCAGGGCCGACGATCGACGGCAGCTGTGTCGTGAGGTTGAAGAGATAATTCGACGCATAGAGGGGGTAGTCGGCGCCGATGAGTTGCACCGTGAACGTGTCGCCGCCCGACATATTTTGCACGGCGGCATTTTGGGCTGCCGTGCAGATGGTCGGCGTCGCCGCAAACGGTGCCGTCGCGGTCTTCGGGCCATCGAGATCGGGCAACGTCACCGTTCCCGATGCGGTCGCATGAATCGTGTAATACGCCGTTCCCGGATTGCCGAGGTGACAATTCGGCTTGCCGTCGGCCGCGCCGTTATCGGTCACCGAGACGAGGGCATCGGTCACGCCGCCCGGCAGCGTAACCGCAAACGTTCCGCCGCCTTTTCCGCTCGGTACGAACGTCGGTGCCGTGACCGTTCCGAGTGCGACGAGGGTGGGCAGATTCGCCGACGCCGCGATCGTGGTATTGCCGGAGTTCGTCGGGATCACGACGCTTAGCGCGTACGCCCCCGTCTTCGGCGTGACGCCTGCAAAGATGTTGAGCCCTTCGTAGATTCCGAGAACGCTCGGGTCGAACGTGCCATCGCGCGTGCCCTCGCCGTTGCCGTTGGGATCGAAAGCCGGTGGGCCTCCGAGCGGTACGAACGCGTTCGTATCGTTTTGATCGTAAAGCGGTTGCGTGTACGGCGTCACGCGCGCGTTGCCGACATTGTCGGCGTTCGCGGGAATAAAGCCGTTGGCGAAAAGGCCTCCGCGAATGCCGAACGTGGTCGCCGCGATTTGCGACGCGGGCGTACCGGGGGTGACCTGCGGCGTGCCGCTGATGACGCCGCCGGTCGCGATTTCACTCGCGCTCGGACCGTCGGCGATGGTCGCACCCGTGCTCGTCTTCGTTCCAGGCGTCGCCGGAAGCACGAAGGGCCCCGTGAGCGTCGGCGTCGAGAGCAGAACCGAACTGCCCGACGGCGTGCGCATCGTTGCGACGACGTTCATCCCGGTAATGGTACCGAAAAGATTCGCCGTTCCGACGGCGAGTTGCGCCTTTGCCGTCGACGGACTCACCACGGTCACGGCTTCCGGCGGGGACGCGGCGTTCCCGGCGCAACCGGCGATCGCGGCGAGCGCGACCGCAGGCACGACGAGATTACGAAATTTGGTCAAGTCATTCACCTTTTTTGGCGTTGTCCTACAGACCGAGCTGGTAGTAGAGGCGATAGGTTGTCGGCGCATTCGGGAGCTGCAGATTCGCTTGATTACCATACGAACTCGTCGGAAGTTGGACGAAGCCGTGGTTCGCGTAGCTGGTCTGCGCGGGATTGGCCTGACGCGGATAACCGGTCGCCGGGCCCGCGACGCCCGTCGTCACCGGCTGGTAGTAGGTGTTCGAGAGCGGCGTATTGCCGTAGTACACGTTGCCGAACAAATTGTTCACCGCCACACCGATCGTGTTGCGTTTCGCGAGCGTGTACTCGACGGTGAGGTTCGCGAGCGCCGACGGTTTCGTGAGTTGTGCGCCGGCACTCGGGCCTTCGGCCGTCCCACGCGTCGCCGCGATGTTCGGTTTGATGATGCTGCCGGGATACGCCGGATCGACGTACTGCGTCGCGACGCCTTGGCCCGTCGAGCCGTTGAAGCCGCCAGCCGTAGGTGCCGACCCGCCGAGATTGCTTTGCGGAACGTTCACGGCTTGACCATTGACGAAGCCGTTGTAGGCGATCAGCTTGCCGACGCCGGTCGGATACCCCGCATTGAACTGCACGGTCGGCGTAATTTTCAAGCCGCCTTTCGAGCGGTACGTTCCGCCGAACGACGCCGAGAACGGCGAGAGGAAGCCCGCGCGGTACGTGTTGCCGAGCTGGAACGACTGGGTCGTGATCAGCGGCAGCGCGTCTTCCCCCGGAAGCAGCGGAGGCACGCTCGAGATCGCATTTTGATACGTCGCACTAATAAAACCGGAGAAGCCCACGGGGCGCTCGGGAGTCGTCAGATTGAGTTCGACGCCGGTCGTTTTATTGATCGCGTTATTGTTGACCGAGAAGACCTGGTAGAGGATCTGACCCGTCGCCGGGTCGTTCTTTTGTGCCAGGACGAAGAAGCTGGGCAGACCGCTCGCGCGACGGTAGAAACCCGTCGTGCGCAACGCGAAGCCGCTCTTGAATTGATGCGAGTAGGAAGCGTCGTAATTATCGTACGTCGGCGACGTGCCGTTGCCGATATCGGGCGCGTCGAAATTTTGGTCGTACGCCCAGTAGAGTTGCTGCAGGTAGTTGGCGCAACGGAAATATCCGCCGCCCTTGCCCGATGCGTTCGCGCCGGTCGGCAAGAGACGCGCGCTGTTGAGACCCGAACCACACGTCCACGTCGTGGGATCGGCGGTGTTCGAGCCGGGCGTCACCGGTACGCCTGCGAGCCGCTCGCCACCGTAGATGCCGCCGGGCGTTCCGGCGTCCTGTGCGTTGAGAAATTCGACCGACCGACCGTAACCGAATCGCACGGCATCGTTGCGCGTCGGCTGAATCGAAAGCGCGATGCGCGGTTCCACGACCGTCGGATTGAGGACTTCTTTGCGTAAGAACGACGGATCGACGTCGGAGAAGTTACCGATGTCCGGGTTGAGCGCGGTGTTCGAACCGAACTTATAGTTGGCGTGATCGACGCGCACGCCGTAGTCGAGCTTGATCTTATCGTTGATCGCCCATTGATCGCGCAGACCCGCGCCGAGCACTTGGAAGTCGGCCTTGTTGTAATTGATGCCGACGACGGGAATACGCGTGTAACCGAGATGCGAGTACACCCACCCGTCGGCGCCAGCGTCGACACCGGTTGCATTTGCATTATACGCAGCGGGGAGAAAGTCGTTGAGTTGCGTGCCGTTCACGCCGAGAATTCCGAGCGTTTCCAGCGGCGCGTAATCGTTCCAGATCGGCTTCTGATTTTCGAGCTGACCCTGCAACGTCACCGTATGCGGTCCGAAGCTGTGCGTGAGCTCGAAATTCTGCCCGACGCGCTGACCGCCGGTATTGCTCACGCTCGCGTTGGCGTTGGAATCGACGGTATTGTTCGTGCTATTGAAAGCACTGAAATTGTAATAGCGCACTGCCAGAAACGTCTTATCGTCCAGTGCGTTGTCGTATTCGAATTTCAACGACTGCAGCGGATTCGCCGCCGTGACGATCGAGCTCAGAATTTGCGTCGAATCGCGCGAGTATGGCGTCTTTCCCGTATATTGCGCGAACGCTGCCGCGCCATCGTCATTGGGATCGAGCAGCCCCGCAAACGGATTGCCGAAGGCCCCGTGGTTGATAACGTAGGGATCGTAGAGGTAGTAATTACGGCCTGCAAGGCC
>JANYGA010000074.1 GCA_025359485.1 Rhodospirillales bacterium | reverse complement strand
AGTCCTTTACTTTAAGCGCACGCACAAACGGATATTTCGCATGAGCCCGTTGCACCATCATTTCGAACTCGGCGGTTGGCCCGAAACCAAAGTCACGACGCGCTTTTGGACGGCGTCGGCGCTCCTCTCACTCGTCGGATTGGCGATCGTCCGATGAGCGTCTCGGGAACCTTCGACGCGCGCGAACGCGTGCTCGTGATCGGCCTCGGTCGTAGCGGTATCGCGAGTTGCGCGGTCCTGCGCGCGCGGGGTGCGACCGTCTTCGCAACCGACGAAAAGCCACGCGAGGCGCTCGTAAAAACGATCGTCGAGTTGGAACTCAACGCGGTGCAGTTCGTCGATCCCGCCGAGATCGATCGCGTGTTGCCGCAGGTGACGTCGTGCGTCGTTTCGCCAGGCGTCCCGCTCAATATCGATCTCGTGCGCCGCGTGCAAGCCGCGCGCATCTCGGTCTATTCCGAAATCGAGGTCGCGTACCGCATCAGCAAGGCGCCGATGGTCGCGATTACGGGCACCAAAGGCAAGACGACGACGACCGCGCTCGTCGGCGCGATGTTTCGCCGCGCGGGAAAGACGACGCACGTCGGTGGCAACATCGGCAACGCGCTGATCAACGAAACTTTCGTCGCCGCCGCGGGCGATTGGGTCATCGCGGAAGTTTCGTCGTTCCAACTCGAATCGATCCGTTCGTTCAAACCGAAGATCTCCGCGATCATCAATCTCTCGCCCGATCATCTCGATCGCTATCACTCGATGGATGAGTATAGCGAAGCGAAGTTTCGTATCTTCGCAAATCAATCGGCGACCGATACGTTCGTCGGCAATCTCGACGACCCGATCATTGCCGAACTCTGCACGGGTGAATCGGCGAAGCGACTCGCCGCGCGCGCGACGTGGTTCGCGATGGCGCCGCATCGCGCGGCGACGATCTACGTTCGCGACGGGCGCATCATCTACGCGCCGCCGACGGGCGATCCGCGACCGATCGAGATCATGCCGGTCGCGGAGATCCCGCTGCTCGGCGCGCACAACGTCGCAAACGTCCTCGCAGCGCTCGCGATCGGACTCGCGGCCGGGCTCGATCCGGGCGCCCTTCGCGCAGCCGTGGTCGATTTCGTCGCGCTACCGCATCGCCTGCAACGCGTCGCCGTCGCCGATGGCGTCACGTTCGTCGACGATTCGAAATCGACCAATCCCGGCTCCGTCGTCGCGGCGCTGGCATCGTTCGACCAGCCGATCGTGCTCGTCGCCGGCGGTAAATCCAAGCGTACGGATTTCCGCGCGATGGGTCTCGCGATCGCCAAGCACGCCAAAGCCGTCGTCCTCATCGGCGAAGCGGCGGACGAGATTGCCGCGGTGATCGCAAACGTGCCGACGCAGCGTGCGACGTCGATGGACGATGCGGTCGCGATCGCGCGCGGGCTCGCGGTCCCGGGCGACGTCGTTCTGCTCTCACCGGGTTGTGCGTCGTTCGATATGTTCACGTCGGCGGAAGCGCGCGGTGACGCGTTCGCACAGGCCGCCGCGGCGAAACTCGGCGCGCATGGGTAAACGCGAAGCGCCCGATACCGTGCTCGTCGGGGCGATCGCCGCGCTCGTGACGATCGGCCTCGTGATGATCTTTAGCGCGTCGAGTGCGTACGCGGTCGCGTTGCAACACGACGCGGGATACTTTCTCAAACGGCAACTGGTCTGGCTCGTCGTCGCGCTCGTCGTCGCCTACGTCGCGTATCGGATCGATTACCGCAAGCTCCGCGGCGTGGCGCCGTGGGCGCTCGGATTGAACATGGTATGCCTCGCGCTCGTGCTCGTGCCGCACGTCGGCGTGATCGCGGGCGGCGCGTCGCGCTGGCTCGGCGCGGGGCCGATCCAATTCGAGCCGTCCGAATTCGCCAAACTCGCTTTAGTCCTGTATCTTTCGGCGGCGCTCGCAGCGAAAGGCGATCGCATCCGGTCGCTCACGCGCGGCCTCTTTCCCCTCGCGTTCGTGACCGCGGTGATGGCGGTGCTCGTGATCAAGCAACCCGATTTTGGGACCGCGAGTCTGCTCGCATTTACCGCGGCAACGCTCTTCTTCGTTGCCGGTGCGCGCGTCGTTCATCTGCTGATGATTTTCGCCGTCGCGGCACCGCCTGCGTTCATATTGATCCGTCACGATCCGTACAAGCTCGCTCGCGTCGTCGCGTTCATCGATCCTTGGAAAGATCCGCAAGATAAGGGCTTCCATATCGTGCAATCGCTCATGGCGCTGGGGAGCGGGGGCTGGTTCGGCGTCGGGCTCGGCTTCTCGCACCAAAAATTCTTTTGGCTCCCCGAAGCACATACCGATTTCATCGGCTCGATCATCGGCGAAGAGACGGGATTTGCGGGCATGGCGGCGATCGTCGCGCTCTTCGTGCTCTTCGCGTATCGCGCCGTGCGCATCGCACTCGCCGCACCCGACCGCTTCGGATTTTTCCTGTGCGTCGGATGCATGGCGCTCATCGTGATTCAGGCCTTCGTCAACCTCGGCGTCGTCTCGTCGTCGTGGCCCGTCACTGGCGTGCCGTTACCGTTCATCTCGTTCGGTGGCACGTCGCTCGTCACGTCGCTCGCAGCAGTCGCGCTGATCGTCAACGTCGGTCGGTCGCGCGTCGCGCGCGGGTCGGCGTACGCGCGAGCGTCGCAGCGACCGCAAGATTTTGCGCCCATCGCGGCGCGCTAGAGGCACGGGCGCCGTGCGTCTCGTGCTCACGGGCGGCGGCACCGGCGGCCACGTCTATCCCGCACTCGCCATCGCCGAGGCGTTCGCAGCGGAACCCGCCTTCGCGCCGCTGCGCGTCGATTTCATCGGAACGCGTGACGGTCTCGAAGCGCGCATCGTCCCCGCGGCAAACGTGCCGTTGCATGCGGTGCACGCCGCTCCCCTCGCTCGCAAAATAAGCTTTTCGCTGTTGCGGACGCTCGCGATCAACCTCCGCGGTATCGTCGATGCGTTGCGCGTCTTGCATCGTCTCGAGCCCGACGTCGTGATCGCGACGGGCGGCTACGTCTCGCTCCCCGTTCTCGTCGCGATGCGACTCGTGCGCGCGCTCGGACGATCGCGTGCGCGCATCGTCGTGCTCGAACCAAACGCCGCGGCGGGATTGACGAATCGTCTCGTCGCGCCGCTCGTCGATGAAGTGTGGTATGCGATTGCGCCGAGCGCTCGAGCGTTACGGGCGCGCGAAACGGTCGTCGGGATTCCGGTGCGGTCGTCGATGCGTCGCGCGATGTCCGATGCCGAGGCGCGTGCGATACTCGGGCTACCCACGGCCGCGACGATCGTCGTCGCGATCGGCGGGAGCCAAGGCGCGCGCTCGATCAACGAGGCCGTTGCGGGATATATCGAGGCGGGCGTGGCGCCTGGCGTCCACATGCTCGTCATCGCGGGCGCGCGCGACTTCGCGTCGCTTGCGGGTCGGCTCGCATCGCACGCGGATGCAACGGTCCTTTCCTATCTCGACGATCCACGCATCGCATATGCAGCGGCCGACCTCGTCGTGGCGCGCGCGGGCGCGTCGACGCTCGGCGAACTCGCGGCAACCGCGACGCCGGCGCTGCTCGTGCCCTATCCCTATGCGACGGCGGATCATCAGGCGCACAACGCGCGCGCGTACGCGGCGGGGGGTGCTGCTCGCGTCGTCGCCGATCGTGACCTCGATGCCGTTCGCTTGCGCGCCGAACTCGCGGCGGCGCTCGATCCAACGGCGCTTGCGGCGATGCGTGCGGTCGCGCGCGATGCCTCGGCGGTCGATCCGCGAGTGACCATTATCGCACGGGTGAAGGCGTGGTCCGTTTCGAAACCGGAGCCAACGTGAAACTACCGCCCGGCGACGCCTGCGACCGCGTTCATTTCGTGGGGATCAGCGGCATCGGCATGTCGGCGCTCGCGCGCATCCTTTTGGCGCGCGGTATCGCGGTCAGCGGGTCGTCGGATCGGCGTACCACGCTCACGGATGCCCTCGCAGCCGAAGGCGCACACATCGCGATCGGTCATGCGGCGGAGCACTGCGCGGGTGCGACGTCGCTCGTGATCAGCACGGCGATCGACGAACTCAATCCCGAATTGTTGGCCGCGCATGCGAGCGGCATTCCGATCCTCCATCGCGGCGCGCTGCTCGCGCAACTCATGGCGCAACGTCGCGGCATCGCCGTCGCGGGGACGCACGGGAAGACGACGACGACCGCGATGCTCGCTCGCGTGCTCGAAAGCGGTGGGTGCGATCCTACCGTCGTCGTCGGCGGCGAACGCGTCGACACGCAAACGAACGCACGCGATGGTGCGGGCGCGTGGTTCGTGAGCGAAGCCGACGAATCGGATCGGTCTTTTCTCGGCCTCGATCCGGAGATTGCGATCGTCACGAATATCGAGAACGATCACATCGAAAGCGATGCCGATCTGCCCGAACTCATCGCCGCGTTCGAAACGTTCGTCACGCGCGTTCCCGCACACGGCCGACTCGTCATCGGAATCGACGAGCCACGCGCGGCTTCGCTCGCAGCGCGCGAGCACGCCGCGCCGACGACGACATTTGGATTTGCGGCCGACGCCGACATTCGCGCGGCGCATCCGCACTACGCCGATTTCGGATCGACGTTCGACGTCATCGTGCGCGGCGTGCCGACGGGGACCGTCGTCTTGGGCGTCCCCGGCGCGATCAACATCGAAGACGCGCTCGCCGCGATCGCGGTCGGTCTCGAGTTGAAAATCCCGTTTGCCACGATCGCATCGGCACTCGCGGGTTTCCGCGGCGTGCGTCGGCGCTTCGAAATTCTTGCACGCGAAGAGCGCATGACGGTCGTCGACGATTACGCGCATCATCCCACGGCCGTCGAAGCGACGATCGCGGCGGCGCGCGCGAATTTCGACGGGCCGATCGTCGTCGCGTTCCAACCGCATCGTTACACGCGCACGCGTTATCTCGGCAACGATTTCGCGCGCGCGCTGCGCGACGCCGATCGCGTCGTGCTCACCGACATCTACGCGGCATCCGAAGAGCCGATTCCCGGGGTCGACGCCGCGACGATCGGCGCGCCGCTCGCGGCGCTCGGGTGCGAGGTCGCGTATGCGAAGGTCGAGGACCTCGAAGCGGAGATGCTCGCGCACGCTCCGTTCGGCGCGCTCGTGCTCATGCTCGGCGCGGGATCGATTACGGCTGCCGCCGCGCGTCTCGCGCGCGCGGTCGCGTCGCACGTCGTGAGCGCGAGCGCGCCGTGAGTCTCACGGAAATCTCCGCACGTGCGAGCGTCCTCACGGGTGCGGATCGCGAGCTCCTCGCGCAGACGCTCGGGCAGCGCGCGAGCTTCGATGCGCCGCTCGCGCCGCACACGTATTGGAAGATCGGTGGTCCGGCAGACGCGTTCTGCATCGTCGAAACGAGCGCCGAACTGGGTGCGATCCTCCGGCTCGCGTTCAAGCGAACGTTGCCGTGGTTCGTGCTGGGAAGCGGTTCGAATCTGCTCGTCGGGGATGGCGGTATTCGCGGCATCGTGATCCGCCTCGCGGGCGACTTCGCGCGCATCGACGCGCGCGCGCACGACGACGGCGTGACGATCGTCGCGGGCGCGTCGGCCTCGCTGCCGCTCGTCGTCGCGCAGGGTGCATCGCTCGGTGCGATCGGCATCGATTCACTCGCGGGCATTCCGGGAAGCGTCGGCGGCAGCTTACGCATGAACGCGGGCACGGATCGCGAGTTCGGCGAGTTCGTGCGCGACGTTACGGTGCAGACGCCCGCCAAGCCCGAGCCCCATGCGGTGACGCCGCAATATTTTTATCGCCACACGACGCTCGCGCGCGACGCGGTCGTCACGCACGCCACGCTGCAGTTCGCTTCCGGCGATCCCGTTGCGGTGCGCGACGTGTTGCAGAAACGGCTCGTGCGACGCAAAAATTCACAACCGTTGCAATATCCAAGTGCGGGTTCGTGTTTTCGCAATCCGCCGGGTGATAAGGCGGGTCGCTTGATCGAGGCCGCGGGCTGCAAGGGGTTACGCGAAGGCGGCGCGGAGGTTTCGGAGATGCATGCGAACTTCATCGTCAACCGCGGTGGCGCGACGGCCGCTGAGACGGCGGCGCTGCTCGCGCGCGTGCGGCGCACGGTCGCCGAGCGTTTCGGCGTGGAACTCGAACTCGAAGTTCATTTCGTGGGCGCCTTCGTATGAAGGCGCGCGTTGCGGTCGTCATGGGCGGGCCCAGCACCGAACGTGAGGTCTCGATCGCAAGCGGCCGCGGTATCGCAGCCGCACTCGAGCGTTTGGGTTACGACGTGCGGACGCTCGATTTCGATGCGAACTTCGTGAGCGCGATCGGCGAGCTCGCACCCGACGTCGTCTTCAACGCGCTCCACGGCGCGGGCGGCGAGGACGGCACGATCCAGGGCGTCCTCGATTGGCTACGCGTCCCCTACACCGGGAGCGATCTCTGCTCGTCGGCACTCTCGATGGATAAGCACTTAACGAAAAAGCTGCTTTCGGCCGAGGGTCTGCCGACGCCGGCTTGGGACACGTTCGATTTCGACGGTGGGACCCTACCGCTCTTACCGGGGTCGCTGAACCTGCCGCTCGTCGTCAAGCCGCGGGCCGAAGGGTCGAGCACCGGCGTCTCGATCGTGCGCACGCACGAAGAGTGGTCGCGCGCGATGATCGACCTCTCGAGTAAACGATCGATGATTTTGGCCGAAGAGTATATCGTCGGTCGCGAGTTGCAATGTGGCGTGCTTTTTGAAAGCGCGCTTCCCATCGTCGAGATCATCCCGCAAAACGCCGACTTCTACGATTACGAAGCGAAGTATTCGCCGGGAGGAAGCCGCCACGAAACGCCCGCGCATATCGACGACGATCTCGCCCATCGCTTGCAGATGCTCGCGCTCTCGACGCACCGCATGCTCGGCTTGCGCGATTATTCGCGCACGGACTTTATCGTGACGGCCTCGGGTCGCCCGTATATTTTGGAGATCAATTCGCTCCCGGGCATGACGCCCACGAGCCTCTTTCCCGAGGTCTGCGCGGCTGCCGGTATTCCATTCGATGCGCTCGTCGAACGCCTGGTGCGCGCCGCGCTCGATCGCGGACGTGCGCTCGTGGATGCGAGCTAACACCGCCGCTTTCGCAATCGTCCTCGGCGTCGCGATCGCGGCGCTCGACGCCGTTCTGCCGTCGCTGCGCTTGGTCTACGCGGAAACGATTCCACTGGTCATCTTCGCGCGCGCGTGCGGCGTGCGTGCGGCCGTCGCGATCGGCGTGCTCGCGGCGTTCGCGCTCGCTCTCGTCGAACACCGTGCCTCGCACGGCGTCGCGTGGCAAGCCGTCTTGGCCGAAACGCTCGTGCTCGCGATCGTCTTCACCGCCGTGCTGGTCGTGATCGATCGCTACGACGACCGCTTACGGCGAGCGCATCGCGCCGAATCGCTCCGCTTCGCAACGGAGAATGCGGATCGCATGCGTGCCATCACGAGCGAAGGCTCGGCCACGCGCGAACGCGATCTTGCGGCGTTTGCCGAGGCGATCCCGCAACTCGTGTGGCGCGCGGACGCCGATGGTACCGCCCGCTCGTTCAACGCGGCGTGGTTTGCGTACGTGGGCTGCGACGAACACTCTCGCGGTCCGCGCGCGTTCTGGGACGCGATCGCCCCTGAGGACGTCGCGGGTGTCCGCGCTCGTTGGTGGGCCGCGCTCGAAGCGGGCACTTCGTACGAGACCGAGCTCCGTTTACGGCGAGCGGATGGCGCCTATCGTTGGTTCATCGCGCGTTCCGCACCGCTCTGCGACGCAGACGGTGCGATCGTCAGCTGGATCGGAACGTGCACGGATATCGACGATCAGAAGATCCAGCAGGCCAATCTCGAGGCACGATTTGCCGTCGCGCATCGCGTTTCAGAAGCGTTTCAGCGCGCGTCTTTGCCGACACGTCTGCCGAACGTGCCGGGGCTCACGTTCTCGGCACTCTATCGCGCGGGGAAACGCGAAGCGTCGGTCGGCGGCGATTGGTACGATGCCTTACGATTGCTCGACGGCCGTATCGTCATCTCGATCGGCGACGTTGCCGGCAGCGGCCTCGGCGCGGCGATCACGATGGCCGCGATGCGTCAGGCGATGCGCGGTGCCGCGCAGATTCACGCAGATCCGATCGCGATCTTGGATGCGGCGGATCGTACGCTGCGAGAAGATGCCCCCGACAGTATGGTCACCGCCTTCGTCGGCGTCTTCGATCCCGTGACGCGCCTGCTCACCTACGCGCTCGCGGGGCATCCGACGCCGTTCTTGCGGCTTCCCGACGGCAGCATCATCGAACTCGCGGCCCCCGGATTGCCGCTGGGCGTGCGGCGCAAAGGCGATACCGAGGCGCGCGAAATCGTGCTTGCTGCAGGTTCGTTTCTCGTCCTCTACACCGATGGACTCGTCGAATCGACGCACGACTTCGTTGCGGGCGAACGTCGCTTACGCGATGCCGTCGCACGCATCGGCGTGACGTCGTCGACGCCCGCGGCCGACCGTCTCGCCGCGCTCGTGCTTCCCAACGGTGCGACCGACGACGTCGCCATTCTCGCACTGAGCCTCGAACGCGACGACGTCGATTCGCGCTTTCGCCGCTTCGTCTTTCGCTCCGACGATCGCGTGGCCGCTCGTGAGACACACGCCTCGATCTCCGCAACCCTCGTTGCGGCGGGAGCGAATGCCGCACAAATCGGCGATGCCGATATGATCTTCTCCGAACTCGTCGGCAACGTCGTGCGGCACGCGCCGGGATCGTGCGAAGTCGTGCTCGATGCGTCGGGAATCTTGCCGGTCCTCAGCGTCCTCGATCGCGGCCGCGGGTTCTCGCATGCACCGCACCTCCCCGCCGACACGTTTGCGGAGACGGGTCGTGGCCTCTTTATCGTGCGGGCGCTCGCGGCTGAATTCGGGGCGTCGCGTCGGCAAGATGGCGGCAGTCACGCCCGCGCGGTCATCACCGTCAATCGCCCGATCAAACGCCGCACGCCAACCCCACTTCCGCGCGCGATCGAGACGGCGTCGACCAAAACCCAAACCGGCGCGTGAGAGCGCATGGAAAACGCACTTAGCTTGGCGAATTGACGCACGATGGGCAGCTCAGGGACGATCGTCGACCGCGGCCTCGAAGGCGTCATCGTCGGCACGACCGCTCTGAGCGATGTCGATGGGGTTTTCGGTCGTTTGCGTTACCGCGGCTACGATATCGACGATCTCGCGACGAACGCGACGTTCGAAGAAGCGATCCATCTG
>JANYGA010000248.1 GCA_025359485.1 Rhodospirillales bacterium | reverse complement strand
CGGGGAGCGGGTTCGTGAGGCCACCGAGCGTCGGATCGATCACGATGCCTAATCCATTACCGCCGCCGTTGAGCCGAAGATCGCCGACGATGGTATAGCCCATGAAGATCGAGCCGCCGTTGGATGTGATGCTGGCGGTCGGCGCATAAAAGAGTCCGTTCCAGCCCGTGGTCCCATTGCCGCCGCCGTTGAGCGTGATGGGGCTCGTGTTCGATGGTGGCTGATAGTACGCGATGCCCGCGGATGGCGGAACGGTTGCGGGAGGAATGACGGAGGCCGACGGAGCGCTAAAATATGGATGGCCTGCGCCGAGTCCGCTTGCGGTAAAACCACCATCCACATTGACGATCGTGGCACCATCCGACGTAACGACACCGGAGACTCCGCCGTAGACGTAATAGATGCCGCCGGGGCCGAACGTCGCGCCACCCGAACAACAATTCTTGACGTACGCGACGCCCGACGGGGCCGTGATGATCTTCACGACCGACGCGTCGACCGCACCGGGAGGCGCTGCGACTGGCACTTGGTTTGTCGCAAATTGATTCGCCAGATACGCGCACCCCGCGACCCGCGCGCATGGATCGGTCGCGGGCGCCGAAAGTGCGTACGTCGGAAATGACTGCTTGGTAATGCCTCCGGGATTATTGGGCTCCCAATATCCAACCGTCGTCGTTCCGACGTAGCCCGGAACGCTAATCGTTCCGTTCGCGACGACGCCGCATTTTAGCGTTTGCAAGGGCTTGTTGCCTTTAATGGTGAGGCCGATACCCTTGGTAAGATCGAGTTGGTAGAGGCATGCGGAAAAATCCGGCTGCACTACGGCGACGGCGCGCGCTGACGTGCTCGAGTTGCTCGCACCGAAGATCCCGGCGAAAAATTGTTGATTCTTGCGTTGTACGACGACTTGTACCGCCGCGTTTGTGGGATACGGAGTCGCGCCCGCATATGACGGTGTCACCGCATAGGGTGCCGTCACGGTCACCACTTCATTTCCGACCCCGCCGTCATCGGTGAAGCCGTTTTGTTTTGCTGCCGCCGCCGCCGCAAGTTGCGGCGTGCTCGTCGAGCCGGCCGTCGGATAATTGAGTTGGATCGCGCCTGCGATCGCCGCGCTGTCGGCCGCCGATTGCTCGAGCCGTTGCTGATAGCGCCAGAAGCCGACGTCGACGGCGAGTGCGACCATGCCGAGCACCGCGAAGATGCCGACGGCCAATAGTGGCAAGAGTTGGCCTCTCTGGCCATGCCGAGCGGTCCGTATAAACATCAAGCTTCGCGCTCCCGTCGATCCATCTTGAAGATAAGATTCGGCGTGAAGAAACGATTGTTAATGCGTTAACACCGGCTGTGGCATCCGGCACAGACGTCGTAAAGTTTTACTTTACACGCATCGACGCTCACGGCCGACATCATCGACGTAGCCTTGTGTCCGGTATCACAAGGCCGCTTTTGACGAACGCAATCGATAGCAAAACCGGCTTTTGGTCTCATATCTTTACCTTGCCGGGACGATATTAGAGCTGTAGAGCCGTCTTATTTCACTCGCTGGGCCGCCCGAAAGAGAGCCGATTTTGCGTAGCCAACACAGCGAACGCGGACAACTTCTCCCCTTCCTCGGCATCGCGATCATCGCGCTGCTCGGCCTCGTTGCGCTCGTCGTCGACCTCGGATCGTGGCAAAATCAGCATCGCTCCGAACAGTCGGCAGCCGATGGCGCGGCCGTCGCCGCAGCCGTTCAACAAAATTTCCCAACGGCAGTCGGTGCTCTCGTGACACCGCGAATGGTCGCGCTCGATTCGGCCGCTCAAAGCGGTTTTACCGATAGCGTGAACGGTGTGACGATTTCCGTCAATACCGCGCCCACGCCGGCTCCCGATTCGCGCGCGACCGCATATCCGAACGCGACCGCCGTCGAAGTCAAAGTAAAGAAAGTCAATTACCAATTCTTTAGTTCGATCTTCGGCACGAACTTCGGCAGCAGCGAAGCTCGTGCCGTCGCCGTCGTACAAAAAGGCATCGGCGGCGCTTGCCTCTACCAGCTCGCCGTCGACGGGACGCTCGGTATTTATAAAAATAGCAATCGCCCGGTCATCACGAATAACTGCGGCGTCATTGCGAATGGAAACATTTCGGTCTCCGCGGGTTTCCTCGACAACGACACGGATAAAGCGCCGTATCAAAAGACGACCGCCGTCGGCTACTTGAAATCGACGAACGGCAATGTGACGTTGAGATTCTCGACGATTCCTACCTACCCGCTCCCGGCTCCCGCAGCCGACCCCTGTCAACGCATTCCCGGATGCGCGTATATCGCCAATCACCCGATTCCCACGATTAGCGACGCCAGTGCAACGCTTCCCGATCGATCCGGCAATGTGACGTCGAAGGGAGGAGCGTATACGGTCGTTACCGGGTGCAGCGCCGTTTCTTGTCAGTTCGGTCCGGGCTTGTTTTACGTCTACGGCGGAGTCGGCGGTTCGGTTCATACCGACCATGCAACGATCGTGAACGTCGACGGGCCGTTCAGTAGCATCGGCGGCGGTAGTGTCGATTTTATTCCGCCGGATCCCGGGACTTCTACGGCTGGCATCTCGTACTACCAACCGCCGCTCACGAACTTCAACACCACGATTTCGATTCGCGGACACGGCGGGACGGGGTCCGCGTTCGATGGTTTATTTTATGCTCCAAACGTCGACATCGACGTCAGGGGCGGCTCGGTAACATTCGCGTATCTCGCCGCCGGCCAAGTTCAACAATCCGGAGGCGGTGCGGGTAACGGTATTACCGTCGATCCAACCCTCAACGGTTTCAATAAGACCTCGGCCGTCCTTACCGACGTCTTTCCGAGCAACGTGGTGATTTCCGAATGAGATACGTTACGACACTGCGACGGCTCGGCAACGCGTTTCGCACGAATCAAGACGGTCAGTCGATGGTCGAACTCGCGATTATGGCGCCGTTGCTCCTCCTTCTCCTCGTGGCAACGATCGATCTCGGATTCTATGCTTATGACGGCATCGAGCTTGGGAATGCGGCTCGCGCCGGCGCGGAATTCGGAGCACAAAATCCGTTAAACGCATCGGGAGGGTCCGTCGGCGGAGATCCGAGCGCGATCGTTGCCGTCGTGCAAGCCGACGCAAAACAACTTCAGGATTCGTCCGGCGTCTCGACGATCACGCCGATCAACGTAACGACCTACTGCGCTTGCGATAGTGCAAAGGGAACGACGGTCGATTGTAACGCGACGACACCATGCACCGCGCTCGATCGACTCGACGTCTTCGTCAAAGTCGACGCAACGAATCCGTTCCGACCGCTCTTCGCAATCCCGGGCATCGCGACGCAGTTTCCGCTTCACCGCGTCGCGATTCAAGAGATGTCTCCGCAGTGAGGGCGCGAAACGCCCAGCGCGGTCAGGCACTTGTCGAATTCGCTCTCGCAAGCGGCGTGTTCTTACTCGTTTTTTTTGGCGTCGTCGGATTCGGGGAGGCCAATTACTCGCGCAATAGCGTCGCCGAAGCGGCCCGCGTGGGCGCGCGTTATGCGATGACCAACACGATTGCGGCGCCATCGGATTGCGGCTCCACGACGAGCGTGAATTGCATCCCGCCGATCGTCTCACATATCGTCGCGCATTCCAATCTCATTCCGAGCAAATTGACGACGACGGTGATTTATGGCGGCACGTCGACGAATAGTACGTATCCGAACTGTTCGACGAATCCGACTGTCGGCTGTTGGGTACGCGTCACCGTTTCCTACCCGTTCGACTCGCCCGTCTTCAATATTGGCGGTGGCAACGTGACGAGTAGTTCGCAGATGACCATCACGACGGAGTACTAGAGGGCGAACCCATTTGGGACGACCGGGAGTCGAACCCGGATGCTCTCTCGAGCGGCAAATTTTAAGTCTGCTGTGTCTACCGATTCCACCATCGTCCCAGGTTTTTCGCTTTCGCGTCAGAGCGTCGCTCTCACTCCGTCGGCGCGAGCAGGAAGCCCAAAAGCAAATCGTTTTTCTCGAGTAATCCCGATGTCACGTCGAGCACGCGCATCGCCTCCGAAAGCACGAGCCCACCGCCGACGATAATGTCGGCGCGTTGCGCGAGCATGCCCGCAAGGACGCGACGTTCGTCGACATACAGATCGAGAAGCCGCTCGATCGTGGCGTCGAGCGCCTCGCGCGTGAGCGTCGAACCGCTCACTTCATCGACGTGCGATCCCGCGATCACGGCTGCGATCGTCAGCGGCGTGCCCGCGACGCAGCGAAGCTCCGAGATCGGCGCGAGCGCCCGTAGCGGAGCGAGGATGCGTGCGATTTCGCTCCGCGCGGCGATTGCGGCGGCATGCGCCGCCTCCCCGGGCTCCGCACCCAAGAGCGCTGGGAAACGCTCGGCGACACGAACCGATCCGATCTCGATCGACATCGTCTCCAGGAGCGCCCCGTCGCACCCAACCGCGCATTCGGTACTCCCGCCACCGATATCGAGCACGGCGATTCGACGGCCGTCGTGCGGAACGCCACACGTCGCGCCACGATAACTCGCGGCCGCTTCTTCTTCGCCCGAAAGAACGCGCAGCGCCGCGCCCGTCACTGCAAATACACGTTCGCCGAAAGCGACGGCGTCTTCAGCACGACGCACGGCACTCGTTGCGATGCATGCGAGCGACGCGGCGTAATCGTGCGCGACCGCGGCAAACTCCGTCGCTGCCGCAAGCGTTCGCGCGATCGCAGCGGGCGCGAGCGATCCGCCATCGCGCAGTCCTTCGCCCAGGCGCGTGCCGGTCTGACGATGTTCGAGTTGCTCGACGGCACCGCCCGGTTCGTCGTGCACCACGAGGAGCCTGACGGTATTGCTGCCGAGTGAGAGAACGGCGCGCGCGCGCGGAGTTAGTACCGCTTGCCCGCCGAGGCTTCGCGCGTGCGCTGGATGCGCTCGAGGAAATGATCGTAGTTTTGATTCGCGATCCCGGCAAAGAGCGTGTCGATGATCGTGAGTTGCGCGATGCGACTCGAGGTTGCATCCGAGCCGAACGCCGTTTCTTTCGCCGCGGTGAAGAGTTTGACGTTCGCGACTTTGGTGATCGGCGATGTCGCACGGTGGGTGATGCAGATCGTCGTGGCGCCCGCGTTCTGTGCGTTCTCCATCGCATCGCACACGTCGCGCGAAGCGCCCGTATGTGAGATCCCGAGGACGACGTCACCCGTTCCGAGCAACGAAGACGACATCGCCATGAGATCGCTGTCGCTGAGCCATACACACGAAATGCCGAGCTTCATGAATTTATGATACGCATCGAGCGCGAGCGGCGCGCTCCCACCGATGCCGTAGATTTCGACGCGGCGCGCGGTCGCGAGCGCGGAGACGGCCCGGCCCAGTTCGTCGTCGGAGAGCACTTCGATCGTATCTTTAAGTGCTTGAGCATTCGCCTGGAAAATTTTGTTCTTGAGCGCCGAGAGCGAGTCGGTTTTATCGATTTCTTCGTAGACCGTCTCGGTCGGGCCGACGAGATCGCGCGCGAGCATGA
>JANYGA010000238.1 GCA_025359485.1 Rhodospirillales bacterium | reverse complement strand
ATTCGGCCTCGCGTTGCGCGACGAGCGTTTGCGACATCGCACCTTCGTCGCCGACGAGCAGACCGATGTCTTTCGCCGTCTCCGACATGTCGTCGTCTTGGATCTTGATCTCGATCTCTTCGCGGTTCTCCGTGAGCACCTTGACGTCGAGCGCCAAACTCTGGAGTTCTTTAATGAGGACCTTGAACGATTCCGGGACGCCGGGCTCCATCACGTTCTCGCCCTTGACGATCGCTTCGTACGTCTTCACGCGGCCCACGACGTCGTCGGATTTGACCGTGAGGAGTTCTTGCAGCGTATACGCCGCGCCGTACGCCTCGAGCGCCCAGACTTCCATCTCGCCGAACCGCTGGCCGCCGAACTGCGCTTTACCGCCGAGTGGCTGCTGCGTGATCATCGAGTAGGGGCCGGTCGATCGCGCGTGGATCTTGTCGTCCACCAAGTGCGCGAGTTTGAGCATGTAGATCATGCCGACCGTAATCGGGCGGTTGAACCGTTCGCCGCTACGGCCGTCGCGGAGCCACGTCTTGCCGTCACTCGGCAAGCCCGCGTCCATGAGCCATTCGGCGATGTCTTCGGCATGCGCGCCATCGAAGACGGGCGTTGCGATGAACATGTCGAGCATCTTTGCGGCCCAGCCGAGATGCGTCTCCATGATCTGTCCGAGATTCATGCGCGATGGCACGCCGAGCGGATTGAGCACGATGTCGACGGGCGTACCGTCTTCCGTGTACGGCATGTCTTCTTCGGGCAGCACCTTCGCGATGACGCCCTTGTTGCCGTGACGGCCGGCCATCTTGTCGCCTTGCAGAATCTTGCGCTTCTGTGCGACGTAGACGCGCACGAGATGCGAGACGCCGGGCGAGAGCTCGTCGCCGTTCTCACGTGAGAACATCTTGACGTCGATGATCTTGCCTTTTTCCCCGTGCGGCACTTTGAGACTCGTGTCGCGCACTTCGCGTGATTTCTCACCAAAGATCGCGCGCAGGAGCCGCTCTTCTGCCGTGAGTTCGGTCTCGCCCTTAGGCGTGACTTTACCGACGAGAATATCTTCGGGACGCACTTCCGCACCGATGCGGATGATGCCATTTTCGTCGAGATCCTTGAGCGCGTCTTCACCGACGTTGGGAATATCGCGCGTGATCTCTTCCGGCCCGAGCTTCGTGTCGCGCGCTTCGCACTCGTACTCCTCGATGTGAATCGAGGTGAAGCGATCGTCCTTGACCATGCGTTCGGAAATCAGGATCGCGTCTTCGTAGTTGTACCCTTCCCACGGCATGAATGCCACGAGAACGTTTTGGCCGAGCGCCATTTCGCCCTGATCCGAACTCGGACCGTCGGCGAGGATCTGACCGCGCACGACGTGTTCGCCGACTTCGACGATCGGGGTTTGATTGATACACGTGCCCGCATTGGAGCGCGTGAACTTGAGGAGATCGTACGAGCGCTCGAGTTCGGTCTCGTCGCTCTTGACGACGACGGCCTTCGAATCCACGGCCATGACGGTGCCGCTTTCGTACGCGAGCACGCAACCGCCGGAGTCCTTCGCAGCGCGATACTCCATGCCGGTGCCGATGATCGGCGCCTGCGGACGGAGCAACGGCACGGCCTGACGCTGCATGTTCGCGCCCATGAGCGCGCGATTGGCATCGTCGTGCTCGAGGAACGGAATGAGCGCCGTTGCGACCGATACGATTTGCTTGGGCGAAACGTCCATGAGCTGCACGGCGAGCGGGGGCTCCGTGACGTACTCTTCGGCGTAACGCGCGATGACTTGGTCGGCCGTAATCGTGCCATCTTTTGCGAGCGGCGTGTTGGCCTGCGCGATGATGTATTCGTCTTCGCGATCCGCGGTCAGATACCGGAGATCGTTCGAGACGACGCCGTTCGTGACGATGCGATACGGCGTTTCGATAAAGCCGTATTTATTGACGCGCGCATACGATGCGAGCGAACCGATGAGCCCGATGTTCGGGCCTTCCGGCGTTTCGATCGGGCAGATACGGCCGTAGTGGCTGTGGTGAACGTCGCGCACTTCAAAGCCCGCACGTTCGCGTGAAAGTCCGCCCGGCCCGAGGGCTGAGAGGCGACGCTTATGCGTGAGTTCGGCGAGGGAATTCGTTTGGTCCATGAACTGCGAGAGTTGCGAAGAGCCGAAGAATTCTTTGATCGCGGCGACGACCGGGCGAATATTGATCAGGGCCTGTGGCGTGACCGTTTCGATATCTTGCACCGTCATGCGCTTGCGCACGACGCGCTCGAGCCGCAGAAGTCCGACGCGGAACTGATTCTGCAGCAGCTCGCCGACCGAACGGATCCGACGGTTCCCGAGGTGGTCGATGTCGTCCTTATGGACTTGACCCGACTGCACTTTGAGCAAACGACGGATGACCGCGATCATGTCGGCACGCGTCAGCGCGCGCTTCTCGATCTTCGGTGAGGGCAGACCGGCCGTTTCGTATTCGCGCAGCGCGCCGTTGATGTTGCCGTTGAGTTTGCCGTTGAGTTTGTAGCGGCCGACGCCCGCGAGATCGTAGCGCTTCTCATCGAAAAACAGCGATTCGAGCAGCTTCTCGGCATTCTCGGCGTTCTCGGGTTCGCCGGGACGCAGCTTCTTGTAGATTTCCTTGAGCGCGTCTTCACGCGTCTTATTGTCTTTATCTTTTTCGATCGAGTTCGCGACGAGCGGGCTGTTGTCGAAGAGCTTGAGAATCGCTTCGTCGGATTCCCAATCGCAGCCGAGGTCGGGGCGCGAAAGCGCGCGCACGAACGTCGACACGTAGATCTTGCGATTCTTATCGATGCGGACGCCGACCGTACCCTCGGTCTCGTCGTTCTTCGTGCCGTTGTCGGTTTCGAACTCGATCCACGCGCCGCGGTTCGGGATGATCGTCGCGTTGTACGTGGGGCGATTATTCGTATCGAGATCGCTCAGGAAATAGACGCCCGGCGAACGGACGAGCTGGCTGACAATGACGCGCTCCGCGCCATTGATCATGAACGTGCCCTTGTCGGTCATGAGCGGAAAATCGCCCATGAAGATTTCCTGGTCGGGAATGCCCTTGATTTCGCCGGACTCGGCCGTGATGAGGCGGACGCGGACGCGCAGCGGTGCGCTGTACGTCATGTCGCGTTCGCGGCACTCTTCGACCGTGTACTTGGGCTCGCCGAGGCTATGGTCGCCGAATTCGAGCACGAGATTGCCCGTGAAATCTTTGATCGGGCTGATCGATTCGAACGCTTCCTTAAGGCCGTCCGTGATGAACCACTTGAAGGAGGCCTTCTGCAGTTCGATGAGGTCGGGCAGGTCGAGGACATCCGCGATCTTCGCGAACGTGTGGCGTTTGCGCTTGGCCCCAGGATCGGGATAGCGCTCGACGGTGAACGCTTCGGTCTCCGGGGCGAGCACGTGGACAGCGGGCGTGCTAAAGGGCGTGGATGGGGTATCTTCACCCTTAACCGCGCGCTTCGAGCGGGTCGTCTTTCCCGACGGCGCCTTGGCAGCAGACTTGGGAAGTACCGTTTTCGCCATTAAATTTGTGGTCTCTCAATACGAAGCGCGCGACAAAGGAAATTGGACCCGGGGAGCGCCCCCGGGCATAGGCGGGTAGCGTACCACGGGGTATTCGGGGCGTCAAGACGGGGTGTCGGGTAGGCACGGGTGATTACAGGCCGCCTGCTGCGCGATCGATGCAACTCCACCACGTCGTCCACCACTCACACGGCGTCGTGCTATCGCTCGAAACGCGATCGCGGGCGACGGTCGCGCGATGGTCCATTTTGCGTGACACGTTTCCACCCGAAGAGCTCGGCAAAAGCCAGACCGTGACGACGGCCGACGTCGCGCGCGAGATGCTTGCGGCAAATTCGAACTGTCCCGCCGGATAGCGATCGACGGGGTAAATGTCGCGGTTGACGAGCGTCGTCAACTGTGCGAGCCCGAGATCGAGCGAGGCTTCGCCTTCTGCGCGGCGCGGATCCCGCGAAAGCCGGTTCAGCCGTTTTCCACTGCGAACGTCCGTCATCAGGGTGGGTGGTTCGGCGTCGGAGGCGCTCCGAGTTTCCCACTCGACGCACGCATTCTCTCAAACCATCGACCTCGATGCATACGTTGCGGCGTATGCGGAGACTGGCTTCTTCGGCATCGATGCGTTGTACATGAACGACGATGACAATCGCCGCTTCGCCGCCGAATCCACAATGGAGCTGGCGATGCCGGTGCTCTTTCTCTCCGGCGTTTACGATTACGTTTGCGATACCGAGCGGTCGGACATGATGCGGCCGATGCGCCAAGCATGTCACGATCTCACGATCGTTGCGATCAAATCGGCGCATTGGATGATGCACGAGCGTCCGACCGACGTGGAAGCTGCGATCGTTGCATGGCTCGATGCTATGAAGTGACGATAGCCGCGATCGTTCCTTGCGCGACGGCAACGAGGACTTCGGCACCCGCGTCGTCGCGTGTGAATATATCTGCGCGACAGACCGCTTGACGGCGGCCTCCGTACACGAGCGTGGCTCGCGCGATGATGGCGACGCCGCGCGCGGGTCGCACGTAATTGATTTTAAACTCCGACGTTAGCACGGCAGAACCGAAGGTGAGGCCGCCTGCAAACGTGAGCGCATTGTCGGCCGCGTAGCTCAAGACGCCACCGCGCGCGAATCCGTTCTGTTGCAATAAATCGGCGCGTATCGGAATGGTTAACTCGACTATCGAGCCGTCGAACGCCGTAAGCTCGGCACCGAGCATCGTGCTAAAGGGTTGTTGAGCGAGCACGGCTCGCCCTAAAGCGAGCATTGCGGCTGGGCGTGGGCCGGTGCCAGGATCCGTCATCATTATCGTCTTTCGTCGGCGCGTAAAAGAACCGGATTGACGCGTACGGCACCGGGCCCCGGCGCAAGCGCGACGTCACGCGGGCTCACGGCGCCGTGCGTTGCGCACGAAAGCGTCGCATGCACGGTCTTACCGCACGAGCGATGGCGCAATTTCAGCGGTGCACCCTTCGCATCGGCGAGATGCCGATCGCCCCACTCCATGAGCGCAACGACGCTCGTTGCGAGTTCGCGGCCGCGCGACGTGAGCGCGTACTCGTCGCGGATGCGCTGACCCGGTTCGCGATACGGAATGCGGATGAGAATATCCGCATCGGCGAGACGCGCGAGCCGCGTCGCTAAAAGATTGCGCGCGCAACCGATCGCCCGCGCAAAATCATCGAAACGCCGCACGCCGAGCAACGCCTCACGAATCACGAGCAACGTCCAGCGCTCGCCGACGAGATCGAGCGCGCGCAGAAGCGAGCAATTCTCCGAGCTAAACGCAAATCGATCGGTCACACGCACATCATAGCAGGGTTGACATATGCAACTCAACCCCCCCCCTATCGTATTTCACATGACCGTCGATGACGACCTCAAGCCGATTCTCGATACGCTCCTCGTACCGCGGCGCCGTGCGGCAGTTGCTTCAAGCGCCGCATGGACGTCGCGGCACGTGCTCGCCAGAACCGATGGCGATCTCGTGTGGTGGAGTGCCGGCGACGGGCCGATCGTGATGCTCGTCCATGGTTGGGAAGGGACGCACGCCGATCTCGACGCGTTCGTGGAACCGCTCGTCGCGCGCGGCTTTCGCGTCGTCGCAGCCGACAGTTGCGCGCATGGCGAGAGCGGCGGCGCGATCGCTTCGATTCCGATTTTCTCGCGCGATATCGAAGCACTTGCAAACGTGCTTGCGCCCGCATCGATCGCAGCGATCGTCGCACACTCGATGGGTGGAGCGGCGGTCGCAGATGCGCTCGCTCGCGGACTGCAAGCACAACGCGTCGTCCTCGTTGCATCGCCGCATCAGTACGAACGCTACGTGCGCTGGCGCGCAAGCGAACACGGTATCGACGCCGAGCGACTCATCGAAGCCGTCACGGCGATGGGTGTCGATGTTGCCTCAACCGATCTGCGAGAAACCGTCGCCGGCCTTACGACGCCGGCACTGATCGTTCACGCAACCGACGATCGCACGGTCGACATGCATAGTGCCAAGGCGATTACGGCATCGTGGCCCGGAAGTCAACTGCGCCTTTTCGAAGGGCTCGGACATAATCGGATCTTACGCGACGCGACCGTTGTCGACGAGATCGTGGCTTATGTTGCTACACTGAAAACATGCGAGACGACGTGATGCAAACGTTGCTAACGTTGTTCGACTGGGTCCGCAGTTCCATCAGATCTACAACGATGCGATGATTCCGGATTTTGGAGCGAAGCGTCCGAACGCATTCGAACATCCGGCGCTCGCATCGTGGTCGGAGATCTGGGACGATATCGGTCCATCGCTCGAGTCCGTCTTCTCGACCGGTACGCTGCGCAAGCCGCAGCACTGCTGGACCGTGCAAAGACGGCTTTGTTTAACGCTGTAAGCCACGAATTTCGAACGCCACTGACGCTCATGCTCGGGCCGCTCGAACCACCTCGCGAACCTCGCACGGCGCAACGCACAACGTTTGCGTAAAAACGACAACGCGCTCATGAATTACGCGCTTCTCGAAAGCGGCACGCTCGTACCTCAGCCGGAGTTGCTCGATGTCGCAACGATCACGCTCGGCACGGACGCATATGGCCGGAGAAATGACTCTCCGGCCACAGGGTTTGTCTTAGTTGCGCGAAGCGCCCGCGGACCAGGCTTCTTCGGTGTCTTTTTGCGCCTTGGCCGCGACGCTCGGATCGATCATGACCCCTTCGTCGCTCAGTTCGGCGAGCACGAGCGACGGGAGCACGGCGCTGGCGGCCATGACGCACGCAGCATAATCGCTCAAATGCTTCTCCGCAAGATTCGCCGTTTCGCGATCGCCGAGTGCGAGCGCCGTCGTGTGCAACATCGTGTAGCCCGCAGATGCGAGGCACATCGCGGTATAGTCATCGCGGACGTCTTTGGAGACTTCTGTCTTGCGTACGCCATCGACGACGCTCGCGACCGCGCCGATGGCAGAAGCGAATCCCGATTTTAGCGGCGAGCCGGCATGCCCACCGACCGCGTCGAGCCGCGCGGTGAGCGCATCGACGTGCGATTTCGACGTCGACGCGATCTTATCGACGAGACGCTTCGCACCCGCTTGAGCTTGCACGTCCGCGTCATGCTGTTGTTTCTCAAACGGGGCGAGCATGTGTCGCTCGAGTGCCAACATATCGCTTATGTAGGTATTAATCGTCGGCGCTGGTCCTGCCATAAAGATCTCCTAAGATAGGTGTATGCTAGGGTCTACCGCACCTTCGCAAGTCGAAACCTGAACTTCTCAACCGGCGCCGAGCAACCGACCCTCTTCGCTCCCCGATCTCGTTCTGCAACCGGCCATCGTGAAGATGGATCGAAGATTTTATGAACATTGGAATTATCGGCGCGGGCAATATCGGCGGCGCGCTCGCACGCCGGTTTCGCGCGGCCGGGCATGACGTCGCCATCGCCAATTCGCGCGGACCGCAATCCCTTGCGGATCTCGCGAAAGAAACAGGCGCTACGCCCGTCGCGGTGAGCGATGCGGCGCGCGGACGCGACGTTGTCGTCGTCACGATACCCATGAAGCAGCTCGAGTCGCTGCCGAGCGGTCTCTTCGCTGACGCTTCGCCCAATCTCGTCGTGATCGATACGAATAATTATTATCCGCGCCATCGCGACGGACGTATCGCAGGCATCGAGGATGGTAGCACGGAGAGTCGGTGGGTCGAGAGCCAACTCGGTCATGCCGTCGTCAAAGCATTCAACAATATTTACGCGTTGCACTTGCAAAAAAATGGCGAGCCAGCAGGCACGCAGGGCCGCATCACGCTACCGGTTGCGGGTGACGACGCGGCGGCGAAAACCATCGTGATGCGCCTGGTCGACGAGATCGGTTTCGATGCGGTCGACGCGGGCACGCTCGACGAATCCTGGAAGCAACAACCGGGTACGCCGTGCTACACGATTGATTTCGATCGGGCGAAGCTCACTTCAGCACTCGGCGAAGCGAAGAACGAGCGTACCGACGAGTGGCGTGCCACGAAAGATAGTCCGGGAACGTACGATTCGCCGCGCTGAGATAATTTTAAGCCACTCGTCCGTATCTCCTTATCGCAACCATCATCGCGTAACGTGTCGCGAGCGCCATCCACGATGCGATGGTCGAAGCGATCGACGTGCCGCCGGCCGATCGCTTCGCAACGATCACGACTAACGAGCGTGCATCTTCGATACGATGCGCGTTGGCTTCGCAAAAAAGATCATCGTCGCGAACATTCACGCGATGGCAAGCGGCGGCGAGAACACGCCCGCCACGCATCGTGCAAACGCACCGCTTCTTCCATCGCCGTGCCGAGGTCGGCCGTCGACGAAATGCGCCATCACATACGTCACGCTCGCACACGGTTGCCAATGACCGAGCAGCGCCTCCGCTCGCGGGCCCGCAACGGAGACGACCGCGAGCTCGCGAAGCCGCTCGTCGAACGGCGCATGTATGTGAGTCCGCGCCCACCTATGAGGTCAGGCGCGGCGTTCGTCGCGCAATCCCCGAGTTCGGCTAGCGTCGATGCGGCAGCGCTCGATCGCGCCAGATCGCGCAGCGTGGCGGAAGCCGTACCGATCCCCGCAAACGCGTCTGCGTCGGCTCGTTCGTCGATGGCAACGACGCCGGGAGGCGCGAGTTCGAGCAAGCGCCGCCGCTCCGCGTGCGAGAGCAACAAGACGTCGCGAGACGCTGCAACGCCGCAATGGAAAGCGGTTCGCGGCCCGTTTCGAATCGGGTATACCAGACGACGTTGACGCCGCAGCGCTCGGCAACTTCTTCAGCGCCGCAGGCCCGGAACCCGGCGACGGCCACGCGCGATGAGTCCGAATCGCCTCGGGCCGGATTCGAGCGCGTCGCTCGCCGAGAAACCTCCGCAAATCGAGAGAACGATCGATCATCGGTACACGCTCGCAACGACGTTATGAAAAGCCCCGCTCCCGGAATGGGGGCGGGGCTTTCTTGTCATTCGACGGTGATGCTAGATCCTACCGGTACGAGGACGATTTCGAAGCGAAGCAGTCCCGGCAATACACGGGCTTATCGCCGCGCGGTTGGAACGGCACTTCCGCCGTTTGGCCGCACTGGCTGCATGTCGTCTGAAACATCTCACGCGCGCCGCCGCCTCCGCGAGCTCCGCCGCCGGCGGGTGCTCCACCGTAGCTCGCTCCACCGCCACCGCCACCGCCGGCCGTACCGCGTTGCGCTTTCCGCGCCGTACGACACTCGGGGCAGCGATTCGGTTTGTTCTGGAAGCCTTTGCTCGCGAAGAACTGCTGCTCGCCGGAACTGAAAATGAACTGACTGTTGCAGTCAACGCAGCTCAGGGTTTCATCTGTGTACACGTTCGGGTCTCTCCAAGCGTCCGTCTGATCTGTTCGTACCGCCCAAGTTCCGCATGGAGAGCTACCGCTTCTACCGGATTGCGCTAGTCGAGTCGAACGGTGCGACGCCGTAAAATGGCCGCCCGACTTCGGGCACTATAACACATTTCTGCGAAAAGATAGCTAGGCCATTTGCATATACTTTTGGCCACACGTCACTCGATTTCAAGCAAGCTTTCGCGACATCGGCCGGTGTCGGATTCCGGCGTCCCACATCTCGGCACCGTCGTCGTAGAAACCGGCTTTGCGATAAAATTCCGTCGCGTGCGTCTGCGCGTGAAGATGGGCTTTTACAAAACCTCGCTTGCGTGCTTCGCTCACCAGTGCGTCCAGGAGCGCGGCGCCGATTCCGCTACCGCGCTCCGGTGCGAGCACCGCCATCCGGCCGATCTGAATCGTAAAAGGTTCAGTAACGTAGTATCGGCCCGCACCGACCGCGCGACCGGCCGCATCGCGCGCCACGACGTGGACGGCTTCGGGATCGGTCCGATCGTGTTCGTCGATCTCTTCTTCGGGCGGAACACCTTGCTCGTGGACGAATACGACCGTGCGGATCGCGCACGCTTCGCGCATCCGGTCAACATCGGCTATGTCGAAGACTTCAACGATCACGATCGCCTGTGCCCTGTGCGTCGGTTCCGCGATCGAACGCTATCTCGCGCCTGCCCTTGCGGGGATCGCAGGCGTCGTCGATACGCTCGTGGTGAACGACAACTCGGGGCTCGTGCGATCGCCCAACGTCGCGACCCTCGAGGCGAGCGCGTTCGCGCGCGATGGCCGCCTGCGTATAGCGCCGCATCCGTTCGTCGATTTTGCCGATATGCGCAATCGCGCGTACGCCGAACTCAACGCGCACGCGGCGCGTCCCGACTGGATTCTCTTTCTCGATGCCGATGAAGTCCACGGCGAACAACTCCGCTACATCGCGCGCCAAATACTGCCGGGTTTACCCGCGAGCGTCGGGTCCGTGGATGCCTACACGTATCATTTCTTCGGAACGTTTCGTTGGATCAGCGATATCGCGCGCCGATTCGTCTTCTTCCGCTACGATCCGGCGATCGTCTGGGAGAACGCGGTGCACGAACGCGCGATCGGC
The DNA here is from genome assembly GCA_025359485.1 of Rhodospirillales bacterium. Lineage (GTDB taxonomy): Bacteria > Vulcanimicrobiota > Vulcanimicrobiia > Vulcanimicrobiales > Vulcanimicrobiaceae > JANYGA01. The sequence continues at coordinate 10,356 of JANYGA010000238.1, read as the reverse complement.
GTGCGTGGCACATCCGTGGTGCTGCCGTACACCTATCATCATTACGGCAACGTCGCGTTGCCCGCGGCGCTCGCGGAAAAACACGGGCGCTATTTCGACCTCGGCAATCCCGTCGAGCGACCTCCAACACCGGAAGCGGCGACGCGCGAGGTCTATCTTGCGAAGGCGGCAGACGTGCGGCCGTACCGTTCGACACATCCGCAGGTGGCGCGTGCGGCGCTTGCGGAAATCGCGACGGATCATGCGGTCGAATTCGCGCTCGTCGACGCGGGCTTCGTCGCACGTCGGACGTTTGCGATGCGCGCGGCGGCGGGCGTACGCGGCGCGAACGAGACGCTCCGCGTCGCGCTGCGGCGGGTCGAGCGACCGGGACTGTATCGCGAAACCACCCACGCGCGATGAGCGCTGTGACGTGCGACCCCACTGCGACGGCAGTCGTCGGTAATAGGGCGCAGGAGCGTTGCGCGATCGCCTGAAGCCCTCCAACTCAACCTTCCATCAGGCTCATTGGAGAGGGCAGCTTTTCATGCTGACGCTCGAGCGTGTCGACGACATCGCCGTCGTTCGTGTCGCAGACGACGTCGATATCGCCTCGGCGCCGGAGCTCGCCGCACTTCTGCGCGGCGCGAGCGACGAACCGGTCGTCGTCGTCGATGTTTCGCGATGCGCCTATTTCGATTCGACGGGCTTCACCGTGTTGTATAAGACGATCGGGAAGCTCCACATCGTGCTGCATTTGCCCGAGGCCTCACGCGTGCGACGTCTCCTCGAAATCATGTTGGCCGCGATGGTCTTTCCAATTTTCACATCCGAAGTAAGCAGCTTCGAAGCCGCCCGTGCAATCGCGGCGAGCGGTCGGGCCTTGCCGACGCGCCCGTGACCGAGCGAATCCACATCGTCACGGGCTTACTCGAACGCGACGGAGCCATCTTGCTCGTGGCATCGCGATATCCCAATCACGCCGAGCCACTATGGAATTTGCCCGGCGGCCGGCAACGTGACGGCGAGCTCTTCGATGCGGCGCTCCGCCGCGAATTTCTCGAAGAAACGTCGCTCACGATCGACATCGGTCCCCTCGCCTACGTTGCCGAATCGTACGATCGCGACACACACTTTCTCGTTTGCTGCTTCTCGATATTCGCGCGCGGCGACGCCGTGCTCCCCGCGGGCGACGCGCACGCCGTCGCGCTTTCTTGGGTGCCGCGCGCAGAGATCGCCGCATACGTGACGGTGCCCGTCGTTCGCGATCCGCTGCTCGCCCATCTCGGCGGCAATCCCGCGCGCTATTACGGCTACGCAGCGAGCGGCATTACGATCGAGTTCGCAGACCCGGCGTAGCGGCGGCCGTCGTCCACTCGAACGGTTTGCGCAGGAGCAACGGAAAGAGCGTCAACGCACCGACAAACCACCAGATCACACCGTAGGCGGGCCCCAACCGAGCGCGCTCGCATCGTCGGTCGTCCCATCGTGGAAGAGGACGCCGTAGGTCGCGCCGATGAGCACCGGAATCGCGAGGTGAAATACGAGCCCGGAAAAACGCCCTTGCGCTTCGGGTCGCGCTATGAAGACGCGCATACGCCCGGTCGAACGCGCGAGATGGAGTTCCGCATTCGTGGCTTTCATCGTCGTGATGCTACGCCAGATGCGAACCCATCGTGCGTATGCGCTCGCTTAACGAGCCGCGCTTTTTTTCGCGGCGAGCGTTTTCGCACGCACCCACGCATCGCGATGAAGTTCGAAAATCACGATATCGACGGGGCGACCGCGCACGATCGCCCCGCTGCGCTGCACGCGTATTTCGTCGAAGCCCGCGCGCGCGAGGAGTCGGCGCGATGCGGCGTTTGCGGGTACGCAACACGCATCGAGTTGATGGAGATCGCTCTCTTCGAACGCATAATCGACGATGGCCCGCGCGGCCTCGCTCGCAAAGCCCGAGCCGCGGTGCGTCGCGACGATGCTATATCCGATCTCCGCCGTACCGCGACCACCGTCGCCGACACGCAGCGAGATCCAACCGATCGCCTGTTGCGAAGCGCGCGCGACGACGAGCCATTCGAAACGACCGATGCTGCGCGAATCGAACGCCTTGGGCCGCGCGTCGACGCGACGCGCGAACTCGTCTTTGGTGTGGCGCGGCACGTCTTGATATTCGCGTAGATGCGCGCTCTGCATGATTCGCCATAGCGTCATGGCGTTCGCGGAGGTGACGGGCTCGAGCACGAGCCGCTCGGTATCGACGCGTCTCATCGCGCCGCCGCCGCGAGCGAATCGTCGCGGAAGTTCGAGATCGCGGAGAAGCCGGTCGCATCGGCTGGCGAACGCTTGAATTTTACCCTATCGCCCGGACGCGCGAGCAGCGCGATTGCGGTATCGTTTTCCGTCGTCGTGAAGATGCCCGCGGTGTTCTGCAGTGTGAGGTAGACCGTGCCCGATTTGCCGGAGGCGATCCGCTCGATCGTACCGGCAAGCGTCGTCTCGCCGCTCGCGCGCATCGCCTGTGCGGCCGCACCGCCGCCCAAAAAAGCGGCGTATTGCGCGAATGCGTCGTCTTGCGGCGACGCGCTTCCGCTCGCACCGACCACGACGTGTCCGTTTTTCGCCTGTACGAGCGCCACCGTTTGATATTTCCCCGTTTCCGCGACCAGCGGAACGACCCAAGTGTTCTGCCCGTACGCATTATAGAGCAACGGCTGCGTTGGAAAAAGCTTGCCCTGGCGTACGACCGGATTCGATCCCACAGCGTCTTCGGCGCCGCGGGAATTGAATTCTCCGCCCGAGGACGTGTAGTACGTGATCTTTCCCGTGACGGTATCCATGTACGTGAAGCCGGTCATCGATTGGTCGCTTGCGGGCGACGTGTGATCGACGAACCAGACGAATCGCGTCCCCGCGAGAAGGCCGAAGACTTCCGCGCGGGCCGGAACGTGCACGTCACGCTTCACGAGCAAACTATTGAGCAGCCCGTGGACGAATTGGCCGAACCATTCGTTGTACGCGAGTGCGAGATCGGCGGGATAGACGCGGCTCACCCAACTCGGGAGCGATGCGAATTCCGCCTTGGGCACGCGCTTCATCGCGCCCGTCACGGGATCGACGAGGACGACGGCCGTGACGATCGTGCCCGACCAGCCGATCGTCGGCCGACCGAGCGTGACGAGGTATTGCGGGTCGCCTTTGTCGTCGAGCTGGAGCGTCGTTTCGAGTAATTGTTCGGTGCCATACGAAAGATAGACGTGGCGATTGACGTTCTCGTTGAGTAGCGCGCTCGGAATATAGCGCAGCGGCGCGCGTTGCCGCAATTCGGGCCCGGCATCGGGGTTCTCCGCGCTCACGACGATGACGCCCGGGCTCGTACGGCGCGAGAGCCATTGCACGATGCCATGAAATTCAAGTGGCGCGACCCAGACGAGGTTACCGCCCGCGACCTGGACGTTGAAGTCGCCGACCCGATAATACGCACCGAGTTGCCCGACGACTTTATTGCCCGCGAAGATCGCGGCTTCTTGTGGCACGACGCGCACGTGCTTGACGTCGGCACTGGGCGGTAGCGCGCTCGAGGTGACGACCTCGGCGACGTCGCGTAATCCGCCCGCATCGACGATCGGCGCGATCGCAAGGATGCCCGCAAGCCCGAAGACGATCGCAAGCGCGATGAGATACGGTTGAATGGAAGCCGGTCGAATCGAGACGATGCGCCGCGATTTCACGGCCATGCCCGCCGCGATCGCGATGCCATACGCGGCATTGGGCACGAGCGTGAAGAGCAAGAGCGTGAGGCACTGCGGGAAGACGAGCGGCGGCATCTCGAGGTAGGCGTAGACGATGAGGATCGGCACGCCCACGCCAAGCCGTAGCAGTTGGCCGCGCAGCCAGTTTCGCTTGAAATCGAGATTCACGAGCCCGAGCGACATGAGGAGCACGACGTAGAGGACGACCACGCCTTGGTCTTCGCGTCGGGCGGCAGGATGCATCCGTACGGTGACCATACCCGCTTTCCATGGAAACTCGGAACGACGACGTTCGGATCCCGCGCGATAAAGCCGAAGATTACTCGCTGGAGATCGTCGCGCGCCGACGCGCGTTCATCGAGGCGAAAACGGGCGCGAAGCTCGAGCACGTCTCACAGCTTTCGTTCGATGCATCGGTCCTGCGAGGCAACATCGAAAACTTCACGGGTGTCGTTTCCGTACCGCTAGGGTTTGCGGGACCGCTCGCGGTGCGCGGCGAGCACGCCTCGGGCGACTTCTACGTACCGATGGCCACGACGGAAGGCACGTTGCTCGCGAGTTACGGCCGCGGCATGCGCGTCACGCGCGCGGCCGGTGGCGTGACGACGACCGTCGTCGGCGATGCGATGCAACGCGCGCCCGTCTTCGGCTTCACGAGCGCTCGTGAAGCGACGGCGTTCGCCGCGTGGATCGAGGCGCATCACGCCGAGATCGCGCGCGTTGCGGAAACGACGACGCGCACGGGCAAACTCATTTCGATCGAACGCTACCTCGCGGCGCGCTTCACCTTTCTGCGCTTCAACTATGCGACGGGCGACGCCGCGGGACAGAACCTGTGCAGCAAGGCGACGGATGCCGCGTGCACGTGGATTCGCGAGCAGTATGCCGCAATCTCGCCGATCCTCAGTTTTACGCTGAGCAGCAACATGGACACGGATAAAAAAGCGTCGTACATCAACGCGCTGCACACGCGCGGCAAACGCGTAATTGCGGAGATTACGATTCCCGACGCGCTCATGCGCGAACATCTGCACGTCTCGGCATCGGTCTTCTTCAACAGTCGCCTACGGTCGTCGCTCGGCGCGTGGATGGCCGGTTCGACCAACAACGGTTCGCATGCCGCCAATGCGATCGCCGCGATGTTCATCGCGACGGGGCAAGATCCGGCGAACGTTGCGGAATCACACGTGGCCGTCGTCTACGCCGATCTCACGGAAACGGGCGATCTGTACTACGCGATCACGCTCCCATCGCTCATCGTCGCGACGTATGGCGGGGGCACGGGCTTACCGTCGCAGCGCGAGTGTCTCGAAACGCTCGACTCTTACGGCACGGGCAAAGCGCGCAAATTTGCCGAGATCGTTGCGGCGACGGTGCTGTGCGGCGAGCTTTCGCTCGGTGCCGCCGTGGTCGCCGGCGAGTGGGTCGACGCGCACGAGCGCCTCGGTCGCAATCGGCCTTAGCCTACGCTCGCTTCGGCTGCGCGTCCGCAATGAGCTGCGGAATCGTCACGAAGCGGAAGCCACGCGCGCGTAAGGCCTCGACGATCGCACGCGTCGCGCCGATCTCTTGGCTGCGATCGCAATCGTGCGTCGGGCGCTTCTCGCGCGCGCAGATCCGGCCGCGGTTCCCATCGTGGAGCACGATGATGCTGCCGTCGCCGACGTTGTCGACGACGCGTTTGACGATCGTCGCGTCGCCGGGCTGTTCCCAATCTCGCGGCAGGGGGACGTTCCACATCACGACGCGGTAGCCCAGGCGATGCGCTTCGTTGACGACCATGAAGTCGCGCGAGCCGAACGGCGGTCGCATCAGATGCGTATGTCGACCCGTGATCTTCGCGATGGCGACGTCGGTCCGGTCGAGTTCGGCACGCATCGTGCCGCGCGATTCCACGATGAGGTGCGCGTGATCCCACGTGTGGTTGCCGACAGCGTGGCCGTCTCGCACGATTCGGCGCATCGTCGCGGGGTAGGCGACGACGGCGCGACCGACCACGAAAAACGTCGCGGGCGCGCGTTCGGCGTGGAGGACGTCGAGGATGCGATCGGTGTACGGCGGGTTCGGACCATCGTCGAACGTGAGCGCGACTTCGCGCACCGTCGGCGCGCCCGCAACGATCGTCTTGCCGAAAATCTGATTCGTCGGTGCTTCGAGCGTCTCGTACGCCGCGTAGCCGCCGATCGCGAGCACGGAGGCGACGAGCGCGACGCGCAGCGACACGCGCGCGCGGATCACGATCGCGCGCCCAGCCGCACGCGCGCCGCGGTTACTTTATGACGAAACGAATCGGGGCCGAAGGCGCGGAAATCCGCGACGACTTTCTCGTAACGCGGCTCCACGAGCGCCGTGCTCGTGAGGTTGACGAATGCGGGCGTGGGCTTTTTCTTATCGAGATGGATCGTGAATTGATGGCCGCCGGTCGTCGCCCAATAATGCGGATCGGTAAAGACGATGTGACGACTGCCGTGCTGACCATTGACGAGTTGGTAGACGTCGATCGTGTAGTGCACGGAGGTGTCGCCGCGCGGCGGATGCGTTCGCAATTCCCAGATTCCGTCGGCGACGGTTTGCTGGAAAAAATACGCGACGTTCGGTCCGAACTCGGTCGTCTCGCGCGGCCGTTCGTCGATCGCGACTTGGAGATTATCGCGGCCGACGACGCGGTAACGGCTTTTCGAGACGCCGTCGATGTTGGACATCGTGTACTGTTCTTCGGCGATCGGCCCGCGATCGTGCGTCACGAGCAGCGATAGGCGCAGCTCCGACTTCGAAACCAAGACGGCACGCGACGCCTTGTAGCGCGGCAGAACCGCCGCTTGGAAGAACTGATAGACGATGACGAGTCCGGCGAGCGTGATGAGGAGAACCAGCGGCGGAATCGGATTGCGCGTGAGCTTCATCGCGATCGCGCGCGTGCGGCTTCCGCGTCGAGTACCGCATTGACCACGGCGTCGGGCGCCGCGTTTTCCTTACGCGGAACGTGCTTGATATCGACGGACTTAAACGTGCGCAGCATCGACTTCGCCTGAGAGGCCAGTGGAATGAGATCGGCGTGTTTGACGCGATAGACGCCGGTGACCTGGCGCACGACGAGTTCGCTATCCATCCGGATCGCGATCTCTTCGATCCCGAGTTCGCGCGCGCGTTCGATGCCGATGATGAGCGCGCGCCACTCCGCAACGTTGTTGGTCGCGACCCCGAGATAGAGCCCGACTTCCGCAAGGACCGTACCATCTTCACCGAAGAGCACGGCACCACTGGCCGCGGGGCCGGGATTGCCGCGCGAACCCCCGTCGGCAAAGAGCGTGGCGCGACTCATAACAGGCGCACGGGTAACTCGACGGCGACGTGCGTGCCTTTTTCGGCGAGATTCTCGATGCGCAAGTTGTGCCCGAGCTGGTTGACGATGTAGATGCCGCGACCGCCTTCGGAATATGTTTCGGGAAGATGCGCGCCACGATACGGAAAGCCCGGACCGCGATCGTAGACGTGGAGCGTGGCACGATCGCCGTTCCATTGTAGGATGATTTCGACGGGACCCGGCGCGTGACGGACCACGTTGCCGATGAGTTCGCCGAAGATGATCTCGCAGCCCACGAAGTCGGAATCCGGCGAACACGTCCGCGCGATGTAGCGCGAAAACGCGACGCGCGCACCCTGCGCACTGGAGGCATCGACCGCCTCGAAGACCCAGCGGTCGGGCAACGCAAAACCCGCGATCAAAATCGCGATATCGTCGTGACTCTTACCGCGAAGCAAACGGTCGCGCAGATAGATCGCGGGACTCGGCGTGAGCGCGAAGGCTTCTTCGGCCACACTCGCCAGGAGCGCCGCTTCGCCCGCCACGATATCGTGATCGCTTTCGATGAGGCCGTCGGTGTAGAGGACGAGCACGTCGCCGGGCGCGAGCGTCACGGTGCGCTCCTCGTAACGTTCGCCATCACCGTAGACGCCGAGCGGCGGCGCGTCGCATATCAACGTTTCGACGTCGCCGTTCGCGCGACGAACGAGCGGTGCGGGATGCCCGGCCGATGCGTAGCGTACGACGCCCGTCGCGAGATCGAGCGATGCGACGAAGACCGTGACGAAGCGGCCCGCAACGTCGCTCGCCATCGCGGCATTGACGGTTTCGAGCACGTCCTGGGGCGCGCGGCTCAGAAGCATCGCCGTGCGAATCGCGTGCCGGATGCCGATCATTCCGACTGCGGATTCGAGATCGTGGCCCGCGACATCGCCGATCGAGATCGCGACGTGACCGTCGCTCGTCGTGACGGCATCGTACCAATCGCCGCCAACTTTTTCATCGCCCGCCGCCGCGTGATAGACCGCATCGAACGTCACGCCCGGGACGTTTGGCAACGACTTCGGCAACGCGGCACGCTGGAAGCGGCTCGCGACCGACCGATCGTGTTGCGCGCTCTGCGCGTTCGCAATCGCCGCACCGAGCCGACGGCCGACGTCGCCGAAGGCCGCGAGGTCGACCGTGCTATAGCGTTCGTCGGTATCGGCGTAGCAGAACGTGATCGCCCCGATATCGCGGCCGTACGCTTCGAGCGGTACCGTGATGAGCGACGACGCGCGCATCTTGTTCAAGAAGCGGTAGTGATCTTCGTTGATCGCGGTCTTGCGCTTCCACGCATCGTCAAAACGCGGGACGAATGCCGCGCGATCGCGACCGAGCGCGCGTGATACGGGGCTCTCGGTGCGATCGGCGCGCGGTGGATAATTGACGATTTCCGCGAGCTCGACTTCGCGCGCGGGATCGGCGTGCGCCCACGCGACGCGCTCGAGTCGACCGTTTTCGCGCATGAGATCGACCACGCAATACGTCGCGATCGACCGCACCGCGCGCGCGGTGACGCGACGACAGGATTCGGCGACATCGCGCGCGCGCGCGAGCTCTTCCATCGCATCGGAGACGAAGCGCTCGGCTCGTTCGTGGCGGAGGAGGTCGTCGATATCGGTACACGTCCCGAACCATTTCGCGACCGTACCATCGTCGCCGAAGAACGGCGTGCCGCGGCCGAGAAACCAGCGATACACGCCATCGGCGCGACGGAGGCGATATTCGATTTCGAAGGGCGAGCCCGTCGCCATGCATCGCTTCCAATGCGAGGACGTCGCTTCGACATCGTCGGGGTGCAGCGCTTCGGCCCACGACTGGTTCGCGCTCTCACTTGGATCGATGCCGGTGTAGCGAAACCACTGCGCGTTGAGGTAATCGTTGACGCCCGTCGTCGAGGTCCAAACGATTTGCGGCATGGCGTCGGCGAGCGCGCGATACTCCGCGGCACGCGCCTCCATCGCGAGTTCCGCCGTGCGACGCGCCGTGATCTCGATGGCGGTCCCGAAAAAATAGGCGATCGTGCCGTCGTGCGCGCGCACGGGATCGGCTGAGGTCAGGAACCAGCGATAGGTCCCATCACGCATGCGCGCACGCACCGTCGCTTCGTACCGTTCGCCCGTCGCCCGCGCACGTTTCCAGAACCCGAAAGCGGCCATGCGATCGTCTTCGTGCAGGACGCGCAGCCATGCCGTATCGGGCGGCACGTCGCGTTCGATGCCCGTAATTTCATACCAGCGCCGCGTCACCCACGTCACCGTTCCCGCGGCATCGGTCGTGAACGCGACGACGGGAAGCTCGTCGAGGCTCGCACGCGCCGAAGCGTCCCAGGGAAGGGCGAGGGTGGGGGTATGCGGCGGCGCGGGGTCGACGGCCATTCTTGCAAGCGATTCTCCCGGCGGCCGCGCCTCCCCGCTCGCAACTGCGGGGCGCCGCCTTGAGTCCGTGCAGTGTGATCTCTCCAGCCATCGCCATCGACGAGCTCGTCAAACGCTTCGGTACCGTCACGGCCGTCGACGGGATCACGCTCGCCGTCGCGCCGGGGCGCGCTTTCGGACTGCTCGGACGTAACGGTGCGGGCAAAACGACGACGCTCGAAACGTGCATCGGGCTTACCGCGCCCACGTCAGGGAGCGTCCGCGTGCTCGGATTCGATCCGACCGTGCGCGCGGAATTTGCGAAGCTCAAGCCGCGCATCGGCGTGCAGTTGCAAGCGACGTCGCTGCCCGAGAAGGCGACGATCGAAGAGATTCTCGTGCTGTACGCGGCCTACTACATGGTGCCGCCGCAAGCTGCGATCCTCGCCGAACGCGTCGGGCTCGGCGGCATGCTCGGACGATTCGTCGGCAAACTCAGCGGCGGCGAACAGCAGCGCCTCGCGCTCGCAATCGCGCTCTTGCACGATCCCGATGTCGTCTTTCTCGACGAGCCGACCGCGGGGATGGACGCCTTCGGGCGACGCATTCTGTGGGCGGAAGTCGAGCGCCTCAAAAGCGCCGGAAAGACGATCGTGCTCACGACGCACTACATCGAGGAAGCCGAACGACTCTGCGACGAGATCGCCGTCGTGCAGGCGGGGCGCATCGTCGCGCAGGATTCGCCGGCCGCGCTCGTAGCGGCACACGGCGGTGCGGCGCGCGTGACCTTTGCCGCGGCGGGCTTCACCTGCGACGCGGAGTGCGACGCGCTCGGAACCTGGACGCAGACGGGCGATCGGTATTCGCTCGCGGTCGCACGGGATAGCGGTCGTGCGCTCGCGACGATCGTCGCGCGCGCGACGAC
>JANYGA010000231.1 GCA_025359485.1 Rhodospirillales bacterium | reverse complement strand
CTCAACGCGGCGATGATCGACCGCGCGCGAAGCGTCGGAGCCGGACCGAACGTTACGTTCGCGACGGCCGATGCGATGACGTTGCCTTTCGAAGATCGGCGATTCGAAGTCGTCGTCTGCCAATTCGGCGTGATGTTCTTTCCCGATCGTCTCGCATCGTTTCGCGAAGCTCGACGCGTGCTACGCCGCGGCGGCACGTATTTCGTCAGCGTCTGGGGACCGATCGAGGATAACGATGCGGGGCGGATCGTTGCCGACCTCGTGACGCGTTCGTTTCCGAACGATCCGCCGTCGTTTTTGCGACGCACGCCATACGGTCACGGCGATCCGGTTGCGATCGAGCGCGATCTTCGTGCTGCCGGATTCGGCGAGGTTACGTGCGACGACGTCGCCGAGCGAAGCTGCGCGACCGATGCCGATGGCGTCGCCCGGGGCCTCATCGAGGGCTCGCCGCTCCGCGCGGAGATCGTCGCGCGAGATCCCGCCGCGCTCCCCGAACTCATCGCGCAAGCGTCGCGCGCGCTGACGACTTCGCTTGGCGAACCGGTCGATGGCGCGATGCGCGCCTTCGTCTTCCGCGCGACCGCGTGAGCGCGGCCGATTGCGATACGTAAAGCTTCCGTCTGGCCTTCACACTAACTAGGATTGCGCTTCGCGACGGCCGATGTAGCGGTGAGGACGCTCTCCTGCGTCGGTGCGAGGAACGTAGTTGATGATCGCAAAGCCGAACGCCATAATGCCGCTGCTCGAACAGACGAGTGGCGGCGTGTTTGCGGAACTTGCCTTCGAACGCGCCCCGTTCGGTATCTCGCTCGCGAGCGCACAGTCGGGCTCGTTCGGTCGCTACATCGCAGCGAATCCCGCGTATCTCGCCTTGACGGGCTACGACGTCGAAACCCTACGCGAACGAAGCATTCACGACGTGGTGCATGCGAGTCGTCTCCCTGCCGCGCTCGAAACGCTCGAATCGATCGCACGAGGTGATCTCTCGCAGCACGAGGCCAATCTGCGCTTGCTATGCCGCGACGGGTCGTCGATCGACGTCCGGGAGCAGCAGTCGCTCATTCGCGACGAACGTGGCGAGCCGTTATACTTTCTCACGCGCACGACGGCGGCATTGCCAAATCGCGCCGCCGATGCCGTGGCGCTCCGTGAGAGCGAATCGCGCTACCGAATGATCGCCGATTACGCCGCCGACATGATCGTTCGCACGCGCGCCGACCGTACGCGATCCTACGTGTCACCCGCGTCGAAAAAGCTGTTGGGTTACGAACCTCAGGAAATCATCGATGTCGATTTCGCGGACTTCTTGCATCCCGAAGATCGCGCGTGGGTTGCCTTCGCCTACGATCGTTTTCTTACGGGCGGTGAGCGCGATGCGACGCACGCCTATCGACTGCGACATAAAAACGATTCCTACATCTGGGTCGAGGCGCATTGGGTTGCGGCTCGCAAAGTTCCGGGCGACCCGTTCGCCGATGGCGAGACGGCCGTCATCTCGATCTTGCGCGACATCACCGAACGCAAGGCGACCGAAGCGCAGATCGCGCTGATGGCATGTCACGATCCGCTCAGCGGGCTCGCCAACCGCGTCCTCTTCAACGATCGTCTTCACGAGGCGCTTGCGCTCGTGGAAAGCGGCGCAATGGCCGCGATCGCGTCGATCGATCTCGACGATTTCAAAGGCGTCAACGATACGTTCGGCCATGCCGTCGGCGACGCGCTGTTGCGCGCCGTTGCGGATCGCTTACGCTCGTGCGTCCGTGTCGGCGACACGGTTGCGCGACTCGGCGGCGACGAATTCGCGATCATCTTTCTCGACCTGCGCGCATCGGGCGACGCGACATCCAACGTCTCGCGCATCCTTGCCGAACTCGCGCTGCCATACGAGATCGAAGGTCAACGCGTGACGATCGGGGCGAGCATCGGCGTCACGACGGCACCGGTGGATGGCACGAACGCAGCGACCCTGCTCAAAAATGCCGATCTCGCGCTCTATCGCGCGAAAGGCGAGGGCCGCAACACCTATCGCGTCTTCGAACCTGAGATGTTGACGCGCGCGATCACGAAGCGGACGCTCAAAAACGATCTCCAACGCGCGCTCGCCGCTGGCGAATTTTGCGTGTTCTATCAACCGATCGTCGATCTGCAGACGGGCGAGGTCGACGCGTTCGAAGCGCTGGTGCGCTGGCGTCATCCCAAACGCGGCCTCCTCGCCCCGAACGAATTTATCTCACTCGCCGAGGAGATGGGTGCCATCGTGCAACTCGGTGAGTGGATCTTGCGCGACGCGTGCGCGAAGGCGACGACGTGGCCGTCGCGTATCGGTCTCGCCGTTAATCTTTCGCCGATCCAGTTCGAAGCGGGCGATCTCACCGCGACGGTCGCCGAAGCCTTACGCTTCTCAGGACTCGATGCGCGCCGACTCGATCTCGAAATTACGGAAAACGTCCTCTTTCTCGAAGACGATCGAACGCTCGCGACGCTCGCGGACTTGCGTGCGAGCGGTTGCGGCATCTCGCTCGACGATTTCGGG
>JANYGA010000224.1 GCA_025359485.1 Rhodospirillales bacterium | reverse complement strand
CCGCTTCCGGTCGGAGCGCTTGCGAGAACGTCGCGGCCGGCGAGGGCTGGCGGGATCGAAGCGACTTGGATCGGCGTGGCTTCGGTAAAGCCCATATCCGCGATGGCGCGCACTAAATGCGGTCGCAGACCGAAGGTATCGAACGTTGAAATTTTCGTAATCTTTCTCGAGCGTGCGCAATTCGATCGTAACGGAGCTCTCGAAAGATCGCGCGTGGTTACGATGATAGTCGCACGGATCGGTCGCTTGCGTCAAAGACGTACGTCGGTCGACGGTTGCGCTGAGATCCCCGAGTTCACCATCGCGGTCGCCCGCGCCACGAGGATGGCGGTGAAGAGGCCGAAGTCTTTAAAGCGCTCGTCGGTCGTTTGGCCGCGAACGTACCGTGCGAAAATTTGTTGCGAGATCGCGGCGTACCGAAAGATATTAAACGCGTGATACCAGGCGGCGCGCGAGCAGTCACGTCCCGTCGCCGCGGCATAGCGGGCGATGAGTTCCGCGCGGGTCGGAAAGCCTGGTGCGCCCGTCGGCATCGTGCTGCTCCCCATTGCGGGTTCTTGGCCGAGGTCGGTCCAGAGCGAAAGCACGTTGCCGAGATCGGCGAGCGGATCACCGACCGTGCACATATCCCAATCGAGGATCGCGACGACGCGCGTGGGGTCGGCTCGATCGACGATCGCGTTCTCGAGCTTGAAATCGTTGTGCACGAGGGCGGGCGCTCCGGACTCCGGACGCGTCGCGCGCAGGCCCGCAATCGCGGCGGTCGCGTCGGGGAACCGTGGCGTTCGTGCGGCTTCCCACCGCGCGACCCAGCCATCGAGTTGACGTTCGAGATAGCCGTCGGGATGGCCGAGATCGGCGATCCCCGCGCTTACGTAATCGACGCGATGAAATGCCGCGAGCGTATCGATGAACGCTTCGCCCAAACGCCGACACGCCGCGGGGTCGGTCGCGATACGCACCGGTAATTCGCGCCGAATGACGATGCCGACTTTGCGTTCCATGACCACGAAATCGGCGCCCAGAATTGCGGGATCCGTGCACAAGACGAATGCGCGCGGTGCCAGTGGAAACGTGCGCCAAAGCTTCGAGAGCACGCGATACTCGCGCGCCATGTCGTGTCCGCCTTTGGGGAGCGGCCCATGTGGCGGTCGTCGCAACACGTACTCGGTCTCGCCGAACGCGATTGCATATGTGAGGTTCGCATGGCCGTTGCCGAATTGGCGAACGCTCATCGGCCCCGTCGTTTCGGGGAGATGCGCGCGCAAGTACGGCTCGAGATGTTCGGTTTCGAGCACTTCGCCCGGGCGCATATCGATCGTGTCGTTCACGCGCGCCCTTTCGTGCGCGCGGTTCGCGAACACTTCGCTCTCAGAGGCGGATCGCACCGAAGCGCACGGCGAGTGCGATGGTCGCGCAAAGCCAGCCCGTTCCGAAAAGCAAACCACCCGTCACGTCGGTTACATAATGTGCGCCGAGCGCAAGCCGCGACCACGGAATACCGATGACGCACGTGGCGGCGAGCGTCGACGCGGCGATTGCGACCGGTCGTGGGAGTGCGGGCGCGCGCGCTGCGAGGAGCGCCATCGCCGCAAAGAAGACGATGGACGTCGTCGCGTGACCGCTCGGAAAGGAGAGGTCTTTCTCGCGAAAGAGCAGCCAGTGATCGGGGCGCATACGATGAAAAACTGGCTTGAGCGCGGCGACCACGCCTTGCGAAAGCACCTGCGAGACGAGGATTGCGATCACCGGAACGACGCTCGCACGGAAGATGAGGGCGATGACGGCGGCAACCGCCGCGATGATGATCAGCGGAAACGTTCGACCGAGCGCGGTGAAGAAGACCGCGAGCGGTGTAAACGAGCCGCGAAGTGCGGCTGCCGCAAGGTCGATCTTCGTCGGTGGCCGCGACGAGACGAAGGCGCCGAGGGCGAAGAAGAGCGCGAAACAGACCAGCGCTCCGATCCATAAGCGCATTTCGAGCGAGCTAATCGCGCGCATCGTCAAAATTCGCCGGAACGCAAACGCGAAGGGCGCGCGGAGCGACGCCGAAACGCGCGGGTGTTTTGCCGAGCGTGTTGCCGTCGATGCTCACGAGTTGTTTGGGCGAGGTTTTCACGACGATCTCACGCGATGAAACGACGATGGCATCGGGTAACTTCGTTTGTAAACCGAGTCCGAAGGCGACGTACATACGCGCGACCTCGAGATGCGAAACGCCCGTCGTCGTGAAGAGTGCGAGGCGTCGATCGGTGATCGTGGCGTCGGGCGTAACGGGCTGACTGCCGAAAAAGCGACCGTTAGCGATGACGATCTGCTGCGTGTCGATCTGTTTCTTGCCCGAGTCCCAACGAATCTTCGCTCGAAACGCCCTATGCGTGAAGAACGAGCGGACGCCGCCGATGGCGTACGCGAGTCGCCCGATGATCGCTTTGAGTGCGTGCGGCGCTTCGTCTGCGATCTCTGCGGAGAGTCCGATCGTCGCGAAGTTGGCGAAGTGCGTCCCGTTCACGGTGCCGAGGTCGACGTTGACGACCCGCCCGGCCGCGATGACGTCGAGCGCGCCTGGAACGTTATCGGGAATGCCGAGCGTGAGCGCGAAACTGTTGCCGGTGCCTAGCGGCACGAGTCCGAGCGCGCACGTTTCGTGCGCGAGCACGTCGCACGCCGTCGTCATGGCGCCGTCGCCACCGCCGACGATCGCGAGCGTCGCGCCATCCTTCACGACGCGTTTGAGACGCTTGCGCAGCGCCTTCTCATGTGGGACGACGGTGAAGGAGTCGATCTCGATTCCACGCGCGGTCAGAAGGCCGGGAAGTTCGGCCAAATGTTTGCGCGTGCGACTCGAGCGCTCGTTGATGATGACGCTTGCTCGCATATGCTCTGCCGATACCCATCGACGTGCGTTATCAAGCGTCGGCGATCTCTTCGATTGCTGCGCACTGAATAAAAAAGAGAGCGTGCGGATCATCCGCACGCTCTTTCAAAGGCTGTGTTCGACGTCGTCAGACGCGCGCGCCACGTCCGGTTACGAGGTTGATGACGACCATGATGACCGCCACGACCAGTAAGAGGTGGATGAGTCCGCCGCCGAAGTGCAGCGCGAAACCCAAAAGCCACAGAACGAAAAGAACCGAAATAATTCCCCAAAGTAAACCGCCCACGATCAGATCCGTTTCTGCGGTCGTATCGACCGCGGTATACCATTTTTCTACCCACGTTTCTTAGGCGCTAATCTTTTTCGCGTGACGCGCTGGCGAGCGCTTCGACCGTCGGGTAGCGCGTGACCAGGGCATGGAGCATGCGCGCCGTCGCACCCCAAATATGGATCCCCGCATAATCGAAGAGCCATGTCGGAACGTCGTAGCGCGTTCCATCGTGGACGACGCTTTCGGTGCCGCGATGGAGCATGCCGATCTCGTAAATGGCACGGAGCGGAATCTCATGAACGTCGGCCGTCTCGCTCGTATCGAACGCGAACTCGACCGGCGGATCGATCGATCCAATAAATGGCGTGACCGTCACCGAAAGTGCGAGCGTCACCACATCTTCGAGTTGTGCGAAGATCTCGACCCGCTCGCGCGGCAGGCCGAGCTCCTCTTCGAATTCGCGCAGCGCCGCCTCGCGGGCGCCGGCATCGCTCGCGTCGATAATGCCTCCGGGAAAGGCAATTTGGCCGGGATTACGCCGTAAATGCTCGGCACGGCGCACGAAGACGATCGCCGGCTCGTCGTCGCGAACGATCGGAATGACGACGGCGGCAAAGAGCATCGCGACCCGTGTTCGAAGAACGACGCGTGCCTCCCCACATCGCGCCACGATCAGCTCGTCGAGGCATCACGGCCTTCGATGTCGTCGCGATCGCACTCGCCATCGTCGTGCTCGTCGCGCAACCGAATGCCGCATGGATCGAGCGGTATTACTCGACCGGGGTCTATCCCGCGATCGATCGGGGTGTGCGCGCGTTGACGAGCCCGCTTCCGTTTTGCCTCGGCGATCTGCTCTTTGCAATTGCCGTGGTGTGGCTCGTCCGCTTTTGGATCGTCACGATACGGCGTGCGCGCGGCGCGCGAACCCGCGCCGCCGGGATCGCGCTCGCGCGAACGCTTGCCGTCGCGTGCGCGATCTACGTCTGGTTCGATATTTCATGGGCGTACAATTACGCGCGCATTCCACTCGCGCAAAAAGTAGTCGTTCACGACGACCGAACGGATGAAAACTCCGTCGCGACATTCGCCGATCGAACCGTCGATCGACTCTCGCAACTCGCCGACGCGGCCCATCGCGAACGAAGCGACGGCGACGCATTTGCGAACCGACTCGTTCCGACGTTCGATGCGACGATCGCGCGACTGGGATCGCACGACGTCTTCGCACCTCCACGCGTCAAGCCGACGCTCTTCCAGCCGATGATGCAGCTCTCCGCATCGAACGGCTTCACCGATCCGTGGACGCATGAAATTAATCTCGATGCGACCGCCTCGCCGTACGAGCGGCCCGCGATCTACGCCCACGAATGGGCGCACATCGCGGGGTTCGCCGATGAGTCCGAGGCGAATTTTATTGCGGTCATCGCGTGCACCACGTCGCGCGATCCGTTGCTCGCATACTCCGGCTGGATTCTCGTGTGGTTTAACTTGCCGAGCGACGTGCACGTTTCGCATCGGATGGGGCGCACCGCATACGACGATATCACCGCGATTCGCGCGCACTACCTCCAAAACGTCAACACGCACGTGGAGCAGGTGCAGCGCATCGCATACGACCGGTACCTCAAATCCAATCATGTCAAAGCCGGATACGCGAGCTATCGGCTCTTCATCCGTTGGATGACCGGAGCCGATTTCGATGCCACCGGACTCCCGCACGTTCGTGGATGACTGCGGTGGCCAATGTATGCTTTCCGAAACAAATATTCGTGCCGACCCGTGACGGATCGCACAATCATGTGGACGAGAACGCCTGAGCGTAGGTCCGGCTTCGGTCGTTCACCGATACTTCGTATATGACAGCCGACGTAAAGCGGGACTTCGCGCGAATGCTCGCCGCTCGTAAGGCGCTCGTCGACTTGCGCGGCGAGCGGATGGAGCAGCTGCTGGCCGTTCGCACGATGTTGCGCGCGTTGCTCGCCGATTTCTTCGAAACGCTCGATCCCATTACGAATCTGCGGCTCGCCGAAGTGACGGCCGACGGCAGTAAGTCACATGGCGACCTCTCGATCGCGCTCAGCTTTTTCGAAGGCACGAAAATGCGCATCGCCGTCGACGTGACGGGCCAATTCTCACACAGCGTTTCGATTCCGAGTGCCTTCGACGACGTCGAACGCGTCGTCGAGGTCCGCGTTTCCGCCGATGCGACACGGGCCGAAGTGCTCTACGAACCAATCGGGGCGCCCGGGACCTTCCGTACGCTCGATCTCGTCGACGTCACCATGCGCTTACTCGACCACGCCGTCTGCGCGGTCGAAAACGAACTCCCCGTGCAACCGCCGCGTGCCGAAATTCCGAGCATCGTACCCCGTGTCGCCACCGGCACACCCTCCGCACCGCGAGCTCCATTTACGCCATCGCGCATCGCGGCCGTTCTCGGGGGAGCGAGCGGACGTGCTGCCTCGAAAGCGACGAGCGCCGATGGCCCCGCAACTCCACCACGCTTGAGCATCGCCGAGCCCGCTCCCGCATCCGACGTGCTCACGCTTCGCCTGGGGTAGTATCGCGACGCGGCGAATGTGTCCGGTCAGATGTTACGGTCATTCGCTCTTCTCGCCGCCATGGGGCTCGTGCCCAAGCTCGTCGTGCCGACGCCGACGCCGGCGATGCTTACCGCGAGCGATGGCGTGTCGATCGCGGCCGACGTCTACACGGGGTCCTCCCCCGTCGCCCCGGTGATCCTACTCTTCCATCAGGCGGGCTCGGGGAAGGCCGAATACGCGACGATCGCGCCACGGTTGGTGACCCTTGGCTACAACGCGATCGCCATCGATCAACGCTCGGGCGGCGATCTCTACGCACCGCCCAACGCCACCGTCGCCCGGCTCGGCCACAGCGCGCCGTATCTCGACGTGCTCCGCGATATGGATGCGGCCTTCGCGTACGCTCGTCGCCAATTCCCCGTCGCGCCCGTGTACGTCTGGGGAAGCAGCTACTCGGCCTCGCTCGTCTTCGCATTTGCCGCGAAGCATCCGCACGACATCAGTGCCGTCCTCGCGTTTTCACCCGGCGAGTACTTTTCCAATAAACATTTCGTCCGCAAGGCCGCGCGCCGCGTGCACGTGCCGCTCTTCCTCGATAGTGCGAGCGATCCGGGAGAGGAACGCGCCGCGCGCGAGATCGGTGACGCGGCGTCCTCGAAAGTCAAAGTCGACTTCGTTCCCCACACGGGTATTCACGGAAGCTCGACGCTTCGCGACGATAAAAACGCCGAAGGGACGGCCGAGAATTGGGATGCGGTGACGGGATTTCTCGCTCGCGTCCGCGGGCTCGCGCCGTAAAGCATCTCTGATAGAAAGAACGCGCCTGTTGCCAGCCGCGCTCTTTCGATAATTGCGTTATAAAAAATGCGCCGGGGCGCTCAGATCCGAAAGAATTACTTCTTTTTCGGTGCTGCTTTCTTTTTCGCGACTTTCTTCTTCATTGCCATGTGATCTCACCCCCGATCGAATCTGATTTCCACCATCAAACGACAGCGTTTGCAAGAGAGTTCCGTTCCGCGACTCTCTTTCCTTCGATGGATACCGTCGCATGCGCATGCTTCGCTCTTGGTTTCGCAGAACGAGGATCGATCAATGGCGATTATCGAGGCGACGGACCTCCGCAAAGTCTTTCGCTCGGTCGTTCGCGGGCCGGGTCTCGGAGGGGCGGTACGAGCACTCTTCGCACGCGACCATGAAGAGAAGGTCGCCGTCGAAGGCGTGAGCTTCGGGCTCGATGCGGGCGAACTCGTCGGATATATCGGCCCCAACGGCGCGGGAAAATCGACGACGATCAAGATGCTCACCGGAATTCTCGTGCCCACATCGGGCACGGTTCGCGTCGCGGGCATCGCGCCGTTCGACCATCGCGCCGCAAACGCGCAGAATATCGGGGTCGTCTTCGGGCAGCGCAGCCAGCTCTATTGGGATCTGCCGCTGCGTGAATCGTTCGAGCTCTTGCGCGCGATTTACGATATTCCACTCGATCGATTTCGCCAGAATCTCGCGCATTTTTGCGAGATTCTCGATCTCGAACGCTTCATGGGCACGCCCGTCCGACAGCTCTCGCTCGGCGAACGCATGCGCGGCGATTTTGCGGGCGCGATGTTGCACGACCCGAAAATCGTCTACCTCGACGAGCCGACGATCGGCCTCGACGTCATCGCGAAGGAAGCGATCCGGACGTTCATCGCCGAGGTCAATCGCGAACGCGGAACGACGGTCATCCTCACCACGCACGATCTCGCCGATGTCGAACGCCTCTGTCGGCGCATCGTCCTCATCGACGAAGGTCGCGTCATCTACGACGGGCCGCTCGAACGCTTGCGCTCCGAATACGGCACGCATCGAACGCTCGTCGTCACGCTCGCCGAGGCGAGCTCGAGCGAGGTCGTGATCCCCGGTGCGACCGTCGTGCATCACGAGATGAGCGTCGTTCACCTGCGCTTCGATCGCCGGACGACGGCGGCCGAAGAGCTGATTCGTCGCGTCACCGAGCGTCACACGATTAGCGATCTCGCGATCGTCGAACCCGATATCGAATCGATCGTGCGCCGCATCTACACCGACGGCTATGCGCGACCCGAGGCGTTGCCGTCGTGAACGCGAGCATCCGCGGGCCGCGATTTCGGTTCGAACCGTACTTCGCGTTTGCGGCACGTGCGATGGCGCGCGAGGCGACGTATCGCTTCGATGTCTTCACGAATATCGGCTCTATCCTCGTACGCGTCTATCTCCTGCGGATGGTGTGGGTCGCACTCTACGCGCACAATGCCGCGCCACGCGATCTCCCTTTGCACGCGATCATCACGTATTCGACCGTCGCGCTGCTCATGGGGCTCGTGATGGATATCGATCAAACGCGCGCGCTGCACGAGCGCCTGCACGACGGAAGCATCGCGACCGATTTCCTCAAGCCGATCAGCGTCCCGCTCTATTATTTTGCCGACGGCACGGGCGAGGTGCTCTTTCACGCGCTCCTCATCGTGCCGTCGCTCGCGCTCGCGCTCTTGGTCGTCCACGTGGACGTGCCGTCGTTCGGCACGCTCGCCGCGTTCGGGTTGAGTTTTTTCATCGGCTATTTGATCGGGTTCTGTATCAACTTTCTCCTCAATTGCACAGCATTTTGGACGCTGGAGATTTCCGCCGTGCAGATGATCGTCACGTGGCTCACGGGGCTCCTCGGCGGCGAACTCGTCCCGCTCGTTTTCTTTCCCGAAGCGCTGCAACACGTCGTCGCCTTCTTGCCGTTCGCATCGATGTTCTCGACGCCGCTCTTGATTTACGTCGGCGTAATCGGGCCCGAACGGTATCTCGGTGCGATCGCCGTGCAGCTCTTGTGGCTCGCGATCTTAGGCGCGATTGCGATCGTCGTCTGGCGTGCGGGTGCGCAGCGCATCGTCGTTCAGGGTGGCTAACGTGCGACGCATGGTCCGCGTCTATCGCGAATACTGGCGGATCAATATTCTCACGACGCTCGAATATCGCGAGAACTTTCTCATGTGGCTCGCGTTCATGCTCGTCTATCACGGCTCGGCGATCGCGACGCTCTACGTCGTGCTCCACCAGTTTCCGTCGATGAATGGCTGGGATTTCCGGCAGATGGCGTTCATGTACGGGTTCTGGATGCTCGCACACGCACTCCATAACACGCTTTTTTCCAACGTCTCCTCGATTCCCGAGCATATTCGCGACGGTAACTTCGATCGCACGCTCGTACGACCGCTCGATTCGCTCTTCGCGACGATCGCGACGCCCGGGCAGATCTTTCCCGACGAGTTGTTATTGGCCGCGTTCTATTTCGGGATCGCGACGTGGTATGCGGGCGTGCACGTGGATCTCGCATTCGTCGTGCTCGTGCCGCTCATCGTTGCGGGTGGCGCGCTCATCGATCTCGCGATCGATCTCGCGATCTCGACGCTGTCGTTTTGGTTCGTCCGCGTCGATGCGCTCAAGTGGATCACGCTCCAACTCGAAGAAGAGTTCACCCGCTATCCGATCGGTATCTATTCGCGGAGCGTGCGACTCGTGCTCACGTTCGCGCTGCCGTTCGCATTCATGAATTATTTCCCGGCGATGTATTTTCTGCATAAGACCGATTCGTCGCTACCGCTCCCGGCGATCGCCGGCGTGCTAACGCCGCTCGTCGGAATCGTTTCCATAGCGCTCGCGTATGGGTTTTGGCGCGTCGGGCTCGATCGCTACCAGGGCGTCGGTCACTAGGCTCGCGCGCTCATCGCGCGCGTGTCGTAATCGTGTCGTGCGTCGATGTCGGTGGCGCGTTCCGATGCGACGATCGCACCATCGAGCAGTGAGATCGTGCGCTCGGCGAAGCGATGGAAGCGATTATCGTGCGTGACCATCACGATCGTCGCGCCATCGCGATGGAGATCGGCGAGAAGCTCCATCACGAGTTCGCCGTTGGTCGAGTCGAGATTCCCCGTCGGTTCGTCGGCGAGGAGAAGCGATGGTTCGCCCGCGATCGCGCGCGCAACGGCAACGCGCTGTTGTTGCCCGCCCGAGAGTTGTGCCGGCGCATGACGCGCGCGATGCGAGATCGCGACGCGATCGAGCGCTTCGGCAACGCGACGCCTGCGTTCGGGGCGCGAGATGCCGCGATACGTCAGCGGTAATTCGACGTTCTCGGCGACGGAGAGATCGCCGATGAGGTTGAAGTTTTGAAAGACGAAGCCGATCTCGCGATTGCGAATGCGCGCGCGTTCGGAGACGGGTAACGTTTCGACATTCGTTCCGGCGAGTGCGTACGTTCCCGATGTCGGCGTGTCGAGCAGGCCCAAAATCGCGAGCAGCGTCGATTTTCCGCATCCCGACGGCCCTTCGATTGCGACGTATTCGCCGCGTTCGATCGCGAGATCGACGCGATCGAGCGCGAGCGTTTCCACGTCGGTCGTTTGATAGCGTTTGACGATGGCATTGAGTTCGACGAGCACGATAATCTCCTAAAGGGAATCGATGCGGAGTTCGGTTGATGTTGCGGTGACGGTTGCGGAGAGATCGGAGACGACGACCGCATCGCCGCGCGCGAGACCCGAGCGGACCTCGACGCGATCGAGCGATCCCGCACCGAGGTGTACGGCCGTCCGACGTGCGCTCGTTCCGCCGTGTGCGATGCGGAAGAGCGCGATCGTGCTACCATCGGCGGCACCCGATGGACGCGCGATCGTAAGCGCGCGATGCGAGCGGAAGAGTTCGATCGTGCCGTCGACGTTTTGCGACGGACGCATCCCGCTTGCGATGCGGTCGAGCGTGACGTCGACGGCGATGCTGCCGTTGACGGCGACGGGTGCGATGCGCGCGACGTATCCCGCGAGTCGGCCCGCGCCGCTAGTCTCGAGCGCCACGTGCATGCCCGGGGCGACGCCGCGCATGTCACCTTCGGCAACCTCGAGCACCGCCTTGAGATCGCGATCGCCTGCGATCCGCGCGAGCTCGCCGCCGATGGCGACGTGCGCGCCGGGATCGACTGAGACGCTCTGCACGATCCCCGAACTTCCGGCGCGCACGACGAGCGTTGCGACGCGCGCGAGATCGGCTGCGAGGATGGCATCCGCTCGATCGACCGCCGCTTTCGCGACGGCGATTTTCGCGCGTTCGCCCGCATCGGCGACGGCGATTTTTCGCGCGGCGATCGCGGCGAGGGCGCGCGTTTCCGTCGCCTTACTCTGCGCTTCGCGGTATTGAAGCGTGCCGATGAGACCTTCGCGTGCGAGACTCGCATAGGTGGTCGAAATCTCACCGGCGCGCTCGGCTTGCGCCGATGCCGAACGGCTCGCGCCATCGCTATCGAGACGCGTGGCCTTGGCGCTCTCACGAGCGCTTGCGAGCTCCGCGCGCGCCGCGTTGCATTGCGCGCGCGCGTCGAGCACCGCGGCGTCGAGATCGGGATTGCGCAGCTCGGCGACGATCGTGCCGACATCGACGTGTGCGCCCGCCCGCACCGCGACGCGGTCGACGAGACCCTCAGCGTTCGTCGCGACGACGACGACACGATCGGGGACGAGCGTCCCCGTCGCTCGGACGGCGCGGACGAGCGTTTCGTCACGCGCGACATCGACGACGATCGACGCGCGCGACACGTGCGGCACCGCGGGTGCCGGATGAAAGAGCAGCGGTACGGCAAACCAGGCACCCGCGCCGATGGCGGTAAGACCGAAGGTCGGCGCGATCCATGTCGCGGCTCCGGGCGCGCGACGCGTGCGAACGATATCCATGCTACTCGTACCGCAGCGCGATTGCGGGATCGACGCGCGTGGCGCGCCAAGCGGGGACGAGCGCGGCCACGAGCACGGAGACCGTGACGAGTGCGATCACGCATCCGAACGTGATCGGATCGATCGCTTCGATATCGAAGAGCGTGATCGTGAGCGCGCGCGATGCGAAGCCCGCACCGATGACGCCGAGTGCGATGCCGATCGCCGCAACGCGCATCGCGCGCGCGATGACATCGCCGCGAATCGTCGCCGGTCGCGCACCGAGCGCCATGCGAATGCCAAACTCGCGCGTGCGTTGCGAGACCCCGTACGATACGACGGCAAAGATCCCGGAGAGAGCGAGGATCAGCGCGATTGCGGCGAGCGCGACGAGCGTCTGCATCGTCAATCGCGTGCGCGCCGCGGATTGCGCCATCGTCGCGGTCATCGAAGCGATCTCCGGTCGGACGAATCGCGGATCGACGTCGCTAACGATGTTTGCAAGCGCGGTATCGACCGCGACGCCGGGTCGCGTTTTGACCAACAGTTCGGCGATATATGGCGGCGATTGGGCGAGCGCGGGGAAGATCGTCGGCAGCGCCGCTGTCGCATACGATCCGCGCGCATCGGCGACGACGCCGACGATGGTCGCGTATACGCGAGGTTTGGTTCGGTTGCTCGAACCGCCCAAAAGAAGTTTCGTGCCGAGCGGCGCGCGTCGCGACAGATACGTGCGAACGAACGCTTCGTTGACGACGATCGATGGACTCGTCGTGGCACGATCGCGTGCGTCGAACGTACGGCCCGCGCGGAGCGGAATGCCGAGCACGGCGAAATACGCGTCGTCGATCGAATTCATCCGTGCCGACGGAACAGCGCCGACCGGTGTCGGTTCGCCGAAGATCTCGAAGCTTTGGTTCCATTGCACCGGAACGAACGGTGCGGCGAACGACCACGCGGCATCGACGATGCCGGGAATCGCGCGCGCGCGAGCGCGCGTCTTCCGATAGAACGCTGCTTTACGTTCTTCGGAGTTATAGCGGCTTCCCGACGTTTGGATGGGGCCGACGATCGCGACGTTGCTAGCGTCGAAGCCGATCGGACGCGACGTGAGCGATGCGTAACTGCGAACCACGAGACCCGCGACGACCACGAGTGCCAGGGTAGCTGCGATCTCGAAGACGACGAGCGCCGCACGCCCGCGCTCGCCCGCGCTCGCATCCCCCGAGCGGCCCGACATTTTGAGCGCGCCCGCAAGATCGCGACGCGCGAACGTCAGCGCCGGGACGATGCCTGAGACGACCGTGGTGACGATAACGATCGTCGCCGTGTAGAGCAGCGTCATGCCTTCCACGTGGACATCTTCGATGCGCGGCACGAACGATGGGCGCGATGCAACGAAAGCGCCGACCGCTGCGATTGCGATGAGGACGCCGAGCGTGCCGCCGACGACGGCGAAAGCGAAGGCCTCCGTGAGGATTTGCGTGACGATGCGTCGCCGCGACGCGCCGAGGGCGAGTCGAACGGTGAGTTCGCGTTCGCGCGCGTTCGCGCGTCCGAGCATGAGGTTCGCGACGTTCGCGCACGCGATCGCAAGCACGCCTGCGACGGCGATGAAGATCGCGACGAGCGTCGGTCGGATGTTGCCGACGACGTCGTCGATGAAACGGCCGGCCGAGACGCTATAGTGACGATCGTCGGCATATTTCGCGCGCAGCCCCGCAAAAGTCCGATCGAGGTCGGCACGCGCGCCTGCGAGCGTTGCGTCGCCGCGCAAGCGCGCGATGCCGGAAAACATGTGCGCGTTACGGTTGTAAAAACCGGCCGCCGAATCGCTTTCCGACATGACGCGCCATGCATCGAAGTGTGCCGCCGAGATGCCCGGTGCCGAGAGTCGAGCGGGCGCGATACCGACCACGCGATAGGGCACGTCTTCGAGTCGCAAGATCGATCCGACGACATTGCGATCGCTCTGGAGCGCCGTTCGCCACAAATGTTCGGAGACGATGATCGGCACGCGCCCGCCGGTACGCGCATCACGATCCTCGAAGTAGCGGCCGACCTGCGGCGGAATGCCGAAGACGTCGAAGTATTGCGGCGTGACCGTCGCGAGCGTCACCGAGCGCGGCTCGCCGTGCCCTTCGAGGACGTGTTCCTCGGAATAATCGACCAGGACGGCCGCTTTCGCAAGCGTCTGCGTCGCGCGGTGCGCGTCTGCAAAATCGGGGAGCGAGAGCCCGAAGGGCGCGCCGTCTTTGAGGCCGCTCAGCACGACAATGCGATCGGAATCGGGATACGGTAACGGTTGCAGAACGACCGCACGCAGCACGCTGAAGACCGCCGTATTCGCACCGATCGCGAGTGCGAGCGTGGCGATGATAACGGCGGCGATTCCCGGCGTTTTGAGGATCGACCGTATCGCGAACGCGAGATCGCGACGGAAATTCGCCGTGCGTTCGTCGATCGCCGTGATGATGAGATCGCCCGTTGCGGAAGCGGCATAGCCGAGGCGTAAAACGGCGCTCGGTCGCGAACTTAATTCTTCGGCGAAATCGCGTTCGAGCGAGGATGCGTATGCGGTGCGAAAGTCGCGTGGCGTCGTCGCGAGGACGACGCGGAAGATGGCGGCGATCATGGCGTTCATCGACCTTACCGTGCCAGTGCCGGCAGCAGGCGGCGCGCACGCGCGACGCTCACGAGTGCATCGAGGCGGCGCGCTTCGGCCTGCGCGATCGCACGGCCGCGCGACGTGAGGCGATAGGTGCGCCTGCGCTCGTGTTCGTCGTCGGCGGAATCGATCTCCGCGATCCACGCATCGATGGTCAACTGCTTGAGGATCCGGTAGAGCGTGCCGGGCCCGAGACTCACGGCACCGGCCGTTTGCTCCTCGACTTCTTTGCCGATCGCGTAGCCGTGGCGATCGCCACCGGCAAGCGCGAGAAGAATGTGAAAGGTCGCGGCACTCAAGGGAGGCGTTTCGGGATGCTCGGATCGGCTCATCAATATAGCTCCAACAAGGATATATCCGATATGGATTATATCCATAATGGATGCATTGTCAAGCTTTTGGAGATCGGAGGAAGCGCGGGCGAATCGCTACGCGGTTGCCGCCGGCGTCGCGTTGCGGGCGACCACCGCGCGCAGACGCGCGAGTTCGAGTGCACCCAGAGCGATCGAGGCGTGTGCGATGATCTCGATGACGAGTTCGCGCTCGTCGGGATCGAGGTCGAGACCACCGACGTTACGACCGTAGACGATGATCGCGCCGATTTCACGTTCGATAAAGAGCGGCGCCGCGAAGGCGACGCGATCGTCGCTGAGCGTGCGCCCGTTGTGAGCGGCCGTCCGCCCGTCGAGCGCGAGCGAGCTGCGCGTCTGCGCGATCGCGGCGACGAGCGGATCGCTCGCGCCGATCGTCATCGCGACATCGCGTGGAAATCGAATGCCGCGATCGAACGAGAACGAGCCGTTGGGCTCGCGTCGATAGATGCCGGCGAAGGCGAGTTCGAGCGCGACGACGGTTCGCTCGAGGAGGGCATCGTCGACTTCATCCGTCGAGTTCGCATCGATGACGCTTCGCGCGATCGCCTCGAGCGATTTACGTTGCGAGCGGCGATCGCGGAAGATGAATCGATCGACGAATCGCTCGATCGGCGCGCGCAAGCGACTCGTAAACGCACCGATCGCGACCGAGAGGCCGATGAGCACGGCGTACGAGAGACTGCTGTTGTAGAAGAAGATGAGCGTGCCCACTTCTTCGATGATCGTCAGCGCGCCGATGACGCCCGCGGTCAGCGCGACGTAAACGAGCGCGCGGCTCACGACGAAATCGACGTTGAAGAGGCGATCGCGAACGACGCCGATCCACACGACGACGATCGGCAAGACGGCGAGCGTGAGCAAGAGGGCGTTGAGTTGTGGCGTGAGATGTGCGGGAAATAACGCATCGGAAAGCAGCCGTGCGATGCCGGCAAACGCGAACGATACGACGATCCAACCGATGCGCTGTCGCGCGCGTCCTCGCGCGCGTGCGAGGGCGACGATGAAGACGATCGTGGTCGCGAGCGTAAAGACCGTGGAGAGCGTCGCGTAGAGATTGCTCGCGGCGACGGCCGGTTGCCCGAGATAGACCAGCCGCTCGAAAGCATACGCGTGCAGCGTTCCGAGTCCCAGTGCGAGCGCCGCGCCGAGCCACGCAACCCGAACGCGCAGACTCGGCACGTTCCAGGCAAGCGACGCCGCGAAGACGAGCAACGCCGGTCGCGCGGCGCCCGTGAGCGTGGCCGAGATCCACTCCGGAATCTGCCTCCACGGATTAGGGATGACGAGGTCGAGATACGTCGTCGGAAATTCACCACCGAGAACGTAAACGAAGATCGCCGCCGTGCCGAGGTTGGGCTTGACGATCACGAGCAACGCACCGAAGGCCACGACCACGATGTAGATCGCGATGCGCAAGAGCACCAAAAGTCGATTGGCGAGCGATTCGTCGTGCGCGATGAGATGGAGGATGCGCTCGTGGCCCGCGCGTTCGATCGGAACGTACCGGACTTTATTATCGTAGCTGTAGCCGAGGCCGACGAAGCCCGGTTTACGGTCGAACGGTTTGATCCGATCGATGCGAATCACGTCGCCCGCTTCGATACGATCCGAACCCCGCGGCACGCTTGCCGCGGCTTGTGCGACGACGCCCTTCGTGTCGGTCACGTATCCGAAAACGCCGAGCGGATAGAAGACGCGGACGCAATCCGGCGCGACCCGGCCGAGCGCGAAGAGCACGAGCACGCCGACGATGACGAGCCGCACCCATTGCGCGCGATCGAGGCGAACGTGCGGTGGCCCGGAGTCGCCTCCGGTCACAAGGCGTCCACGAAGCGTTCGATCGACGCGGCGATGTGATCGGGCCGTTCGAGCGGCGCATAGTGCCCGGAGTCGCGAACGATCTCAAACGCACTGCCCGCGATCACGTCGGCGACGTTCGCTTTGGCAAATGCGGGCGTCATCGGTTTATCGTGTTCGGGTGCGAGCACGAGCGTCGGCGTTTCGATCGTCGCTGCGTCATCGGCAAAATCGAGCGTGCGCCACGAATCGAAGCTTTCGAGGGCGACCGGCACGGGAACGGCCGCCGCGGCACGACGCATGAGCGTCACGATCTCGAGCGGCGGTTCGCGAAACGTGAGCTGCGCGAGCCATGCATTTGCATTGACGGCGTTCCCCGCGGTTCCACGAAACATCTCGACGGTCTTCGGTGAAAATGCGATGCCGCTCGCGGGCACGGGCGACACGAGCACGAGACCTTCCACAGCATCGGGGCGATCGATCGCAAAACGTTGCGCGACGGCGGCACCCATCGAATGTCCGATCGCGACGAGCGGATCGAGGTCGAGGTCGGCAACGAGCGCGCTGAGATCGTCGGAAAAATTCTCGACACGATAGGGTCCGGGCGCCGTGTTCGATTGACCGAATCCGCGGAGATCGATCGCGATCGTGCGGTGACGCTTCGCAAGGCGCTCCATGACGATCGCCCACGTTCCGCTATCGGCTTGCCAGCCGTGAATGAACAGCAGCGGAATCGTGCCGTGCGGACCGAGATCGGTGTACGTGAGTTCGGCGCCGTCGGCTGCGTGAAATGTGGGCATCTCGTCGGCTACGCGCGCGGGGTCGCGGGTTCCCGGCGTGCGCCCTCGTAGCGCGCGATCGCGGCGAGAAAGGCGTCGCCGTAATCGGCAAGCTTCCGATCGCCGACGCCCGCGATCCGGCGTAATTCGTCGGCACCGCGCGGCACGTCGCGAGCCATCGCACGAAGCGTCGTATCGGGGAAGATCACGTAGGCGGGCACGTCGCGTTCGTCGGCGAGCGATTTGCGCAGCGTGCGTAATTCTTCGAAGAGCGATTCGTCGCATGCGATATCGTCGTGCACGCGTTCGGAGCGCGAGGTGGCCATCGCGGGCGCCGCCGCCGTGAGGTGCACGCTCGTGCGTTCTAGCAGCGTCCGGCGGCCACTCTCGGTGAGCTCGATGACGCTGCGCAATCCCGGAGTCTGGCGCAAGAGCCCCAGACGCACGAGCTCGCGCCCGATCGCGAGCCATTGCGGTCGCGCGGTGCCCTTGCCGATCCCGAAGGTCGAGAGCGCGTCGTGGTGCCAGTCGCGCACTTTTTCCGTTTCGCGACCGACGAGCACGTCCACGAGATGGTTGAGGCCGACCGAGAATCCGCCGGCCTGTCGGACGCGTACGACCGTCGAGAGAAATTTCTGCGCGACGATCGTCCCGTCGAATCGCGCCCGCGGCGCGAGACAGTTGTCGCAGCCGCCGCAATCTTCCATCGCGAACGTCTCGCCAAAATGCGCGAGCAGCGTGACGCGGCGACACGCATCGGTCTCGGCGTAATGCTGCATCGTCCGCAGCCCCTCGAGGCCGAGCGCGCGCTCGCGCGGTTCTTTCTCATCGAGAAAGCCGAGTTGTTTTGCGGCATCGGCGGGACTGAAGAAGAGAACGCACTCGGCGGCAAGGCCGTCGCGGCCGGCGCGGCCCGTCTCTTGATAGTAGCTTTCGAGATTTTTCGGAAGATCGTAGTGGACGACGTAGCGGACGTTGGATTTGTTAATGCCCATACCGAAGGCGACCGTCGCGCAGATCACGCGCGCGTCGTCGCGCACGAAGCGTTCCTGGTTGTACGCGCGTTCCGCATTTTCGAGCCCGGCATGATAGGGTAACGCGGCGATCCCAGCGTCCCGCAACTTCTCGGCGAGCGTCTCGACTTGGCGGCGACTCGAAGCGTAGACGATCCCGCTCTCTTTCTTGCGCGCCCGCACGAACGTCGCGAGTTGGCGGAAGGTATCGCCTTTGGGCGAGACGCGATACGTGAGATTCGGTCGATTGAAGCTCGCGACGTAACACTGCGGATCGCGCAGGCCCAGCGACGAGACGATATCGTCGCGCACGCGATCGGTCGCCGTTGCGGTGAGTGCGAGAATCGGCACGCCCGGGAACGACTTGCGAAGTTCGGAGAGACGACGATACTCGGGTCGGAAATCGTGACCCCATTCGCTGATGCAATGTGCTTCGTCGATCGCGAAACGGACGACGTTCCACGCGCGCAAGTCGTTCGTTACGTGAGAGAGCGCGAGCCGTTCGGGCGCGAGGTAAAGAAGTCTGTACGCACCCTCGTGGAGCCCCCGAAGTCGCTTGCGCGCTTCGTCGGCATCGAGCGTCGAGTTCAGGAATGTCGCGGCGATCCCGGCGGCGGTCATCCCGTCGACTTGATCTTTCATGAGCGCGATGAGCGGCGAGACGACGACGGTGAGACCCGGGGCCATAACGGCGGGCAATTGAAAGGTCAACGACTTGCCGCCGCCCGTTGGTAGCAACGCGAAAACGTCGCGGCCCGCAAGCACGTCGGCGACGATCTCTTCTTGCAACGGCCGGAACGCATCGAATCCGAAATGATGCTTGAGCGCGGAGCGCGGGTCGGCATCGAAGAGCGTCGATACGGGAGAACCTGCCGGAGTCGGTGAGGCGGTGGACACGTCGGAAACTCGTTCGAGACCGAACGCGCGGCTCATGCGTGAAAGGAGCGTAGCCATGCAACTCCTTCGCGACACCGCTCACACCCGACAAGGGTACGGTAACGTTAAGTGCGTGAGCCGCCTGCCGATAGTGGGAATATGGTCTCACCGAAACCGCGCGACGAAGACGCCGGCCGCACCATCGGCCTCGATCCGCTTCGCAACGTCCCGCTCTTCCGCGATTTCGAGCAATCGGAACTCACCGAAGTCGCGCAACTCGTCGCGATGCGTCGGTATAACAAGCACCAAACGATTTTTCGCGAAGGCGATCCGGGGCAGACGTTTTATCTGATCCTCTCGGGGTCGGTCGCGATCGTGCGCGTCGCAGCCGACGGTCGCGAAACGATTCTTTCAATCCTTAAGGAACGCGATTTTTTCGGCGAGATGTCGATCTTCGATACCGCCGTCCGCGCCGCATCGGTCCGCACGCTCACCGACGTCGAAGTGGGTGTGATCGAGCGCGATGATTTTCTCGCACTCATCGATCGCAGCCCGCGGATCGGCCGTCTGCTCGTGATCGCGCTCTCCGAGCGCCTGCGCGCGGCAAATAAATTGATCTCCGCGACGACATCGCAAGACATCCGGTCGCGTCTGGCCTCGCTACTCCTCAACCTCATGACGAATTTCGGCGAACCCGCGACCAACGGCACGCGCATCACGCTGCGTCTCACCAACCAAGAGATGGCGAACATGATCGGAACGACGCGCGAGACGGTCAATCGCACGCTCAATCGTTTTTGGGACGAACATCTCATCGACATGCGCACCGCTCACGTCATCGTCGTCGAATCGGAAAAATTACGCCAGCTCGTTCCGTAACGCCCTCGGCACTACACGAGACGGCGTAACGTCTTTCGTTTCCACACGTACTGATAATACGCGAGCTGCATGAAGAGCCCCGCGATATACGCGGCGGGATAACCGTACCAAACGCCGTCGAGCCCGATGCGACCCATCAAGAAGTACGCGACCGGCACTTCGACCGCCCAGATCGAGAGAATCGAGAGGAGCGTCGGCCACACGACGTAGCCGCTCGCAACCATGACGGCCGAGATGATGCGCGCGTTGCCGAAGATCGCGTAACTCCAGAGCGTAATCGTGAGAAGATGATGCGCGATGACGACCGTCGACGGAACGGTGATGAAGAGTGAGATCACTTCGGTCGAAAGCAGATAGACCACGATCACGAGCACGCCTTCGATCGCATAATTGAGTGCGACGGCAGAGCGCACGATCGGCCCAAGGCGTTCGTTGCGCTGCGCACCGATCGATTGTGCTGCGAAGATCGAAGTTGCGATGCCGATGCTGATCGCGGGAAACTGCACGTAGCTTACGATCTGATTTACGGCACCGTACGCCGCGAGCGCCGTCGACCCGAAGTGATTCACGAAGGCGAGCACGGCGATCTCCGAGAGCGAGACCATCGTGAGATTGACGCTCGTCGGGATGCCGATCTTCGCGATCGTAAGCGCGAGTGCGGGTCGGATGCGGAGATTGGCGATCATGGCGCGATCGAGCGCGAGCGGATTTTTCGTGCGATGTAGGATCACGAGGAGCGCCACGAGCGCGAGTGCGTTCGAGACGATGTTGCCGAGCGCGGCACCGTTGGTGCCGAGCCCCGCAATTCCGAAGACTCCGACGATGAAGAGCGGCGTGAGCGCGAAGGTCATCGCGGTACTGAAAATGAGGATGACGAACGGCGTTTTCGTGTCGCCGACGCCGCGCAAGAACGTCGTGTACGTGAGGTAGACGAAGAGCAGCGGGATCGAAAAGAACGTGTAGCGCGCGTAACTCACGCTGATCGGAAGGACGTCGGCGGGCGTGCCGAGCGCGTGCAAGAGTTGCGGTGAGAAGATGCCGCCAAACGCGCCGACGACCGCGCCGATGAGCAGCGTGAGCGCGAGCGTCGTCCCGGCGATCTGCTTGACCTTGGCTTCATCGCGCGCGCCGAAGGCTTGGCCGATGAGGATACTGCTCCCGGCGCCGAGGCCGATGAGAAAGGAGATGAGGAAGAAGACCAGCGGAAAGATCGCCGAGACGGCGGCGAGCGATTTAACGCCGACGAGCCGACCGAGATAGATGGCGTTAGCCGTTTGCCCGAGCGACTGCAGCACGTTGCTGAGCATGAGCGGAATCAGAAAGATCCCGAGCGATTGCCAGATCGGTCGCGCATCGGAGAGCGCGATTGAGGCGCGCGCGTCGGGTTTTGCGGCCGCGCTCATGCATGCTCCGCGCGTGGCGTTACGAGCAACGTGCGCGCGTTCGTGTACCACACGAGTCCGGGCGGTGCGTTTTGTTGGCGGCGCACGTGTTTGCGCTCGGTAAAATCGACCGAGACTTTCTCCGACGCTCGCGCCTTGGAGTGAAAGGCCGCAAGCGACGCCGCGCGTTCGAGTTCGGCATCGCTCGGCTCGCGGGCGGAATCGATGCGCAACACCACGTGTGCGCCCGGTGTCTGTCGGGCGTGAAACCAGAGATCGTCGGGCCTTGCGACGCGAAACGTGAGATCGGCGTTCCCGACGGGCGACGTGCCGACGTAGACGCGCGCATCGTCGCCGAGACGGACGTCGAGTGGTTTACGTTTGCGCGCGCGTTCCGCTGGCAACACGCCCTTGCGGCGCTCGATGCGCGCGACGGCGTCGCCGATCTCAT
>JANYGA010000222.1 GCA_025359485.1 Rhodospirillales bacterium | reverse complement strand
CACGATATTCGCGCCGCGATGGCGCTCGTTGCGCCGGGGACGGGAGCGCTACTTGCGGCACCCGTCGTCGATACGATCAAGGTCGTCGCCGCGGACGGCGCGACCGTGATGCGAACGCTCGATCGCTCCGAGCTCTGGGCCGCGCAAACGCCGCAGTTCGGCACGCTCGCCGATCTCCGCGCCGCGCATGCGGCCGCGGAACGCGCCGGCAGTGAAGCGACCGACGATGCGATGTTGCTCGAACGCATGGGTCATCGAGTGCTCGTCGTCGCGCCGAGCGGCGAAAACTTCAAGGTGACGATGCCGGGCGATCGCGATCTCGCCGAGGCGATCTTACGCGAGCGCGCGATGGTCGCGCCGTGAAAATACGCATTGGCCACGGCTTCGATGCGCATCGGCTGGTCGAAGGCCGGCCCTTCGTGCTCGGCGGCATCACGATTCCCCATCCCACGGGGCCGCTTGGTCATTCCGATGCCGACGTGCTCGCCCACGCGCTGTGCGATGCGATTCTCGGTGCCTGCGCGCTCGGCGATCTCGGGAAGCATTTCCCCGATACCGATCCCGCCTGGAAAGGTGCGGATTCCATGCGTCTGCTCGAGGCGTGTATCGAAATGGCGCGCGATCTCGGCTTCGAAATATCTAACGTCGACGTCACCGTCGTCGTGCAATTGCCCAAGCTCAGCCCGCATCTTTCGGCGATTCGCGAACGGTTGTCGAGCGTGCTTCGCATCGAAATCGGCGACGTGAGTGTTAAAGCGAAAACGAGCGAAGGCATGGGGTATACGGGCGATGGGACCGGAATCGCCGCCTACGCCGTCGCCGCCCTCGTTCGACCGTAAAGGCGTCCATGTCGCTCGATCTTTCCGCACCACCGTTCTCCACGGCCGTCACGCCCGCGATGTCGCGCGCGTCGCTCGCCGATGCCATCGGTGAGGCGATGCAGGCGTGTGGGCTCCTCGAAACGCCCGCGCCCCCCGCAGCCCTGCGCTGGATCGAGACCTTCGCCGAAGCGTACGGCACCGGGCTCGGGACCGTCGGCGATGCGATGCCGCTCGTTGCGGATCTGCGCGCCGAAGCCGTGATCGTGCCCGCGTTGCAGCTCGAGAAACTGCGCAATCGTCAAGTGCTGTTCTTTCTCGACACCGTGAGTCAATACGTCGACGATCAGCCCGAACTGCGGGGCCTCCCGATCGATACCGATATCGCGACGATGGCGCGTGAATTCGGCGTCGCGCCCGAAGATGCGCTCTGGGCCGTGCGCGTCGCGCTGACCGGTGCCATCGACGGGCCGCCACTCGAATTACTCTTTCCCATACTCGGCCACGATCGGATCATGATGCGCATCGGCGCGCTCAACTCACACGTGCTGCACGGCCGCGGACTCGAAACGATTCCCTACGGTCCCGATGGAAAGCCGTTCGCAACGATCGTCGGTCGTCGTCCCGAAAGCGAACTCGCGTGAGTCTCCTCTCCGATATCATCGGCGATCTCAAAGTCCCCGTCGAACGCGATCCCGCGGCAAAGGGTTATCTCGACGTCATCCTCTCATATCCGGGTTTTCACGCCGTCACCGCGCACCGAATCATTCACGAGATCAACAAACTCGATATTCCGCTCGTACCGCGCTTGCTCTCGAATATCGTGCGCTTTGCAACGGGGATCGAAATTCATCCAGCTGCGAAGATTGGCAAACGCTTTTTCATCGATCACGGCATGGGCGTGCTCATCGGTGCCACGGCCGAAATCGGCGACGACGTCACGCTCTACAAAGGCGTCACGCTCGGTGGCACGAGTCTGGGCAAGGGAAAGCGTCATCCGACGATCGGCAACGACGTGGTCATCGGGACGAATGCGTCGGTGCTTGGCGCGATTACGATCGGCGATGGTTCGCGCATCGGCGCGGGTTCGGTCGTCGTACGCGACGTGCCGCCGAAGTCGACGGTGGTCGGGATTCCCGGTCGCATCGTGCTGCTCGATGGCAAGCCCGTCTCCGCATCGTCCACACTCGTCGACATGCCCGATCCGCAAGGGCTCGTGATCCAGCAACTCGCCGAACGCATCGAAGCGCTCGAAGCCAAACTCGCCGAACTTGGCAACCCGACGCAGCCGTCGCGACCCGCGCAGATCAACTCGGCGATCTTCGACGACGCGTTTCCGGTCATTTAGTTTGCGACTGTACAATACGCGCACGCGCACGGTCGAACCGTTCGTGCCCCTCGATGGCGATCACGTGCGCATCTACGTATGCGGGCTCACGCCCTCGGCCGAAGCGCATCTCGGGCACGCGCGATCGTTCATGTTTTTCGACGTGTTGCGCCGCTATCTCGTCCACCGTGGATACCGCGTCACCTACGTTCGGAACGTCACCGATATCGACGATCGCAGTATCGCCGAAGCGCGCACGACGGGCAAACCGTGGCGCGATGTCGTGGCTGGATACTTCGCGAGCTTCACGCGGTCGATGGCGCGATTGCATCTCGTCGAGCCCGATCACGAACCCCGTGCCACGGAATACGTGCCGGAGATCGTCGCGATGATCGGAGCGCTCGTCGAAAAGGGCAACGCATACGCCGCACCCGACGGCGTGTACTTTTCGGTCTCGTCCTTTCCGCGCTATGGTTCTCTCTCCGGCCGCAACACGGACGAACTCCTCATCGGCGCGCGCATCGCCGCAGACGAAGGCAAACGCGATCCCCTCGATTTCGCACTTTGGAAATTCGCTAAAGCGGACGAACCGTCGTGGCCATCGCCGTGGGGCGCGGGGCGACCGGGATGGCATATCGAGTGCTCGGCGATGTCGCACGCGCTGCTCGGCGAGCCCTTCGATATCCACGGCGGCGGCTACGACCTGATCTTCCCGCATCACGAGAACGAAGTCGCGCAAACGGAATCCCTCGTCCCACCGCCGATGGCGAACGCTTGGGTGCACGGTGGTCTCTTGCTCTTCGACGGTAAGAAGATGTCGAAATCGCTCGGTAATTTCGAGCCGTTGCATGCGTTGCTCGATCGGCACGATCCGCAAGCCGTGCGACTGCTCTTCTTGCAGTCGGGCTATCGTAAACCGATGAACTTTACCGAAGCGTCGATCGAAGGCGCGACGACGGGTTTACGTCGCTTGCAAGCCGCCTACGATACGTTGCGTACGGCCCCCCCCGTCACCGGCGGACATGCCGTTCCCGGCCACCACGCGACGAATGCGGTCGCCAAGACGTATCTCGATCGGTTCGAAGCGGCGCTCGACGTCGACATGAATACCTCGGGTGCGTTATCCGTGCTCTTCGATATTGTCGGTGCGACGCCGGAGCTGGTGCGCGGCGGCAATGCGAGTGCCGCGGCTGCGTTCGTCCATGAAGCGATGACGATTCTGGGCATCTCGCCGAACGATCGGATCAAGATCGTCGAAGCCGGCGCCTCCGAACGCGTCGTGACGGTCGGCTCCACGTCGCTTCGCATCGCAGGACGTGGCGGCGAACGCCTCGCCGATGCCAAGCTTGCGGACCTGCGGACGGCCGTCGGCGACATCGTCTCGCTCGATGTCGCTTCGGGTCACGATGCGATCGACGCGATCGTCGAGGCGCGGCTCGTCGCGAAATCGAATAAGGACTTTACCATCGCCGACCGGTTACGCGTGGCACTGAGCAATGCCGGTGTAACGCTCGCCGATTCCAAGGAGGGAACGTCGTGGAGCGTCGACGCTTAGGATCCAGCCGCCCGCCAAAACGCAAAGATGCAATCGATCTCGACGACGTGATCTACGGCCTCCACGCCGTGGAAGAAGCGATCGTCGGCGGCGAGGCGCTACGCAAACTCTACATCGGCGACGAACGCAAACGCGATCCCGCGCTCAAACGCTTGCTCGAACTCGCGAACGAAACCGGCGTGAGCGTTCGCTTCGAAAATCGGATGTTTTTTTCGCAGTTTCCGTATCGGGCGCATCAGAGCGTCGTCGCCTTCGGCGTGCCGTTCGAATACGTCACGCTCGAAGAGACGATCGCGGCTCGTAAACCGGGAACGGGACTTTTCGTCGTGCTCGATCACATCACCGATCCGCACAATGCGGGTGCGATCATTCGTAGTGCCGAGTGCGCGGGAGCGACGGCGATCGTCATGCCCGAGCGACGTGCCGCGGGCGTGAATGCGACCGTCCGCAAAGCCTCGGCGGGCGCGACTGCACACGTTCCCATCGCTCGCGTCTCCAATATTGCGGGCGCGATACGCACGCTCAAAAAAGCCGGGATTTGGGCTGCGGGCGCTGCAGGCGACGCGGGTTCGACCGACTACACGCGCGCCGATTTCACGGGCGATATCGCGATCGTCATCGGTGCCGAGGGCGACGGCATCTCGCCCGTCGTACGCAAAGAATGCGACTATCTCGTGAAGATTCCGATGTACGGCGAAGTGAATTCACTCAACGCCTCGGTTGCCGCCGGTATCCTTCTCTTCGAAGCGCGTCGTCAACGCATCGCGAAGGCGTAACGGCATGCGCGAACATCTTCGCCGTCGCATTTTCGCATGCGCGCTCGCTCTTTCGTTTGCGAGTGGCACCACGCCGATCCGCGCGCAATCGCACGACACGAAGCTCGGGCTCGATCTCCCGCTTTCGGGCATCGACGGTGCGAGTGCGATCCCCGCACGCAACGCCGTCATTCTCGCAATCGAAGATGCCAACAAACGCGGTTTTCCCGGCGGCGTGCGTGTTTCTCTGTTCGATCTCGACGACGCGGTGCAAGGCAAGCACGATCCGGCGCAAGGTGCGCAAAATCTCAAATCGTTTGTCGCCGATAGCGACGTCTTCGCGGTCGTGGGTCCGATGAATTCCAACGTGGCTAAAGCCGAGATCCCGATCGCAAATGCGGCCGGGCTCGTGCAGATCACGATGGCCGCGACCTCGATCGAACTCACCAAAGGGCCCGATGCCCGCAAGCTGCGCTCCGCGCATCCCGAACGGCCGACGTTTTTTCGCGTCTGCGCCTCCGACGATCGGCAAGGTGTCGCCGCTGCCCGATTCGCGATCGATCGCGGCTTGCGACGCGCCTTCATCATCGACGACAACGAGTCGTACGGGCGCGGCCTCGCCGATGTTTTCGCAACCGCTTTCCCTGCTGCGGGCGGCACGGTTCTCGGGCGCGAGCACCTGACGTCCTTCGCACTCGATTATAAGGCGCTGCTCACGAAGATCCGCGCCTCGCACCCCGACGCGATCTTCTTCGGCGGTATCGTTTCGACGGGCGGCGCGGTGCTGCGCAAGCAGATGGCCGACGTCGGTCTCGCGGGCGTACCGTATTTCGGCGGCGATGGCCTCGCAAGCCCAGAGTACCTTCCCCTCGCCGGGTCGGCGGCGGAGAATACGTACTTCACCCTGATCTCTCCCGACCTCGGCCATCTCTCCGGCGGTTCGCGCTTCGTCGCGGCCTATCGAGCGCGGTTCGGCGCCGAGCCCGGGAGCTACAGCCCGGGCGCCTACAGCGCGGCCATCGTCGCCCTCAATGCGCTTCGGCGCTCGCTTACGTCGAGCCATGGCGGTAGCGCGACGAGAGCCGCGGTCCTCGATGAGGTCGCGCGGACCAGGGGACTCGTCACGCCGGTCGGTCGCGTCGCGTTCGATGGGGGAGGCGATCTGCGCGAGCCGACGATCAGCCTCTATCGGGTCCACGATGGGAAGATCGCCTACGTCGATCCACGCTCGGGAGGGCGAAAACCCCATCATTAAGGCTTGACGCTCTTGCAGGACCCTCCTATACTTAGCCAGATGCGGACGGCCCGACGGGCCACGGCCTGCGTTTTCGGCCGCATCGACCCAAGGGAGACTCTATAACATGGCGCTTGCGCAGAGCGCGGACGGCGTGCTCGAATACCACGAACGAGCCGACGAGGACTTGGTCTCAGCCGCCAAAGGTGGCGATAATCTCGCGATGGAGTTCTTACTCAATAAGTACAAGAATTTCGTCCGTATTAAGGCCAAGAGTTATTTTCTCATCGGTGCCGACCGCGAAGATATCATTCAAGAAGGCATGATCGGTCTCTACAAAGCCGTCCGCGATTTCAAAGCCGATAAACTCTCGAGTTTCCGCGCATTCGCCGAACTTTGTATCACGCGCCAGATCATCACCGCGATCAAAACGGCCACGCGCCAGAAGCACATTCCGCTCAATCAGTACATCTCGCTCAACAAGCCGATCTACGACGAAGACAGCGAGCGCACGCTGCTCGACGTGATGGCGTCGCAAAAGACGTCCGATCCCGAAGAACTCGTGATCAATCAGGAAGTCTCCGAGGATATCAAAGAGCGTATCCAAGAGAATCTCTCCGACCTCGAATCGCAGGTCTTGCTTTCGTATCTCGAAGGCAAGAGCTACCAAGAAATGGCGCGCGACCTCAACCGCCACGTGAAATCGATCGACAACGCTTTGCAGCGTGTCAAACGCAAGATCGAAAAGAATCTCGCGGAGATCGAACTGCCGTAAAAGCGGGCTTCGAATACGAAAAGAGGCGATAATCTCGCCTCTTTTTCTTTGTAAGATTCACGAAGCCGGCGGTGGGACTCGAACCCACGGTGTGGTATTCCAGTTTACAAAACTGGTGCTGTCGCCGCTGAGCCACGCCGGCAGGTCGTCGCGCCCTGGCTCTTCGCCATGGTCGGCAAGAACTCTCCCGAATTCGAGAGGACCGCAACGACTGGTTCCGTAACGATGAGCGGTCGCACGTGGGTAGGTGGCCGAGTGGTTAAAGGCGACGGACTGTAAATCCGTTCTGCATGCAGTACGGGGGTTCAAATCCCTCCCTGCCCAGAGTGACCGCGGGTGTTGCATAATGGTAATGCCCTTGCCTTCCAAGCAAGAGTCGCGGGTTCG
>JANYGA010000217.1 GCA_025359485.1 Rhodospirillales bacterium | reverse complement strand
GTCAGCTTCCGGGTTTGAGTCGTTTGGTCGCGGCGCGCAACCCGGTCGGGAGCGGGCTCAATGGGTCGGCCGCTCCCGCCGAGCACGTCGTCGAGACTTCGACGGAGACTGCAGCCGAGCGCGCGCAAACGGATCGCCGCGATAAAATTCGCGCTGAGATCAACGCGATGATGATGTCGCGCATCGATATGGTAGCCGCGAGCCGCAACCACACGGATGCCGAGAAAATCGCGCGCCTGCGTGAGACGATCGACGGCATCATCGAAGAGATCGTCACCACGCGCACCGACGTCGCCGATTTTTCGCTCCAAGAACGCGCCGAGATGAAGCAGCAGATTCTCGACGAGCAGCTGGGTCTGGGCCCGCTCGAAGATCTCATGCGCGATCCCTACGTCAGCGAAATCATGGTCAACGGGCCGAAACAAATTTACGTGGAGCGCCGCGGGAAACTCACGCTTTCCGATCGCGTTTTCGGCAACGAACAACATCTGCGTCTCGTCATCGAACGCATCGTCGCGCCGCTCGGGCGCCGCATCGACGAATCGTCACCGATGGTCGACGCGCGCTTGCCCGACGGTTCCCGCGTCAATGCGATCATCCCACCGCTCGCGCTCAAAGGCTCGACGCTCACGATTCGACGCTTCGGTACCAAACGATTGACGATCGAAGATCTCGTGCGCATCGGATCGCTGCCACAACCTTCGGTCGGATTCTTGCGCGCGATCATCGAGGGCAAGCTCAACGTCGTCGTCAGCGGCGGCACGGGTTCGGGGAAGACGACGTTCCTCAACATTTTATCCAATTTCATCCCCGCGAGCGACCGCATCGTCACGATCGAAGACGCAGCCGAACTCAAACTCGATCAAGAACATGTGGTGAGCCTCGAATCGCGCCCCGCGAATATCGAAGGCAAGGGGTCCGTCACGATCCGCGATCTCGTCAAGAA
The DNA here is from genome assembly GCA_025359485.1 of Rhodospirillales bacterium. GTDB lineage: Bacteria > Vulcanimicrobiota > Vulcanimicrobiia > Vulcanimicrobiales > Vulcanimicrobiaceae > JANYGA01. The sequence continues at coordinate 10,077 of JANYGA010000217.1, read as the reverse complement.
TTCGCTGCGCATGCGACCCGATCGCATCGTCGTCGGCGAATGCCGCGCCGGTGAAGCGCTCGACATGCTCCAGGCGATGAACACGGGCCACGACGGGTCGCTCACGACGCTCCACGCGAACACGCCGCGCGACGCACTCGCGCGCATGGAGACGCTCGTGATGATGGCGGGTTTCGATCTGCCGATTCGCGCGATCCGCGAGCAGATCGCGAGCGCCGTCGACGTCGTCGTTCAGATCGAACGCATGCGCGATGGCAGTCGTAAGATTACGAGCATTACCGAAGTCGTCGGTATGGAAGGCGATATCGTCACGCTTCAGGAGATCGTGAAGTACAAGGCGCGCGGACTCGACGACGCTGGTGCCGTGATCGGCGACTTCGAGTATTCGGGCGTCCAACCGCACTTCCTAAGCCGATTCGAAGAGCAGGGCGTCGATTTCGATCCACGTTCGCTCATGGCTCTTCGCAGCACAAGCGTGGCCTGGTAAGCGATGCTGCCGTACATTACGGGTGCGATCGTTTTCGCATGTGTCATCGCGATCGTGATCGCGAGCGATTTCGATATCGTGCTGCTCTTCGGCCGTTACGGTAAATTCTTCGCGACCGAGTTGCTCGGCGCCGACATGACGATGCGGCCATCGGATTACGGGCTCGCCATTATCGCCGTCGGCACGATTGCCTGGCTCGCGTTGGCGATTTTCATCCATCCATCGTTGCCGATTACGCTTTTCGCATTTCCGCTCGTGCAAGTCATCGCGATTTTCGCCGGCCTCGGCTATCTGCGTCTGCGTTCCTCGATGCGGCTCAAAAATCTTCAAGATCAACTCGAACTCGTTTTTCGAACGCTCGCGAGCGCCGTGCGCGTCGGCGTGAGTTTACGGCAAGCGCTCGTGCTCGTCGCCGACGAATTGCCCAACCCCGCCAAACGCGAATTTCGCCGCGTCATCGGCCGATGCAACGTCGGCATGCCGCTCGTCGACGCACTCGATGAGATGGCGAAGACGACGCCCGGCAGCGAGATGCTCATGTTCGCGCGCGTCATTCGCGTACAACAGCAGACGGGTGGCGATCTTGCCGAAGTCCTCGATACGCTCGCGACGACGATCCGCGACCGACGGCGCGTGAAGCGAAAGATGGGCGCGTTGACCGCACAAGGCCGCTTCGGCGCGGCGATCATCGGCGGCTTGCCGATCTTCATCGGCGGGTTCGTCATCATGACGCAAAAGTCGATGGCCGACGCATTGCTCCATACGCAACCGGGATGGGGCATGCTCGGCGGCGTCGCGTTGCTCGAAGGCCTCGCCATTTTTAGTTTAATGAAGATTTTGCAGCTCGATATATGATTTTTGGTTCGTCACCCATCGTCGTCGTCATCGGCCTCGCCGTCGCATTCGCGCTCGGCATTCTCGTCTATACCTTCGTACCGGTCAAGAGTCGCCTCGCATCGCGCTTGGAACGCGTCGAAGAGATGGCGTGGGAGGGCTCGCGAAGCCGCACCGAAGCGTTCGCGAAACTCTTCAACGACGAACAACGCGGCAAATTGCGGCGCGATCTCGACGAGGCGGGTTGGTACACCGTCACGCCCGCCAAGATCGCGTTCCAGATGGTCGCGAGCGCCATTCTCTTTACCTCGATCGGTTTCTCGCTCGCCATCTACATGAAGCTCGGAGCACTCGGCTACGGCTTCGCAACGATGCTCGCGCTCATCGGTGCGTACTATCCGATGTCGAAGGTCAAGAGCGCGATCAAAGCGCGCAAGGTCGCCGTCTCGAAAGCGCTGCCCGATTTTCTCGATATGCTCGTCTCGACGGTAACGGCGGGACTCGCGTTCAATTCGGCGCTCGCCTATGCCGTCGACGTCGCGGCAGGTCCGCTCGGCGACGAAGTCAAGGCGATGCTCAGCGAAGTGCGTCTCGGGCGTTCGCGTGCGGATGCCTTACGATCCATGGCCGACCGCATCGCGCAAGATCAGGTCAGCAACTTCGTTCTCGCCGTCGTTCAGGCCGAACAACTCGGCTCGAACATGTCGGGCGTCCTGCGCGAACTCGCCGAAGAAGTGCGCAGCCGGCGCATGATTCGCGCGGAAGAACTCGCCAATCTCATGCCGACGAAGATGGTGATACCGATGGCGCTCTTCATGCTACCGGCACTCTTCCTGATGATCTTCGGCGGCATCATCGCGCAGTATCTCGCGAACAATCCGCAGTAGGGTTTACGTACGGTCGTCGGCGCTGGTTTTCTCCGGAGGCGCCTTGCGCTCGGGTACGCGCGCGACGATCGGCGCGACATCTCGCACGCCGTACGCTTCGATCGTGTAGTGCGTTGGAGCGAATCGATTGGTACCGTACGATAGGTGCGCGACGAAGGTTCCGTCGGCCGCCGCCACGACCGTCGTACGATCGAGGGTTACCACGGGAAGACTCTCGGAGAGCGCGGCGCGCAAGCGAATCCCGACGTATGACCCCGGCGTCGCCATCCCATGGACGATCGCGCGATCTTCGCGAGCGTCGTACGTTGCGACGGCGGAGGTGACGCTGCCCGGTGGTGCGATCGCTTCGACGGGGCGAAGGATTGCGGCGTCGGCGGCTGCGCGCGTGGCTTCCGCTTCGACGCGATCGGCTCGGCGGCCGAGGCCGCGAATTTCATCGACGAACGCGGGTGAAACGAAGACGTCGTTATTGCGATACTCCGGGACCATGCCGTAGACGGGTTCGCGTCGTTCGTTTGCCGTGAAAAATCCGTCGCCCGGTCGGACCACGATCGTCGCACCGGGGCGCGCGAGCGAGACTGCATTCTCATACGGTAAATAGCTGTAGGTAAACCCGAGCTGGCGTGCGACGGTCGCGAGGGCGATCGCATCGTCGGCTGCGACCGGCGCAACGAGCCCGGCCGTCAAGGCGATGACGCCGAGTGTGGAGATGTTGTGACGTAAGCTCATACGCGGCGTCGACCTTCCGATAGAGTATGTGATGTATTTGTTGTCGTTCTCGCGGTCTGCGAACCTTAGAGCGTCCGACCGATGATTTGCAATCGACGAGCAATCGCGTTCGCCGGCACTCTGGCGATGCTTGCGGCCGCGCCCGCTGCCGCCGCATCGCGCGGCGCGGTCCTCTCACTCGAAACGGGGCATTCGCTGATCGTTCGGGGGCACGGCATCGATCGCGTGGCCGTCGGCGATGGTAAGGTCGCGGGCGCGATCGCACTCGATCCCACGCGCGTCATCATCAATGCGCGCGGACCGGGCGATACGACGCTCTTCGTCTGGGATGAGTCGGGTCAACACACCTACGAACTCACCGTCAACGATCGCCGAATCGAGCAGATCGTGCGCCTCTTGCGCACGCAGATCGATTCACCCGACGTGACGATCGGCGTCGTCGGCACCACGCTCGTGCTCGGTGGCAAGGTCGCCGACATGCGCGAGTACACCCGCATCGTGGGCGTCCTCGATCGCTTCAAAGATATTAAATTCGACGCAGCCGCCATCTCGTTTGCCAATACGATTGCGGTTCGTAAACCACTCGGGCATCTCCAAGATGAAATCGATGCGATGCCAGATTCGCGCGATCTGCGCGTCGATCTCGATCCGACGGGTAATCTCATCGTGAGCGGCCGCGTTCAAGATCGACGCCAGGCGCAAGATGTCGTCGATCGCGTGAGCGGTCTCGCGGGCGCGTATCTTAAAAGCGACGGCAAGATCATCGATCGACTCTCCACGAGCACCAAGAGCATGGTCAGCATCAAAGTCGACGTGCTCGAAGTCGACAAGACCGCGCAGCGAACGCTCGGCTTGCGCTTGCAGACCGCGCAGAAATCGAGCGTCGGCGGAGGGGCGTCGACCCCGTTTACAATCTCACCGAGCACCTCGATTGGGGTTGTCGAAGATCCCGCTCGCGCGTCGCTCCCGCCCAATCCGTTCAACGTCGGGCCCTTCGAACGCGTCAGCCTGCTGGCGCCGACGATCGATCTGCTCGTCACGCAGGGTCACGCGCGCATCCTCTCATCACCGAATCTCACCGCGCTTCCCGGAAAAACCGCGACGTTCTTAGTCGGTGGACAGATCCCGATTCCGATCTCCAACGGCCTCGGGACCATCTCGATTTCGTACAAAGATTTCGGCGTCTCACTCAACGTGAAGCCCACGATTCAAGCCGATGGTGGCATCGATACCGAGCTTACACCCGAAATCTCGGACCTCGACTTCGCCGACGGCGTACAAGTCAATGGCTTTACCGTTCCCGCCCTCAAAACGAGCAAAATCTCGACGGAGGTCGTAACCGAGAACGGCGAGTCGATCATCTTGGGCGGTTTGTTACGGCGCGTGGAATCGCGCAATATTCAGAAGATTCCGCTTCTGGGCGATCTGCCGATTCTCGGGCAGCTCTTTCGCTCGACGTCGTATCAGCGCACCGAGAGCGATGTCGTCTTCGTGCTGACGCCGACGATCATCACGAAGCGCAAGGAGCTCATCCCCGCACCGTAGCACCGGGGCGTTCATGATGGACGCCTTCGTGGAGCGACCCTGGCTTACCGCGCACGCAAACGATGCCGATCTGCGGATCGTCGACGCACGCAGCGTCCCGCACGGCGTCGCGCTCGCGCAGACGCCGGGCATCGATCGCTATCGCGCGGGCCATCTGCCCGGCGCCGTGCACGTCGACTATCACGACGACCTCCGCGACCCCGCGACACCGTATGCGGCGCGCGTCGCACCGCCGGAACGGTTCGCAGCCGTCGTCGGCGCGCTCGGGATCGGCGACCATACCACGGTCGTGGCCTACGATGACGGCGATGTGCCGTATGCCGCACGTATCGTCTGGATGTTGCGATACTACGGTCACAATGCATCGTACGTGCTCGCGGGCGGCCTGCGCGATTGGATCGCGAGCGGCGGTGCGATCGTCACGGATACCCCGAGCTTTCCCGCACGCAGGTTCACGCCACACGTGAGACCGGAGTTGCGCGCATCGAAAGACGAGGTCGTCGCAATCGCCGAGGGTCGAAGCGACGTGCAGCTCGTCGAAACGCAACGCGACCGTACCTATGCGATGCGCGACCGCGACATCGCACGTGCCGTGCGTCTCTCGGGCTCACAATTACTCGACGATGCGAACGGTGGCCGCATCGCGCCGCGCGAGACGCTCGCAGCGCTCGTCGCGGGCGCGGGTCTCGACCCTACGAAACGGACGATCGTCTCGTGCGGCAGCGGCGTCTCCGCGTCGGGATCGTATCTCGCGCTGCTCGCGGCGGGATTCACCGACGTTGCCGTCTACGACGGTTCGTGGATGGAATGGAGCCACGACGGCTTGCCGACCGTTTCGAAGGCGAAAAGCTGACCCAACCTTACTTTGCGGTCATCCTCGGTGGGCTCACGCCGGCGCCGAGACCGCCATCGACACCGAGGATCTGACCCGTCACCCAGCTGGCATCGTCGGAGAGCAAATACGCCGCTGCGGCTCCGATATCTGATGGCTCCCCGACACGGCCCAGCGGATGCATCGCAACCGATGCGGCAAGCATCGTCTCGCTCGACCAGAGCGACTTCGAGAGTTCGGTTTTCGTGAGCGCCGGCGCGACCGCGTTGAAGCGTACGCCGTAGCGGGCGTACGAGATCGCGGCGGAGCGCACGAGGCCTTCGATCGCCGATTTTGCGGCGGCGATCGCTTCGTGATTCTGCAAGCCCGTCTGCGCGGCGACGGTCGAAAACAGAACGACGCTTCCGCTTCGACGTCGCATGAGTTTCGTGACGACGGATTTGACGGCGATGAACGCGCTCGTTGCGTTGAGGTCGAGCGTCGTGCGCCATTCTTCGAGCGAGAGCGCGTGCAACGGCCGGAGCACGATGCTCCCGACGGCGTGCACGAGGCCATCGATCGCGCCGATCTCGGTCTCGATCCGCTCGACGATGGCCTGCATGCCGTCGAGATCGAGCGCATCGCACGTCATCACCGTCGCGCTTGGTCCGAGCGTATCGGCGACGGCATGCAGCTTCGCCGCATCGCGTGCGACGAGCACGACGCTGTCGCCACGTGCGATTAGACGCCGCGCCACATCGGAGCCGATGCCGCCAGAACCGCCGGTAATCATATAGATTTTACTCACGATGAGCTTAGACGCCGCGGGGGGGGTACGAGCACATACTTCAAGAGCGTTTTAACCCGAGGCGACGCGCTTTTCGATTCGGCGGTCCGGTACGAACCAAATCATCGCAACGGCGACAAAGAGTACATCGGAGACCCATTGGTTGACGAACGCCATGACGATTGCGATTGCGTAGAGCGCGAGTGAGAGCTTGCCTTTGATATCGGTATCAACCATCGCGGCGAGCGCGGCATTCTCTTTCATCGCCACGAGCGACGCTTGCAAACCGATGAACGCGACGGCAGACGCAAGGAGCACCACGCCGTAGAAGGCGGTCGGCACCGCTTCGAGGTGGTGTTCGCCGACCCAACTCGTACAGAACGGCACGAGCGAGAGCCAAAAGAGCATATGGAGATTCGCCCACATCACGCGGCCGTCGATCTTGCTGCACGCGCCGAAGAGATGATGGTGATTGTTCCAGTAGATAGCGACGTTCACGAAACTCAAGACGTAAACCAAAAACGTCGGTGCGAGCGCGCGCAACGCCGCGAGATCGGCTGTGTGCGGGGCCTTGAATTGGATCTTCTCCATGTGCCGAGCGTGCTATTTCGTCATGCGTGCGAGGAGCAGCTTTGCGAGCGTCGTCGCGCGCGGAATGTCGAGTGTCTCTCCACGGCGGACCACCGCTTCGATCACATAGTCGCCGCGACGAACGTAGATCGCCCCGGGTGCGGCGACGGCGTCTACGCCCAGCACTTTCACCGGCATCGCATCGGTCGCTGCCGTCCGCGCTTTGAAGTAGGCATCGAGATCGACCGCGAGCGCCACATCGGCATACGTGCGACACACGATCGCATTGGGAGCCACCTTGACGACGCCCGCACAACGGCGTGCTTGCGCGGCGGCGAAGGATCGCCGTTGTGGGAGATTGGCCGCCGTGACGATGGCATAGGTCAGGCTGCCATCTTGCGAGATCGCGCGCGAGGTGAAAAAACAGATCCCGCCCGCCTGCGATGATGCGTCGGCAGATTCAACGGGATACCCGAGAATCTCCGCGGCCTCCGCCTGCGACACGATCGAGCAATCCGCAGGCAACGGCACCACGACGCCAACCGGTGGCGGCGACTGAGCGAGAGCCGTCACGTCAACTCCGACGACACACGCGACGGCGACAAAAACGAAAGCGCACGCCATCGAGATGACACGGAACGGCATGTCCCGGTGCCCGTTTTGAAACGCCGACTTCCTAAACACCGAGATACGCTTTTTGCACCTGGGGATCGTCGAGTAACTGACTCGTGGGACCGACGATCGTGACGCGACCCGTTTCGAGCACGTACGCGCGCGACGCGAATTCGAGCGCCGTTTGCACATCTTGCTCCACGATGAGAATCGCGACACCGCTGGCGTTGATCGTCGTGAGGATCTCGAGAAGCTGATCGACGAGCACGGGTGCGAGGCCGAGCGACATCTCGTCGATGAGCATTACTTTGGGCCGCGCCATGAGAGCGCGCGCGATCGCGACTTGTTGCTGCTCGCCACCCGAAAGTTTCCCCGCAAGAAACTCGTAGCGTTGCCGCAAGCGCGGGAGCATCTCCAGCACGCGCTCGAGGTCGCTCGCGATCTCCTTATCGTTGCGAAGATAGGCACCCATCAACAGATTTTCGTGCACGGTAAGCGAGTTAAAGAGACGCCGACCTTGCGGCACTTGCACGACACCCGCGCGCACGATCGCATCGGGTTGCAATGCGGTAAGGTCCGTCCCATCATAGACGACCGTCCCGCCGCGTTTTTTGACCAGACCGCTCATCGCACCCAGGAGCGACGACTTCCCCGCGCCGTTACTGCCGATAAGCGCGACGATTTCACCGGGCTCGATGCGAATCGAAACGTCCCACAGCACTTGCGTATCGCCATATGCGGCGGAAAGCGAATCGACGACGAGCGCCACTAGCGCGCGCCCTCGGCGGCGCGCGCATCGGCAACGGCGCGTGCGGCTTCCTGGCGCTTCACGTAGCGCGCGCCCAGATATGCTTCGATCACGGCACGCGACTGGGTCACTTCGAGCGGCGCGCCCTCAGCGATCTTCTTCCCCTCGGCGAGGACCACGATCGTCGTGGAAACGGCCATGATGGCTTTCATGAGATGTTCCACGACGATGAGCGTCACGCCGCGTTCGCTCAAGGACCGTAGCAATGCGAGCGCTTCATCCACCTCGCTCGCATTAAGTCCCGCCATCACTTCGTCGAGCAGCAAAACGTCGGGATCGAGCGCCAGGGCTTTCGCGACTTCGAGCCGCTTGCGATCGGGGATCGTGAGATCGCTTGCGGGTCGATCGGCCACGCGCGCGAGCGAAACGATCTCCAGCAATTCCGACGCGTGGTCGAACGCTTGCGCGGTCGTGCGTTTCGCGCCGTCGCGACCGTACATCGCACCGACGGCGACGTTCTCACGTACCGTCAGACTTGCGAACGGCTTCACGATCTGAAACGTGCGCGCGATACCGAGCCGACAGACCTGGTGCGTCGGAACGTTCGCGATCGTTTTATCGGCAAACGTCACGCTGCCCGCCGTCGGCTTATAGACGCCGGAGATGACGTTCATCAGCGTCGTCTTGCCGCTTCCATTGGGACCGATGAGTCCGACGACCGACCCACGTTCCACCCTGAAGCTTACGTCGTCGAGCGCCTGCAAGCCACCGAATCGCATCCCGACGCCGCGAATTTCGAGAAAACTCACCGCGCTACACTCGGTACGCCGAGAGCGAATCGATCATGCCGCGAAGACCGCCGCGTGCGTTTTGTAAATACAGCAACCCACGCGGCAGAAAGAGCACGACGATGACGATGACGGCACCGAAGAAGAGCGTGTGAATTTGCGGGAAATGCGACCAGAGCGTCTCGTTGATCGCGGTGAGCAAAATCGCGCCGACGACGGGCCCCGCAACGGTGCCGATGCCGCCGAGCAACACCATGACGATCGGGAAGACGTTATTGTCGACGGAAAAGGCCGACGGCGGATCGATGAAGCCCGTCGAGAATGCAAAGACCGCACCCGCAGCTGCCGCCATCATCCCGCTGATCGCCCACGCGGCCACCTTAAAATACGTCGCGTTGACGCCGAGCACGGCTGCGGCATCTTCGTTCTCGCGTATCGCGACGAGAGCGTACCCGAACTTCGATCGCGCGATGAACCACGTGACGAGCAGACTGCCCGCACAGACGAGCCACATCGCGTAATAGTATTGCGAGTACCAGGCCGCCTGATGCAACGTCACGCCCGTGCCACCGCCGAGCGCATCGACGTTCGCGACGATCTCTTGCACGGCAAGTGCGATGCCGAGCGTCGCGATACCGAAGTAGTGGCCCTTGAGCCGCAAGATCGGCACGCCGAGCGCGACGGCGAACATCGCCGCAACGACGATCGCGAGCGGCACGGCGACCCATACGTTTTCGATGCCGTGTGATGCGAGGGTCGCACTCGTATACGCGCCGAGTCCGAAGAAGACGACGTTCCCGAAACTCACGTAGCCCGTGTAACCGCCGATGAGGTTCCAGCCGAGCGCCATCGCCGAAAACATCAGGATGCCGCGAAAGAGATTCTCGTAATAGCCGTTGTGCAGCAGCGGAACCGCAAGCGCGAGCACGAGCAGACCGACGACGACTTTCAACGCGAGCGGACTACCGGTAATACCGCCGAGACCGACGCGCCGCGCGGGCGGCGCCGTTGCCGTTGCGACGGCCATCTACGCCATCGCCTTTCCCATGATGCCCGTGGGTCGCACGACGAGCACGATGAGAAGCACGACGAGCGCCACCGCATCGGGAAGCCCGGGCCCGATATATTGCGAGCCCAGTGCCGAGATGATGCCGAAGACGAGCCCGCCGACGAGCGCGCCCTGCACGCTACCGAGACCACCGAGCACGCAGACGACGAATGCTTTGATGATGTAGGCATCGCCCATCGTCGGGTTGAGCGATTGATTGAGGCCGACGAG
>JANYGA010000209.1 GCA_025359485.1 Rhodospirillales bacterium | reverse complement strand
GCGTCACGAAGGTCGCCCCGTCCACGCTCTCCGCTTCGAGCCCGAGGTCGCCCGCAATGCGGATGACGCGATCGAGCCGCGTGCGGAGTTCGCCCGTGCGACCGTTGACGACGAGGGCGAAATCTTGCGGGCGCAGCGCATCGCCGAGCTCGGTCGCAAGCGCGCGCACCGTCGAGACGAACGCTCCGAAGCGCTCGGATGTCATGCGTACCGAAAGTTCGAGGAGCGCCGATTTGCGGATGCCCTGCACGTGCGATTGCGCGAGCTCGCGTTCCAAACGGGCGAGTTCCGTGACGTCTTCGATCACGACGAAGACGTCGCGAATGCGATCGCCTTCGCGCACGCGCTCGAAGTGGAATCGCAAGTACCGCGACCGCGCCGTGCCGTCTGCCGCTCGCGTCATGAATTCGACTTCGTCGAGATCGCTCGGCGCTTCGAAGACCTCGTCGAGAACGTCGACGTCGAACAGTTGGGGAAGGAAGAGCGCCGTCGTCCGCAGCGCGTTCGAGGTCAGGAGCGGGCGGATCACGTCGAAGAACGGACGGCCCGCGATCTCGTTTGTGGCGAGCAGCGATTCGATCGATATCGCGTAGCCGGGCTTCACGCGGAGGGCATCGTCGAGTGCGAGCATTCCGAGCGATGAGGCATCGATCATGAGATCGGCGGTACGTTTGGATTCGGCGATGGTGAGCGTGCGCTTCGCGAGATCGGCAACCATGCGCATGAGCATCTCTTGCGAGGGTCGCTCGGCTTCTTCACGTGCCGCGACGTGGCGCTTGCGCGCCACGAACGCGATGGGAAGCCCGCAGATCATGGCGAGCATGAATGCCGTCGCGCGTAGAATGAGCGACGCGTCGGCGAACGCGAGAAACATCACGATGGCGACGAGCGAAACGGCGCCTGCGTATGCGAGCGCATCGGGACGTGGCATCCGATCGCGCATCAGGCGCCATCTCGCATGACGATGATGGAGATCTTCGCATCGGCGACCGGTTCGCGGTAGAACAAGATCGAAACGCGATCGGGCCCTTTCGCAAAAGGAAAGATGAATTCGAACGGTTCGATCGTGACGTCGTTCCGCGATACGAATTCTTGGAACCGGCCGTGGAAAGCGTGTACCTGCGTGCACGGTGCGACGTCGGTAAAGAAATTACGCCCGACGACGCGCTCGCGTTTGAAGCCCGTCGCGCGCGCTTCGGTCGCGTTATATTCGAGCACGATGCCATTGGAATCGACGACGATGATTCCATAGGGCAGGGCATCGAGTTCGGCTGGAGTCGCCGGGCGAAATTGCTCGGCAGAAGGCGCCGGTCGGAACTTCGTCTTCATCCCTCGTGAGACACGGGCTGCGCATCCTCGGTTCGCGCGGTCACCGCTGTTTGGCGAAAACGTGCGCGCCGCCACACGTTGCGTGCGACGGGAACGAATACCGGTGCGGCGTGCCGTGGAAGACATCGTCGCCGCAGTCGGAAGGTCGCGTCGGTGCCGTTTCTTCAAGTGGATCTTCCGAATGTGTATCCGACCGGCGTGAAAGCCGCGTTCGCGTGCGACCTCGCCGCGCTCTACGCGGAAACGATGGAGACCCAATCGCACGTTCCGAGCATCGCCTTTCGCGAACTCGGCCCCGGCAATCTCGTGCGTCTGCAGCACGGTCTCTTGCACGACGTCGCCGTCGTCATGTGCGATATTCGCCGTGGCCGCGATGCCGCGCAGCGGGAGGCTCTCGCGCGCAAGATTGCGGCGCTCGTCGCGTCGTCGTTCGCGATCGACGCGTTGCAAGTCGTCGTCGAATTCACGCAGCATGCACCGGACGAAATGTTCCGTTACGGTGCGATCGCGCCGGAATGGTCGGTTGCGGAACGCGAGCGGAGCGACGACGAGTGAACGTCGAGCCACGCAAGCGAAAGTATGGAGCGTCGTGGAAGAGGATGGCGTGAAATTACGCGTGGGCCTCACCGGCGGCATCGGTTCGGGTAAATCCGAGGTCGGCAAAGTCTTCGGCGTGCTCGGCGCACTCGTGATCGACGCCGACGAACTCGCGCGCGCGGCCGTCGCACCTGGATCGCCCGGCCTTCGCGCGATCGCGTCGCGTTTCTCCGGCGTCGTCGCTGCGGATGGTTCGCTCGATCGCGCGGCACTCGCAAGCGTCGTGTTCCACGATCCGAGCGCGCGCGACGATCTGGGCGCGATCGTGCATCCCGAAGTGCGGCGGCTCGGTGCCGCGCGCGAAGCGGCCGCCGGGCCCGAGCAGATCGTCATCCACGACGTGCCGCTGCTTTTCGAAGGTGGTTTTTACCGGACGTGCGATGCGAACGTGCTCGTCGTCGCGGATGAAGAGACGCGCATCGGTCGTGTCGTCGCGCGTAGCGGATTCTCCGAGGACGACGTGCGTCGACGCATGGCCGCGCAGATCGATCCCGAGCGAGCGCGCGAACTTGCGGATTATACGATCGATAACGACGGCACGATCGACGCGCTCGTCGATTCCGTGCGCGACGTCTACGCAGATTTGCTCGAGCGCTCGCCCGCCATTTCGAAACCGCAGCCGCCGAAACCGCCCCGTTCGGCGAGCCCGACGTAGCTGCCGCCGACACGGCATTGGGCGAAGAAACATGACGCGCTCGTCGCGGTATGGGCGCTTCGGAGGATCATCGATGGACGCTTCCAGTTTCGCCACGGCCTACGGCCTCTCGACGAGCATCGGCCTACGTCCGTTTCTCGTCCTCGCCATCGCATCGCTCGCGATGCATCTGGGCTATCTCCATCCCGCGCACGCGTTCGCGTATTTGGGGAGCGACGGTGCGACATGGCTCCTGGGCGGGCTCGCGGCGCTCGAATTCACGGGCGATAAAGTGCCCGTGCTCGATCACACCCTGCACGCCGTTCACTTCGCGACCAAACCAATCGCGGCGGCACTCCTCGTCGGGAGCGCGCTGCCCTCGACCGGAGCGTCGCCCGATCTCGCGACGTACGCGCTCATGGGTGTCGGTGCGTTCAACGCTCTCGGGGTGCATGCGGGCGTTGCGACGTTGCGGGGTGCGTCGACGTCGATGAGCGGCGGCCTCGCGAATCCGATCGTGAGCGTCGTCGAAGACGTGCTCGCGCTCGGTGCGACGCTACTCGCGATCGCATTACCGTTCGTCGGTGCGGTCGTCGCGATCGCCCTGACCATCGTGCTCGTCGTCATCGCACGCCGCATCTACGTCGCATTCCGCGGACGTGCGCACGAGCGCGCGGTGGCGTAACGCTACGAGCCGCTCGTTCCCCGGCGTGCGAACGGGAAGGCTTGCGGTTGCACGAGCACGATCTCGCGATGCGAAACGCGGAGCAAGCCGACGTCGGCGAGCACGCTGAGTTCTTTCGTGAGCGTCTCGCGACTCGTGCCGATGATGTCGGCGAGATCCTTGTGCGTGAGGCTCAGCGCGATGCGGAGCGTGCCGTCGGCTTCGCGTACGCCGTGATCGGCTGCGAGTCGACCGAGCGCGTCGACGAGCCGACCCGGCACGCTCTTCCCGGCGAGTTCGGTGAGTTCGCGTTCGACGATCGCGAGCCGCAGCGACATGCCGCGCGCGAACGCCGCCGAGACGACGACATCGTCGCGTAATCGCCGTTCGAAGAGCGCCGCATCGATGCGCACCACGACACCCTCGTCGAGTGCGACGGCGCTCGACGTGCGTTTCGCGCCGTCGCTCATCCACGTGAGTTCGCCGAAAAGATCGCCTGGATTGCGAATGCCGATGATCGATTCCGATCCGTTTGCCGTCGTACGAACGATTTTGACGCGACCGCTCTCGACGACGAAGACGGAGTTGGCATCATCACCCGGCATGTAGAGAAAATCGGCGCGCGCGATCGCGATGTGTTTCGCATTTGCAAGCAACGTCGCGCGGCGCGCATCGTCGAGTTGGAAAACGTTCATCGGCCGCCGCGTAGCGCGCGACCCGGACGCGAACCCGTGACCTCGCCATCGCGCACGACGGCACGTCCGTTGATCCAGACGGCGTCGACACCGATCGGATAGGAATACGGTCGATCGTACGTGGCCGTATCGACGATCGTGTCGGCATCGAAGAGCACGAGATCGGCAAACGACCCGCGTGCGATCGTGCCCCGATCGATGAGTCCGAATTGTCGCGCGGGAATCGAGGTCATACGGCGGATAGCTTCGCCGAGTTCGAGCGTTTTACGTCCACGGACGAAGCGTCCGAAGACGCGCGGAAAACAACCGAACGTGCGAGGATGGGGAACGCCGATTGCGGTCGGGCCGTCGATCGCGCGCGCCGATGCGTCGCTGCCGATCGAAACGAATTCCGCCGATAACACGGCCGCGACGTCGTCTTCGGACATCGAAAAAAAGATCGCTTCGACGCCGAGCCGTTCTTCGAAGAGTAAGCGCAAGACCGCACGTGCGGGCGAGAGTCGCATGCGCGCGGCGATCTCGTCGACACGCATGCCCGCATAGCGTTCGTTGCGCAAACTCGAGACGCTGGAGATCGCGATGTCGTGCCACGTTCCGCCGTGGTCGAGTTCGAGTCGTAGCGCGAGCGCGACGACGGTCTCGGGATCGGCGAGCCGTTCGAGCGTCGCTTCGCGTCCGCCCACGAGCGCGTCGTCGGGGAGAACCGTGTCGAGTCCGGTCCACATCGCCGTGTAGGGATAGACATCGGCCGATGCCGCGATGCCGCGTTCGCGTGCGCGCGCGAGCGCGGCGAGCGAACGGTGCACGTTGCCCCAATTCTTCTTGCCCGAAGCTTTGTGATGCGAGACGTGCACGGCGGTTTCGGCGAGTTCGCCGATGCGCAGCGCTTCATCGACCGCGGCGATCATGTCGTCGCTCTCGTTGCGAATGTGCGAGACGTATCGCGCCATGCCCGCTTCGCGCGACGCGATCGCACACGCCACGAGTTCGTCGAGATCGGCATAGCGCGACGGGACGTAGATCAGTCCGCTCGAGATGCCGAGGGCGCCGTGATCGATGCCTTCGCGCACGAGTGCGATCTCTGCTGCGAGGGCCGTGTCATCGAGTCGCGCATCGTCGTCGCCCGCAACGCTGCGACGCGTCGTGCCGAGGCCGACGAGCGATGCGATATTGAGCGCGACACCCGCGCGTTCGACGCTTGCGAAGAATTCGTCGAGATCGCGCCACGATGCGTCGACGCCGACGGTGCGCGCGTGTTGGATCTTGCGTTCGCGTGCGAGCCCGCGAAGCGGCGCGACGCTCGTGCCGCAGTTGCCGCCGATCTCCGTCGTGACGCCCTGGCGAATTTTACCGATGCAGCGCCCGTCGGCGAGCCAGAGTTCGTCGGAATGCGAATGGACGTCGATAAATCCCGGTGCGAGCGTACGGCCACGGCCATCGGTTCGTCGCAGCGCATCGCGTTCGCGCAGGTCGCCGATGAGTGCGATGCGCGCATCGACGATGGCGAGATCGGTTGCGAATGGTCGTGCCGAATCGCCGTCGTAGAGCGTCGCGCCCTCGATGATCTCGTCGATCATGTGAGTTTGAGCCCGTTTGCTCTGGGTACGAGCCTGGGGTACATCAACGTACCACTCCACATTTCGCCGGGTGCGAAAGGGTTCTTAC
>JANYGA010000206.1 GCA_025359485.1 Rhodospirillales bacterium | reverse complement strand
GGGATCTGCGACCGCGAGCGCCGCGAGTGCGACGATCGCGCGATCGCGTAAGCCAGCTTCACTCGCCTGTGTCGCGATGAGATCGGTTGCATCCCCACGTGCGGGATCGCTCTCATCGAGCATCTTCTGCGCGCGAGCGATTGCGGCATCGATTCGCGCGACGGTCGCGCGAACGACCGCGGGATCGGCACCCGGGACGATCTCGAGTGCGGGATCCGAGAGCGTTGCAAAGATCTTCGTCTGAAGTGGCGAGGCGATGACCGCGTTACGTTCGCCGCGTGCGGCGGCGACGAGCGAG
Organism: Rhodospirillales bacterium; assembly: GCA_025359485.1. GTDB lineage: Bacteria > Vulcanimicrobiota > Vulcanimicrobiia > Vulcanimicrobiales > Vulcanimicrobiaceae > JANYGA01. Next base: position 12,231 of record JANYGA010000206.1, on the reverse strand, counting down.
GCGATCTGTGCCGGCGCCATCACGTCGATGTAGCGCGCGCGTAAAATGCCACGGGCATCGATGACGTAGGTGCTCGGAAAATACGCGACGTCGTATGCATGTGCGAAACGAGCGTCGGGATCGAGCGCCTGCGGATAGACGATTCCATGCGCGCTCGCGAACGCGCGCACGATTGGGGCTTGCTCCGTCGTATCGACACCGAGAAACGCGACGCCATGCGCGCGCATCGCCCGCTCCGCACGCACGAGATCGGGCGTTTCGGAGCGACACGGGGGACACCACGTGCCCCAAACGTTAACGACGAGAATTCTCCCCGCGTAACTCGCGAGCGAGACGCGCTTGCCTTCGAGCGTGGTCAGCGCAAAATCCGGTGCGGGCTCGCCGATACGCGGGCCCGTCAGCGCTTCCGAAGCCAATCCCGGTAATGGGATCGCGGCGAGAAACGCGAGTGCTGCGAGACGGAGCATCGTCGAGCGGATCTTCATCTGCAAGAAGTTCGCTCCGCCGACCCTCGCCTCCGCGTTACGGCGAGGGCGAGCCGACCTCGAGCAACGTTGACCGCACGAAGAGCGAGGCAACGCCGCTCGTACGATCGATGCTCAGCGTCGTTCCCGGCACGACGTGTTTCACGAAAAATGCGAGCGGTACGTAGAGTTCGCCGTCCTCTTCGAACGACGCCGTCGCCATCGTCACGAGCTTTCCATCGATCGTGGCCGAGTTCTGGTTCGCGCGAAATCGCGCAATATGCGAGCCGATCGTCGCCGTCGTACCCGAGCTGCGGATCGAAACGAGCCCGCCGAAGATGCGGGCTAACGTCACGAGTTCGACATAGGCGACGTCGTCGCGCAACTTCGCGATCGTCGTATCGTGCGATGCGGGACGGCCATCGACACGGAGCGTTAGCGGCCGCTCGGCGGCGAGCACGGGGCTACCGACAAGTAGCGAGAGCAAGGTGAGAACGAGACTCGCTTTCAAACGCATCATAAAACGGTATCCCGCGACGAAGGTCGTGCTAAACGGGCACGATTCAGACACGTAACTTGTATCCGAGTGCCGTCATGCGTAGCGCGATCGCGAGCGATGCAACCGCAAGCGTTGCCACGATCGCGATCGAGAGCGTCACGGGCACGTCGCTACGCCCCGTAAATGCGAACCGAAACGCGTCGATCATGTAGAACATTGGGTTGACGAGCGACACGCGGCGCACGAGCGGCGGCAAGAATTGCGCCGACGTGAAGACGCCGCCTACGAAGACCAGCGGCGTGATCACGAACGTCGTAAAGACTGCGATATGATCGAATTTTTCGGCAAGCAATCCGAAGATGATGCCGATCGCACCGAAGAGCGTCGAGACGAGCACGACCATCCCAAAAAAGAGCACCCAATTTTGAGGCAACGTATGCACCATCACGAAGCCGACGCTCATGATGAGCATCGCGATCAGGAGCGCGCGCAGAATCGAAGCGACAATAAATCCGGTGACGATCTCCAGTGCCGAGAGCGGTGAGACGAGCAACTCCTGAATCGAGTACATGAAGCGACCTTGGAAGAGCGAGCTCGACGACTCGCCGTAGGTTTGATCGATCACCTGTAACATGATGAGTCCCGGAATCAAGAACGCCGCGTACGGCACGCCCTGCACGTTCTGCACGCGCGAACCCAGGCCGAGGCCGAAGACGAGCACGTAGAGGATCGTCGTGATGATCGGCGGCCAGATCACTTGGTTGATGACTTTATAGGTTCGCACGAGTTCGCGTTTGACAAGCGTCGCGAAGCCGATGGGATTGCGAAATCCCCACACGTCCGTCATGTTAGCGTTTCACCAAATCTAGGAAGACATCTTGAAGGCTCGAACGCGCGAAATCGACGTTTTCGATCGCGTATCCCGCGGCGCCGAGCTCGCCGAGCGTCGCGGCGATCGCATCGGGCGGAACGTTGAAAAGACGCACGGTGCGCGTCGGCGCCTCGTAGATCGCACCGAGCGCGACGAGGGCGGGCGGAACGCTCGCGAGCGGACGGTCGACCGTCACCGAGAGCGTCGTCGTCCCGCGACGCGCGAGCAATTTCGCCGTCGACTCCATCGCGACGAGTTTGCCGCCTTCGACGATTGCGATATTCTTGCACAACGCTTCGGCCTCTTCGAGGTAATGCGTCGTGAGGATGATCGTCGTGCCCGCCGCGTTGAGATCACGCAGCAGATCCCAGAGCTCGATCCGCAACTCGACATCGACACCGGCCGTGGGCTCGTCGAGAATGAGCAACTGTGGCTCGTGGATGAGCGCGCGTGCGAGGGTGAGTCGGCGCTTCATGCCACCCGAAAGACGAACGAACGTATCGTTCGCTTTACTCGTAAGACCGAAGCGCTCGAGCAAATTGTCGGCGCGCTTACGCACGGCGGCGCCGCGCAATCCGTAGTAGCCGGCCTGATAGATCAGGACGTCGCGAATCGAGAGATAGCGGTCGAAATTATATTCTTGCGGTGCGAGGCCGACGAGGCCGCGCGCTTCGCGCCACGCGCGAACGTTATCGTATCCGAAGATCTCGATGGTGCCCGATGTAATCGTCGCGAGGCCCACGATCGCATTGATCGACGTCGTCTTCCCCGCCCCGTTGGGCCCGAGAAAACCGAAGAAATCGCCACGCGCGACTTCGAGTGAGATGCCGTCGACCGCCGTAAAACCGCCGTACCGTTTACACAGCCGATCGATGCGGAGCGCGGGTGCCTTAGGGGATCCGTTCATCGAGAACCTTATACCGATGCCGACGCAAAACGTTTACACGCTTCTTCGCATCAGGCATCCCGGAGCGTTCGATATCGCGAACGACGCGTTCCACGTCGAAAGCGACGCGACGATGTTTGGCTTGCCAGCCGCCGCTACGCTGGGTGAGAATCGCGTAGCTCGCACGCGGATCGCCATCCTTGGGGAGACCGGCCGACGCCACGTTGACCAAGAGTCGCTCGCGCCACATTCGCGCGTAGGGGACGTGCAAATGCCCGAACGCGATCGCGCGCTCCGGCGTCGCCGCGAAGAGTCGTTCGAGCTGGGCATCCGTTGCCTGCGGCCACACGTGCTCGTCGTCGTTGACGGGATTCGCGTGGACGACGAGCAGCGCGCCCGGACCCTCGCCAAAGCGCGCCTCGAACGGTAGCGCTCCGAGCCACGCGACGTTTTCGGCGCCGAGTTTCTCGCGTTGCCAGGCTAGCGCCTCACCTTCCGCATCGTCGTCGTCGCTCGCTATCTTGGGTTCGGCGATATAGCGATCGGTGTTGCCTCGGATGCAGATCGCTCCGAGCTCGCGCAAGCGATCGACGACGGCCGCGGGCCGCGGGCCATCCATGCAATAATCGCCGACCCCGACGATCGTATCGGCACCACCCTGATCGCGCAGGTCGGCGAGACACGCATCGAACGCTCGAATGTTGCCGTGGATATCGGAGAAGCAGGCGACGCGCACGCGCTAGTCGCGTTTGAGTGCGAGGACCATCGACGACGGCGTCGCGCCGATCTTGCCGAACTCCCACACGTCGATCGCATCGACGGCGAATTTTGCCGCGCGCAACATCGGAATCGTTTCGCGAAAGCGCAGATTTGCGAGCACGCGTCGACCGCCGAGTGCGAGCACGCCCGCGCCATAATCTTCACCGCGCGGCGCGATGAGGCGTTCGAATCCCCCGAAGCCTTCGCCATCGACGAGGCTCGCCGCATAGAGCATCGTCCGCGTGTCGATGAGCGAAGCGACGGATTTGAGACGCCGCACTTCGGCTGCGACCGGGATCTCCACGACCTTCATGTTTTTCGAGCGCGCGTAGGCGGTGAGTTGTTCGCGACCGAGCGCGTTGCCGTGCAGCGATGCGGCGATGCCCTGTTCGTGGCGGCGCGGTGTGGTCACCGCGATGAAGAGCGTATCGCCCGCCACGATGACGTCGCCGCCATCGAGTAATCCGGGTGCGTCGATGCGACCAACGATCGGCACGTTTGCGAGCGCGAGCGCGGCTTCGAGCGGCGCGATCTCACCACGTCGGCCGAGGTCACTCGGTCGCATCAGGAACGCGCCGTCGGCAAAGACGACCGCGCCATCGGCGCAGAACGCGCTCGCCGGCGTCTTCGCGGAAGCCTCGGCTTCGACGACCTTGATGCCGCGCGCGCCCAGCCGCGTGAGGAAAACCGAAAACTGCTCGTGCGCTCGCTCGACGATCGCATTGGACTCGCCATACAACGGCCGAACGGCAGCCAGCGCCGACGTCGGTCGAACGACGAGCGCGCCGCGGAGCTTGCCGGCATCGTCTGCGACAAAGGGCGCTTGAAAGGTCGGGCTAGCGATGGTCACGACGAGGGTGTTCGCCGCTCGATTCGTCGTAAACTCCGTGCGCGTCAGCGAACGACGGCGAGCGCTCGCGCGTAGAGCGCGTGTTGCTCCGCATCGTATCGCGCGAGCGCGATCGTCGAACGACGGCGCGCGAGGGCGTCCGCACGGCGCGAGAAGTCGATGAGCCGGGCGGCACGCGCGCCATCGGCGTCGGCTGCGGATTGATCCGTGCGCGCGAGCAACGCTGCGATCGCACGACCCTCCGGACTCTGCGATTGCACGGCTGCGACGGTGCGTGCGAAGGGCGTGGTGTCGGGAACGGTCGTGAAAAAATCGCTCATATCGGTCGCGAGGGCGTCGCCGAGAGAGAGCGCGGGTAAGCCCAGAAGTTCTTCTTCGGTTTTGAGGACGCTGACGGTCGAGAGATGGCGTGCGCCGAGATGATGTCGTTTCGCGTACGGTGAGACGACGATCGCATAGGTGCGATGGACGTTGACGTGATCGCGTGTCGATTGCGAGTCGTCAGGCATGATGAAGATCGCCGTCGACTCCCACTGCGGAATGTGCGTGAGATACTCGACGATCGTGCCGAGCGCGCGATCGCCATCGGCGACTTCCTCGGGCAGCGGCGGCACGTTCTTCCCGAATCCGCCGTGATCGGCGGGCAACCAAATATGCGTGAACGCCGGCATCGCATCGGCCTTAACGAGCGGGTCCATATCGCGCACGAATTCAGCAGCACGGCGCACGTCGCGAATGCGCAAATTCCAGCCGGGATAATTCGTATCGACGTGGCCCGCGAGCGCGGCGAGCACGGGCACGTCGAGTGAGTAGAGGCCGCCGAGTCCCTGCGTCGGCGCGGTCGCGTCGTCTTGAGAGATGAAGCGTGGATCGTCGAGTTTGGGATCGCTCGCTTCGCCTTCATCGTAACCCGAAACGCGAACGTAATCGCCGTAATCGCGATAGGTCTTTCCGCGCGCGGCGAGCGAGTTAAAGATGTATCCGGCGCGCGGATAATCTTCGGGATCTTCGTTTTTGTTCACCAGCGGACGGCGCGCGCTTTTAACCAGCAGCGTCTTCTCCGCATACACGTTCGTGATGCCGGCCGAGACGAATTGATGACCCGCATCGGATTCCTCAGAATCGGCGAAGATGTTGCCCGCGAGACCGAAGGTGCGCGCGAGCGCGTGAAGATTCGGCGTCACCGACTCGTCGAAGGCGACGTAACTCGGATCGCCCGGACCGTACGGTGCGCCCGCACTATCTTTGAGATCGCCGAGCATCGCGTCGTACGTCTTATTTTCTTCCAGGATGAGCACGACGTGTTTGATCGCGTTGCTTCCCGTGCCATCGAAATTTTGCGGCACGAGCGCATTGGTACGCGCCGGATGGATCGCGCGCAGATACGAGAGTGCGAGCGTGGTCGACGCGCGCAAATCCACGCTGCCGAGATCGATCCGTTCGAGCGTCGACCAGATCGCGTTGCTATCGGCGAGCACGCTTCCGATATGGCCGCGCGCATCGACGAAGCGCGACTGATCGCCCGTGAATCCACGGTCGTGTCCGAGGCCCTTCGCATTTGCAACGAAGAGTTTCGTGCCGTCTTTCGAGAGCGCGAGGGCTGCGGGAAACCAGCCCGTCGGAATGAGACCGATGCGATGCGGATGGCGAGGATCGGTCGTATCGAGCACCGCGATCGCATTGATCCCGGCGAGGGCGACGTAGAGACGGCGTTCGTCGCGCGAGAGCACGAGGGCATCGGGTTGCGTGCCGTACGGCCCGCGATCGAAGAGCCGCAACTCCGTGCCGCCGCTCACGTGCGGCGCTTTGCCCAGTCGCACGGTGACGATGCGATCGATGTTGCTCATCGCGACGAACGCATACGGTTTGGTCCGCATCGCTGCGATTGCGGCGGGATGCACGCCGCCGATTTCACGGATGCCGTTGGGACCGCGATCGAGCGGGATGAACGAAGAGTTTCGGAGTGAAGTATCCGCTTCGCGTTTGATGACCGAGATCGACGACGCGTGTTCGAGATCGGTTGCGGGCGTGCCGAATGCGGGAATCGTCGCGGGTGCGCTGAGCACGCCGTAACGCGAGAGGCCCTCGTTCGCCACGAGCAAACCGCCCGACACGGCGGCCGCCGCGAGCGGAAAGAATCCGACGGGCGTCGGCGTTCCAACAACGGTTCGCGTCGCGAGATCGATCTGCACCACATCGTTTGCGAGATTGTCGACGACATCGACGAAGCGTCCGCCGCGTTCGGCCACGATCGTCGATGGAAACGCGTGACCGCGGTTGGCAAACCGTTCGTCGCTCGGCGTGGGGATCGCGATCACGTGATGCGCGTCCGGGGTCAGTTTGCCGTCGCTATCGAGATCGAATGCGTAGACCGCATTACTGCCGCCGCCGCTTGCGAGCACGAGCGTATGTCCGGGATTTGCGGGATCGGCAATCGCGAGCACGCCGACGAAAAACGACTCCATCGGATCGCTGTAGCGCGAGACGACGGTCATCGTTTTGGCATCAACGACGGCGAGCGTGTACCCGCCCGTCGAGAGACCATCGAGCGCACTCGTCGTTTTCGCTTGACGCTCGTCGTCGTTGCTCACGATGGCGAAGCGGCCGTTCGGCGAGAGCGCGATGCCGAGTGCGTTCATGCCCGTGACGACGCTGCGTCCCGTGGGATGCAGCATGCGCCCCGACGGCAAGACGCGGCCGAAGGGATCGCCGATCGAAATCGGCCCCGCGGGTCCGCTTGCCGGCGCTTCGAAGACGACGGGCGCGGGCGCTTGCGCGCGCGGCGAGCCGGTCGGTAAAGCGATGAACGCGAGCGCGGCGAGAAACGCGACGAAACGAGTGGATGGCACCATCTTCACGACGTGAGACGAAGCCGCGCGCGTGTCCTGTTCGGCGCGCGCTTTCTACATCGAGACGCGTTGCAACGCGCGCGCGAGTCGCGCGACCGCATCGCGCATCGTCTCGTCGTCGAGATCGCCGAATCCCAAACGAAGCGCCGCAGGCCCGTTACGCGTGGGATACCACGGATCGGCCGGCATCACGAGCACGCCTTCGCGTGCGCACGCATCGAATGCGGCTTGCGTCGAGATACGCGCGGGGAGCGGTAGCCACAGCGTCGTGCCGGCGGCTGGCACCGCGACGTGCGCCCACGGTAACGCAATCTGCAAGGCATCGACGAAGACATCGCGACGCGCGCGATAGAGCGCACGCGCCGCGCGTAGATGCTTGGGGTACGCGGGCGATTCCATGAAACGCCAGAGCGCGCGCTGCGAGAGCGTCGACGTAAACGAATCGGCGCGCATCTTCGCCGATTCCAGCGGCGCGCGCAAACTTCCACGCGCGAAGACGTATCCAACGCGCAGCGCCGGGAAGACGGTCTTGGAAAGGCTTTCGATGAGCACGACGCGGCCGTCGACGTCGTGTGCCGCGAGCGGCGCGGGCGGCTCGCCATCGTAGGTAAAGACCCAACCCGTTTGATCTTCGAGGATGACGACGTCGTAGCGGCGCGCGAGTTCGACGATCGCTTTCGCCCGGCGTTCGGGCAAGATCGCACCCGTCGGATTCTGTGCGAACGGGTTGACGTAAAAAAGCCGCGGACGATACTCCGCAAAGACGCGCTCGACGTCGTCGACGCGAATGCCGCCCGCGTCCGCTGCGATCTCGACGTACGTCGAGCCACGCGCGTCGAAGATGCCGAGCGTCGGTGCGTACGACGGCGATTCCGCAGCGACGACCGCGCGCGTTTCGAGCAACGTCGTCGCGACGATGTCGGCGGCTTGTTGCGCGCCCGAACACACGACGATATCGTCGCCGCTTGCGGGCACGCCGCGCGCGCGCAGTTGCTTTGCGAGCGTTTCGCGCAGATCGGCGTCGCCGTTTCCCGATGCGTACTGCATCATCTCCGCGGGGTCGTCCGCAAGCGTCCGTTGCATGCAGCGAGCGAACTCTTGCATCGGAAATGTTTGCGGCGCGGGATGGCCCGTCGCGAGACTGATCGCGCCTTCTACGTTCGCGCGAGAGAGGCGATCGAGCACGCCATCCATTCGCGCGCGCGTGAAGCCACCGATATCGGGTTCCCAGCGCCGTGCGAACGGTTCGGTCCGCGCGGGCGGTCGCGCGACGTAGGTTCCCTTGCCGACGCGCGTGATCGCACGTCCGCGTGCCACGAGCGAGTCGTAGGCTTGCGAGACGGTAACGAGCGCGATGCCCAGCCGCGCGGCGAAGTCGCGCATGCCGGGCAATCGTTCGCCTTCGACGAGTGCGCCGCGTTCGATGCGTGCGGCGAGTTCGTCGCTGAGCTGCACGTACAGCGGACGTTTATCGCGCGGATCGAGCGCGACATCGGCGAGCGACGCTGTGGCGTCGCGACCGGTCACGGAGTATCCAGGCGATACCCGATGCCGCGAACCGACGAAATTTGAAGCGCCGCGCCGACTTCGCCGAGTTTTTTTCGCAGCGCCGCAACGTGAACGTCGACGACGCGCGTCGGCACGCCCGAGACGTCGTTCCACACGCGTTCGAGAATTTGCGCGCGCGTGAGGAGCCGCCCATCGGCCTCACCCAAAAACCACAGCAACCGGAATTCGAGCGCGGTGAGACTCACCGAGCGGCTCTCTTTTTCGAGCGTGTGCAGATCGCGTACGAGTGCCGCGTCGCCGAGTTGCAGACGGCCGTCGTTATCGCGTAAGCGCGAGCGTTCGCGACGGCGCAGGAACGAGCCGATGCGTGCGACGAGTTCGTTGCCCGAGAACGGCTTGCTGATGAAATCGTCGGCGCCGAGGCCGAGCCCGGTGAGCTTGACGTCTTCGCCCGAGTGTCCGCTGACCATGAGAATGTACGCATCGGCCGTTTCGGCAATCGTCGTGCAGACATCGAGACCCGACATATCGGGAAGCCCGATATCGAGTAAGACCACATCGGGTTTAAACGTCTCGACGAGGTCGAGCCCATCTTTCCCGGTCGCAGCGATGCGCGTTTGATACCCGGCCCGGACGAGCATGGTCTGCTCGAACGACGCAATATCAGGATCATCCTCGATGATAAGGATGCGGGCTCGTGGATCGGGAGTGGTCATGAAATCCGGACGTGCTTCATACGGGAGTGGGGATTTCTTCGCTTTCGGCAGCGGAGAGTTGCCGCCTTGCGATGCCTTCGTCTGTCGCTGCGGCGGCGACCGCTCGTGCGACCGCATCGACCACGCGCGTATCGAACACGCTCGGGATCACATATTCGGGTCCACGTTCGCCGTCGGTAATGATCGCAGCGATCGCCTTTGCAGCCGCGAGCTTCATGCCCTCGCTAATCGACGTCGCACGACAATCGAGCGCCCCTCGGAAGATGCCGGGAAACGCGAGCAAATTGTTGACTTGATTCGGGAAGTCGCTGCGGCCGGTCGCCATGACCGCGACGTAGGGCGCCGCGATATCGGGCATGATCTCAGGTGTGGGATTGGCCATCGCGAAAACGATCGGATCGCGCGCCATCTTTTTGAGATCTTCGGGTCGTAAAATATTCGGTGCCGAAACACCGATGAAGACATCGGCACCGACGAGCATGTCGCCGAGCGAGCCGCGACGGTTCTCGCGATTCGTGTTTTCGGCGAGCCACGCCCAATGCGAGTTATCGTAGTGGTCGACACGATTGATCGCACCTGACCGGTCGACGGGAATCACATCGCGCACGCCCGCCGCCAAAAGCATTTTCATCGTCGCCGTCCCCGCAGCGCCGCTGCCCGCGACCACGATCGTGAGATCGCTCATCGCCTTCCCGACGACCTGACACGCGTTGATGAGTGCCGCGAGAATCACCACGGCGGTGCCGTGTTGGTCGTCGTGCATCACGGGAATCTCGAGCCGCTCCTGCAGGCGTCGCTCGATCTCGAAGCAGCGCGGTGCGGAGATATCTTCGAGGTTGATACCGCCGAAGATCGGCGCGATGCGCACGATCGTCTCGACGATCTCATCGGTATCTTTCGTGTCGAGGCAGATCGGGAACGCGTCGATATCGGCGAACTGCTTGAAGAGCATGCACTTGCCCTCCATCACGGGGGCCGCCGCGAGCGGCCCGATATCGCCGAGACCGAGCACGGCCGTACCATCGGTAACGACGGCAACCGTATTTCGTTTAATGGTTAACTGAAACGCTTTGGCGGGATCGCTCGCGATCGCGAGCGACACGCGCGCGACGCCGGGCGTGTACACGCGGGAGAGGTCGGTTCGCGTCTTCACGGGGATCGTCGGTTGGATCCGGATCTTGCCGCCGAGATGGGCGAGAAACGTCGAATCCGAGACGCTGACCAAGCGCACCGTATCGAGCCGCAAAATCGACGCGCGGACGGCGTTGGCAACGGCATCCGATGCGACCGTTACGCTCACGTCACGCGTGACGACGCCCCGGGCGACCGAGCGCATATCGACGGCGTCGATGATTCCGCCCGCGTCGCCAATCGCCGAGGCGAGCGTACCGAAGGCCCCGGGAGACGAAGGCATCTCCAAGCGCATGATGAGCGTGTAGCCGATCGCGGGTGATGCCATGCATCCTGATACGTGTCGCCAACGAGGCGACCCTCGCGCAAGGATCGGCAAGGGAATTCGCTAGGTTATCCTAATTACAACGTCAGCCTATCCTAGAAAGAAGCTGCTTGACGTTGGGTCCCTCATCTTCCTCGTATCGTTTTTTCGCCGTGCGGATCGCCGCGATAGCATTTGCCCTCCTCGCGGTCTTCTTCACGCCGCGTCGCATCGACGCGATTCCCTACTTCGCCCACGAATACGGGATGACGTGTCAAAAGTGTCATACCGTCGTGCCGCGGCTCACGGAATTCGGTGCGGCGTTCGAAGCGCACGGGTTTGCGATACCCGGCGCGCGGCCGCGCGCGACGGTACCGGTCGCGGTCAAAATCAATACGGCGTATACGAGCGAACCTGATATCTCGGGCCTACCCAAAACGACCGTCGATGAAGTCGAACTCTTTCTCGCCGGTCGTATCGGATCGCGCGGAAACTACTTTGTCGAGCAGTATGCGATCGACGGCGGTCGACCCGGCGCGACACGCGACGCATGGATCGGCTATCGTGCGACGTCCGACGACGCGCACGTGCCCGTCTCGCTGCGTGCCGGTGCGTTCACGTTACCGCTGCCGATCGATCCCGAATCGTTTCGCGAATCGCTCACGCATTACGCGATCTTCGATCAGAAAGTCGGAGCCAATCCCTTCGCGTTCTTCGACGCAAAAACGGGCGTCGAATTGCGCGTCGGCGATCTCGCGCGCGGACCGAGCGTCGCCGTGCTCGCTCTCGCCGGACACGATAGGCAGAGCGGCATCGCATCGCACGGCATCGACACGATGGCCGTGGCGCGCGATGTCTACGGACCGTTTACGCTCTCCGCGTACGCATATCTCGGTGCGCGTCCGGTTTACGGCGGCCTCGATCGCTTTCGGCGCATCGGCTACGGCGCGACCTACGCAGTCGGGAAATTCGAAGCGCAAGGCTTGCTGCAAAACGGCGTCGACGATCGGATCGACGCGCTCGGTAATTCCGGTCTTTCGAGCGGCGGTCTCGTGCAAATGCGGTATGCCTTCACGCGACGATTCTTCGGGTCGCTCCGTTACGAAGGCACGAACGATGCGACTGGCGGCTTCGCACGCGACCTCGTGCCGCTCGTCGGCTATCGTCTCACGCGAAACGCGCGGCTGACGGTCGAAGATCTTATCACGCACGTTCCCACGGCAAAACACATTCTGGGCGCACAATATACGGTGGCATACTAATGCGGCACATTCTCGCAGCGCTCGCTCTTCTGGCGACGTTTGCGAATTTATCGCCGATCTCCGCGCGTGCAGCCGAGCCCGTCGCGCCCACGAGTCGACCCGTCGCACGAGCGATCGTGCCCGCGCACTCC
>JANYGA010000203.1 GCA_025359485.1 Rhodospirillales bacterium | reverse complement strand
GGCGATCATTTGCAGCGGATTCGGCGCCCACGACGCAAACCCAGGCCAGGCCCATGCTCGATTTTTTCATCCATCTCCGCGATCACGTCGCCCTCGCGCTCGTCGCGCTCGCGGCGGCACTCGCGATCGGCTTGCCGCTCGGAGCGTTTGCCGCACGGACACCCCGGTTGCGCGCGGCGACGCTCGGCGCGATCGGGATCGGTCGCGTCGTGCCGAGCCTCGCCGTGCTCGCCTTGATGTTGCCGCTCGTCGGTGTCGGCTTCACGCCCGCCGTTCTCGCACTCGTGCTCCTGGCGATTCCGCCGATCGCGATCAACACCGATCTCGGCCTGCGGTCGGTCCCCGAGACGGTGCGTGAAGCCGCCCGCGGACTCGGCATGAATCCCGCTCAAGTCCGTGCGCGCGTCGAATGGCCGCTCGCGCTGCCGATCGTCTTTGCGGGCATTCGAACGGCCTCGGTCGAGGTCGTCGCGAGTGCGACGCTCGCCGCGTTCATCGGCGGTGGTGGCCTCGGCGAATATATCGTCAACGGCATCGCGCTCAACGATACGGGCCTGCTCCTCGAAGGCGCGGGAACGGTCGGCGCGCTCGCACTCGCGATCGGCGGCGCGCTCGCCCTCGTCGAACGGCGACTCGCGCAAGGCGCGACGGCGAACGTGCGGAAGGCGCGCGCATGACGATCACGCGCGCTCGCGCCCTCGCCCTCATCGGAGCCACCGCCACGTCCGCCTCGCTCGCCGCATGCGCGGGCGGTGCCGATGGCAAGCACCCCATCGCCATCGGCTCGAAAGATTTTACCGAAGAGTTGATCCTCGGCGAAATGTACGCGCTGATCATGGAGCACAACGGCTTCACCGTCACGCGCAAACTCAATCTCGGTGGAACGCAAGTCGCGATGGCGGCGCTGCAGCGCGGCGATATCGATCTGTACCCGGAGTACACGGGCACGGCGCTCCTCACCCAACTCAAAGCGACGCCGAGTAAGGACGCAGCCGCGAACTACCGGACCGTCAAAGCCTATTACGATACGCATTACAAGCTGACGTGGCTCGATGCCGCACCATTCAACGATACGCAGGCGCTCGCGACCACGCAGGCGATCGCGAGCAAGTACGGCATCAAAACGCTCAGCGATCTCAGTCGGGCCGCGCCGCAATTACGACTCGGTGCGATCCCCGAATTCGTCAAGCGCGAAGACGCGCTGCCGGGTCTACGCAAAGCCTACGGTGGCTTCGCGTTCAAAGATATTAAGCTCTTTACCATCGGCCTCAAGTACAAGGCGCTCGAATCGGGGAACGTCGACGTCGTGGTCGCGTTTGGAACCGATGGCCAAATCGACGTCGATAAACTCGTCGTCTTCGAAGACGACAAACGGTTCTGGCCGAGCTATCAAGTCGCCCCGGTCGTACGCAACGAGCTCCTCACCACGTATCCCGCGGTCGCGACGCATCTCAATAAGCTCCAGCCCCTGCTCACCGACGCGATCATGCGCGGGCTCAACGCGCAGGTCGACGGTGCGAAAAAAGAACCCAAAGACGTGGCTGCGGAATTTCTGAAGACGCACGGCTTCGCCTAATGCCGGGCGCGAGCGTCTCGATCCGCGACGTCGTCGTGACGTATCCGGGCGCCGACCGCCGCGCGGTCGACGACGTTTCACTCGAAGTCCCCGCCGGCGAATTCGTCGTCTTTCTCGGGCCGTCGGGCTGCGGCAAGAGCACGTTGCTGCGCACGATCAATCGGCTCGTCGTCCCCGATGCGGGCGAGATTTTCGTCGACGGTAACGACGTCCGCGGCGCCTCGCCCGAAACGCTACGTCGCGGCATCGGCTACGTGATCCAAGCCGTCGGCCTCTTCCCGCATATGAGCGTCGCGAAAAACATCGGCGTCGTGCCGGAACTCTTGGGCTGGGAGCCCGCGCGCATCGACGCGCGCGTCGACGAACTCCTCGCGCTCGTGGCGCTCGATCCCGCGCGCTATCGTACGCGCCTTCCACGCGAACTCTCCGGCGGTGAAGCGCAGCGCATCGGCGTCGCGCGCGCGCTCGCGGCCGAACCGCGCGTGCTCCTCATGGACGAACCCTTCGGCGCGGTCGACGCGCTCGTGCGGACGTCGTTGCAAGACGAGACCAAACGGATCCATCGCGCGCTCGGCACGACGATTTTTTTCGTGACGCACGACGTCGATGAAGCGCTGCGCATCGCCGATCGCATCGTCGTGATGAACGCGGGGAAAATCGTTCAAGCCGACACGCCGCTGCACGTGCTCGCGCGACCCGCAACGCCGTACGTCGAAGCGCTACTCGATACGCGCGATACCGTGCGCCGGTTGAGCTTATTGCGCGTGAGCGACGCACTATCGCAGAGCGAACGGAGCCCGGGCGACGCGCCCGCGATCGCCGCCGACGCGACCTTGCGTGAAGCACTCGCGCTCTTACTCGCGGGCTCGACGCAGCTCGCCGTCGCCGATCGCAACGGCGCGTTCGTCGACTTCGCCTCGATCCGTGCGGCGCTTGCGGCGTCGGCGGCTGCCGCGTGATCGCAAACGCGAGCGGTTTTTTCGTCGGCCTCCACGTCGAAGATCTCGGCGTCCGCCTCGCACAACATCTCCTCATCGTCGGCATCGCGCTCGCGGTCGCGTTTGCCATCGCGCTCCCGCTCGGCGTGCTCGCCGCGCGGAACGATCGCGTGCGCGGACCGCTGCTCGCCGCACTCGGCGTCGTGTACACGTTACCGAGTCTCGCCGTCTTCGCGCTGCTCATTCCCGTCTTCGGTCTCGGGCTGGTCACGACCGAGATCGCGCTCGTCGGCTACGCGCAGATGATCCTCGTGCGCAACATCGTCGCCGGGTTGCAAGCCGTACCCGCACCGATGCGCGATGCGGCGCGTGGTCTCGGTATGACCGACGCGCAGATCTTCGCGAAGATCGACGTGCCCCAAGCGCTCCCGCTCGTCATCGGCGGTCTGCGTCTTGCGGCCGTCGCGACGATCTCGATTGCGACACTTGCGGGAAAGATCGATGCGGGCGGCCTCGGCGCGTTGCTCTTCGCAGGTCTCGATCGCGACGATCCGTCGCGCATCGTCACGGGGAGCCTGGCCGCAGCCGCGCTCGCGATCGGCGTCGATGCGATCCTGCGCCGAATCGAGCGCGTCGCCATCGAACGCGCGCGATGATTGCGGTACACTCACGAGCATGAGCGCAACGAACGATCTCACCGGAACCGTCGTCCTCGTCACCGGGGCGAGTTCGGGCATCGGCGAAGCGACGGCACGCACGTTCGCCGCGCACGGCGCGCACGTCGCCGTCGTCGCGCGTCGTCGCGATCGGCTCGAAGCTCTCGCGACGGCGATCCGCGGGACCTACGGTTCCGCACTCGTGATCGAAGCCGATATCACCGACGAAGCGCAGGCGCGCGATGCCGTCGCGCGCACCGTCGCCGAGTTCGGGCGACTCGATACACTGGTCAACAATGCCGGCGTCATGCTCTTAGGCGCGATCGCGACCGCCGACCCCGCGCATTGGAAGCGCATGCTCGATCTCAACGTCAGCGCGCTCATGCATATGTCGCACGCCGCCATCCCGCACCTCAAAGCGGCGGCCGCCGAAGGGCCGCGCCACGTCGCCGATATCATCAACGTCAGCTCCGTGGCCGGGCGCGTCTCACGCAGCGGCGCCGGGGTGTATTCGGCAACGAAGTTTGCGGTGGGCGCTTTCTCTGAATCGCTGCGAATCGAAATCACGAAGGCACACGTTCGCGTCGCGCTCGTGGAGCCGGGGCTCGTGGCAACGGAGTTGCTCGACCACAACGACCCCTCCGTTCGCGCGATCATCGCCGAACGTATCGGTTCGATCGAAAGCCTCCAGGCGGACGACATCGCAAACGGCATCGCCTATATCGTCACGCGTCCGCGCCACGTCGCGATCAACGAGTTATTGATCCGTCCGACCGAACAAGAAACCTAGTTCAGGCATGCGTTCGCGCCGATGAAGCGGCAGCGATCAGTCCACCGAAAAGCGCGCTGGAAATAGCGTCGTCGAGTTCTTCGGGATGCCACTGCACCGCGAAGAAAAACGGATGTGCGAAGGTCGCGTCGAGCGCTTCCACCACGCCATCGGTCGTCCGCCCGACGACGACGAGCCCACGACCGACGTCGCGTACGGCCTGGTGGTGAATCGAGTTGGTCGCAAACTTCTCCGCTTGAACCAATCGTGCGAGCGCGCTCTGCGAGATCAGCGCGACTTCGTGGCCCGGCGCGTAATCGGTGCGCTCGATCCCGACGATGCCGGTTTGACGGTGATCGATCGGCGATGTCTCTCCGAGTTCGTCGACGAGATCTTCGACGAGCGTGCCACCGAAGGCGACGTTCGCGATTTGGAGCCCGCGACAGATGCCGAGCGTCGGAATGCCGCGATCGCGAACGCGGCGCGCGAGCGCGATCTCGAAGTCGTCGCGCGCGGAGCTGTATTCGTCGCGTTCGCTGCGCGAATGCTCGGGATTTCCACCGTAGTGGATCGGATCGACGTCGACGCCGCCGGTCAGCACGACGCCGTCGACGCGCGCGAGCGCGCGGTCGACGCCCGCCGCATCGTTTTCGAACAAGATCGCTTCACCACCGTATTTTTCGATGGCGCGCACGTATGCGATGACGCCTTTGTGCGGAGAGCCGTCGGCCGCATAGGCGCGCGTCGAGGTCAGCCCGATACGTGGCTTCACGCGATAACGAGGAGCGAAACGGCGTAGCGCTTCGCGTCGTCGGTCCAGATACGTGCGACGCGAAATCCGCTCTCGGTCCCGAGAGCGGAAATATCGCTCGCATCGAATTTATGCGACGACTCCGTGTGGATGGTCTCGGCCGCCGCGAAACGCACGGTGGTATCGATCGCGTCGATGCGGACCGAACACCCGCGCTGCGCGACGAGATACGAATCGACGCTCCCACGTGCCGCATCGTAGCGCGAAACGTGCGCGAAGGCATCGAGATCGAAGTGACCGCCGAGATCGCGATTGATCCGGGCGAGGACGTTTTTATTGAACGACGCCGTCACGCCGGTCGGGTCGTTGTATGCAAGCTCGAGTTCGGCTGCATCTTTTTTGAGATCGGCGCCCAAGAGCAGCGCGTCACCCGGCTTGAACGCCGCCGACATCGCGCGCAAGAGTTCGCGCGCCTGCGTCGGCGCATAGTTGCCGATATTCGATCCCAGAAAAAGCGCGAGTACGCGCTGCGACGTGCGTAACAGCTCGGAATCGAGGACGTCGAAATAATCACTCGCATACGCACTCACGTGCAAGCGATCGTATTCCGCGACGAGCGACGCCGTGGAATCGACGAGCGCCGCAGGTGAGATGTCGATCGGATGATAGTCGAGTCGCGCCTGTGCTTCGAGGGCCGCCGCGATGAGCGTGCGCGTCTTGCGTGCGCTGCCGCTACCGAATTCGACGAGTTCGATCGGCCCGTCGAGCGCGGCGATCATCTCGGCCGCATCGCGTTCGAGTATCTGCATTTCGACGCGCGTGAGATAGTATTCGGGCAACACGCAGATCGCTTCGAAGAGCGCGGAGCCGAGCTCGTCGTAAAAGTATTTCGGCGGGAGAACCTTGCGCGCGGCCGTAAGCCCGATGCGGACGTCGTCGGCGAACGACGCAGTTCGCGTGCGCTCAGGCGCGCGATAGAGATGGAATCGATCGCTGATCGGCGTGAGATGGTCGCGTTCCGGCATGATCACTCGTTTCGCTTTCCCCAAGGAGAACCGTTTGCATACCCACGAGCTCTCGTTACCCGTCGACGGCAGTGCGATGCCGAGCTTTCTCGCACGCCCGGATGGCGACGAGCCGCGCGGCGCCGTCATCGTGTTGCAAGAAATATTTGGCGTCAACGCCGAGGTTCGGCGAATCGCCGAACTCTTCGCGAGCGCGGGCTACGTCGCCCTCGCCATCAACTACTATCACCGCACGCATCCCACACTCAACGAACCCTATACGAACGAGGGCTTGCAAAAGGGCTTCGCCGCCGCGGGCCAGGTCTCGCGAGCGACGCTCCGCGCCGACGTCGGGGCTGCAATCGCATATCTCGGGGAGCAGCCGTTCGTCGACGCACGCAAGATCGTTACGTGCGGATTCTGCTTCGGCGGCTCGACGGCGTTCGTGACGGCGACGCTTCCGGGCCTCGCGGGCGCGATCTCGTTCTACGGTGGATCGATTGCGGGTAGCTTCCCAAACGGCGAGCCCGAGGGTCTCGCCGATACGGAGAATATTCGCGTACCGATGTTGCTGCTCTTCGGAGCGAAAGACGATTACATCCCTGCCGACGCCATCGCTCGCATCGAGAAGACGTTGACCGATCACGGCAAGCCGCACGATGTCGTCACGTATCCCAACGTCGGTCACGCGTTCTTTCGCGAGAGTTCGGCCGCGCTCAACGAAGTCGAAGTCGGCGACGCGTGGAAGCGCGTGCGAGACTTCCTTACGACGAAGATCTAGCCGCTACGCATCCCATGCGACGCCGAGTTGCGTTGCGATGAACGACCATCGATCGGCGAGTTCCGCCACGACCTTGTGTCGGGGCTTGCCGATTCCATGACCCGCGTTCGCTTCGACGTAAACGTAGATCGGTGCGTCGCTCGACGTCGCCTCCGCAACGCGCGCACCGAATTTGCGCGCGTGCATCGGGTCGACACGACTATCGGATTCCGCCGTCGCGACGAGCATCGCGGGATAGGCGATGCCCTCGCGGACGTTATGATACGGCGAATACGCGCGCAGGATCGCCGCATCGCTCGCATCATCGGGATCGCCGTATTCCGCGATCCACAAACGCGCGATGAGGAATTTGTGGAAGCGCAACATATCCGTGAGCGGCACCAGACACACGACCGCGCGCGCGAGGTCGGGTCGTTGCGTCGCAAAGGCGGAGACGAGCAGACCGCCGTTGCTCCCGCCCATCACCGCGATGCGCGCGGGGTCGGCGATACCGCTGCTCGCGAGAAATTCGGCGGCCGCGATGAAATCATCGAACGTATTTTGTTTGCGCTCGCGCATGCCGTCGCGATGCCAGGTCTCGCCGAATTCTCCGCCGCCGCGCAGATTTGCGACGACGTAGACGCCACCGGCATCGAGCCACGGCACGAGGCTCGCCGAATATCCGGGCACGAGTGAAATACTGAAGCCGCCGTAGCCGTAGAGCACGGCGGGCGCGCTGCCGTCGAATGCGACATCGCGCCGCGCGACGATCGAAAGCGGGATGCGCGTGCCGTCTTTGGAGACGAACCAGCGTTGCTCGACACGATACGCTGCCGCATCGAAGGGCGTTGCGATTCGTTGCCACGACGCGACGCTCGGCGGCCGCGCACGTAAACCGACACGCAAGATCTCCGGCGCCTCGACGTACCCCGCGACCTGCACGTACGCATCGCCCGCGATACGATCGATCGTCATCGCGAGGACGCTGCGCCCATTCGTCTCGGCAACGTCGACGACGGTGCCGTCGGGATACCGCACGCGTAAGACCGAGCGCGCGTTTTCGAGATAGTGCAGCGCGAGCGTTTCGCCCGCCACCGCAAGCGATTCGAGCGTGCCGTCGCGTTGCGGCACGATCTCGCGCCACGTCTCGCGCGCGAGCGACGCGGGATCGACGGCGAACGCGCGAAAACGTGGCGCGCCCTCATTGGTATGGACGTAAAGCATCTCATCTTCGACCTCGACGTTGTAGATCGCCGCGCGACCTTCGACGAGCGGTTCGAATCGCAACGGCGCGACGGTCGTATCGGCGACGTACACGTCGCTGCGATTCCAGCCTTCGCGGGCGGTCACGACGAGATAGCGTCCACCGGGCGAGCGTTGGACGTCGAGCATGTCTTCGGGCTTGCGACCCGCGCCGAAGATCTCGCGATCGCTCGCGACATCGGTCCCGAGCACGTGCCGATAGACGCGCACGTCGTACTGGCCGCCTGGTGGATAGCGCGTATAGGCGAATTCCGAATCGTCGGAACTCCACGCGACGCTCGAATAACGCGTATCGGAAATCGTTTCCGCGCGCCGCGTGCCCGTCGCGACGTCGATGACGTGCAACGTGCTGCGTTCGTCGCCGTTTTGCGAGAGACCGAAGGCGACGAGATCTCCCGTGCGGCTCGGATACCACCAGTCGATCGTCGTGAGCCCCGCGGCGTCGATGATCGCGGGATCGACGAGCGAGCGCTCCCGCCCACCTTCGCGGACCACGAGCGAAGCCTGATTCGCGTCGCCTCGACGTACGCTCGAAAACGCGCGTGCGCCGCGCACGACGGGGACGCTTTCGACGTCGGTCCGCAGCAGTGCATCGAGCCTCGCGACGAGCGCGGCCCGCCCCGGCACGGCGTCGAGCGCCGCGCGCGTGCGTGCGTTTTGCGCCGCCGTCCAGGCGATGGTTCGCGGATCGTTTCCATCCTCGAGATAGGCGTGGGGATCGGTCATAGCGGCTGCGGCGTTCACCCGTGCGCTCTTTTCCGACGCGCCCTCCGCGCCCCCGTCGCATCGCGATCGATTCGCGACCAGCGATCGTAGATGTCGTCGATATAGTCGCGCGTTTCCGCATAGGGCGGCACGCCGTGGTACCGGGCGACCGCGTTCGGTCCCGCATTGTACGCCGCGAGCGCGGCCGCATAGGGGTCGGGGTAGACGCGATCGTACGCGTTGACGTAACCACCCAAAAGGTCGGCCGATCCCCGCATGGCGTCGGCCCAATCGAAGGGGTCGACGCCCGCGCCATCCGCCGTTTCGAGCGTGAATTGGGCGATGCCGATGGCGCCGGCGACCGAAAGGGCATCGGGGTTGAATCCCGACTCCTGGAGCAGCGTCGCGCAGAAAAATTCGGGGTTGAGGTGATGGCGGCGCGCGAGGCCCACGGCATGCGTGACGAAGACGAGGGCATCGAAGGGATCGAGACGATGGTTCGCGCGCGTGGCCGAACGAACGATCGCGAGTGTTGGACCGCCCGGAACTGGGGTATCGTAGAGGAGGCGAATGCCGCGTAACTCCGAGGCGCGAGGCGGAATGCGCCAGCTTCGGACGCGTTCTTCGAGTAAATCCAGGCGAACGGTAACGTCCGTAACCCGCTCGGCATCATTCGCGATCGGCGGTGGTCCCGAAGCACAACTCGCGAGCAAACCGATCCCGAGCGCCGCCAGAGCGGGCAGGGACCTCCGCGCGGTCAAAGCAAACGTGGAACGAAAAGGCGTAAACACCTCAATGTCGATGGGATTCGGAAAGTAACGTTATGGGCGGCGGCGTTTTCATGTACTTTGTTTCGCTTGCGGTCGTGCTGATCGTGGGCGATCTCGCGTCGACTTTCCTGTACCATCTGCCACAGCATTTGTGGTTCAAGCTGCACCTCAAGACGCATCACGATCGAAGCCGATCCTATTGGGATCATGCGGTGCTTTCGCGCGATCCTGAGGTGCTGCTCGACGGTCTTCTCGGCGCCGTACCGTATCTCGCCGTCGCCGTGCCCTTCTTCTGGTTCGGGCCCGCCGCCATCGCCGGAGCGAACAAGATCAGCGTAGCGGCGGAAATCAACACATCCAGCAGGCGTTTTGTAAAGCTATACATGAGGCAATCTGATCTATTCGACAGCAATCACGCGGACGTCGTAGGGCGCCACGGTCATCGGCACGATGACTCCGCCTGGGGAGAATTGATAGGCGACCGATTGGTCAGCAACGTACTCCGTGACGGAGCGAAC
>JANYGA010000193.1 GCA_025359485.1 Rhodospirillales bacterium | reverse complement strand
GCACCACCGAGAGCGAGCACGCGATCGCGCGCGCGTCGCATGTGCGGAGCGTCGGGCGCGTCGCCGATGAGTTTGAGCGCGAGATAGGCTTTGACGGTCGCGCTCACGTCGGATGCGCCGCGATAGAAGAGCGGCCATCCGCCATCGTCATTTTGGATGCGGCGCAGATAGACGGCGATCTTCGGTTCGAGCGCGACGTCGATATCGTCGAGGTAGTGTCCGAGCATCACGTATTCAGCCGGGATCGTCGCGTCGGCTTCGAGCTCGAAGACGTAGTGACCGTCGGGTCGCTGCTTCGAGAGTAGCGCGCGCTCGGCGTTCGCAATAGCGTCGTCGAGATCGGGCGACGTGAGGTCGCCGCAGGCTGCGGGGCTCGTGATCATTCGGCTAACGTCTGTGCTCCGGAAGAGGGAATACCGTCTGTCTGGACGGTATTGGTGATCGCATGCGTCGTCCCTTTCCGTATCACCGAGCATAAGCGACGATGGCCGTTCGTGGATCGGGCGATGCGACGCGCAAAAACGTGCTTTCCGCGGCCGCCGACATCGTCGCCGTCGAGGGGGCTTCGAAGCTCACGCTCGATGCGGTTGCCGAGCGTATCGGGCTTTCCAAGGGTGGGATCCTCCACCACTTTGCGACCAAAGATTCCCTCATCGCTGCGATGATCGACGACGTGACGACGCAATTCGAAGACGATTTGTTTCGGCACATGCAGGGCGAGAGCGGTCCGGGAAGTTTCGCGCGTGCCTTTCTACGCGCGTGCCTCGATCCGGAAGGCGTGCTCACGCGACAGTTGCGCGTCTCCGCCGGTATCCTCGCGGCGGTCGCGATCAATAGTCAGCTGCTCTCGCCGCTGCGTCACCGTTACGCCGAGTGGCGGACGCGGCTCGAAAACGATGGCATCGATCCGGCGATTGCCGAACTCGTGCGTTCGGCTGCCGACGGGCTGTGGCTCGGCAACGTGCTCGAACTCGGGCCGATGAGCGAGGCGCTTCGCAAGCGCGTCTTTGCGAAGCTCATCGAGCTCACGCATCTCGGTGTCGGCGGCACGCCCGTGCCCGCGCCGGAATCAGGCCTCTAGCGACGTCGTTTCGAGCAGATGCGTCGCCGCGATGACGGTCGGCACGATTGTGAGGCGCTCGAGGAGTCGAGCGAGGCTGACGACCCGCACGAGCGCCGGATCGGCGAGCGCGATGATCGTCGCGAAGCCGGCATCGGTTCGTCGCCGGACCACGAGGAGCAATTCGGTGAGAAACGTGGAGTCGAACCGCGTGGCGCGCGTGAGGTCGAGCACGACGGGCCGCCGCATTTCGAGCACGCGCGAGAGCGCGTCATGGAAGTTCGGATAGCGACCGATATCGAGCGCGCCCTCGAGCGGAACGATCGTCATTCCAACGAGCCGCCGTCGCAATTCTCCGAAGTTCGCATCCGATACCCACGCTCGACCTTCCGACATGATGGCGGCAACATACCCGATACTGGATGTTGCAAACCTCGGATGAATCGACTGGCGGCCTACGCGTTTCCCGTTGCGACCGCCTTGTGCACGCGCACGAGTCGGATGAGCGCCGCGGTGAGGATATCGCGCTTATCCGCTGGCACTGCCGTGGTATATCGATCGGCGTCGTCGCCGAGTATGCACGCGAGCCATTCGTCGCGGAGTGCCTGGGCGGGCGACGACATTTCGTTCGCGTTGCCCGGCGTCGGCCGGAGCATGGCATCGATGCGGTCGAGTTCGAGGAGTCGGAGGATCGTATATTCGCACGACGGGCGCTGATAGACGTTGCGCCGCGACTTGAGTTCGGTGAGGTTCTGTCGCCGACGCAAGATGAAGCCGTTGGCTTCGAGTGCCGAGATCGCATCGAAGACGATCGTGAGGCTCGCGATCCCGAGATCCTGACGGATCTGCTTGGTCGTGGGATGGCAGCGGTTGTCCTCGGCGCTCAGGAGGCTCAGGTAAAGATAGACGCTGAGCTGGCGCGGGTTGAGCACGTGAAAAAAGAAGCCCGCCCACCAAGCCGGGATCGTCGCGAGCGGTTCGCACGAGTCGGAATACGTGTTGTCGGAATCGACGTCGTAGGCGGGAATACGCGTACCCTCAGAAGATAAGCGGACGAGCGTCTGGCGATGTGGCGACTTTCTCGACGATTCGGATCCAACGTCCCTCCGCATGCATCGTCACGATAAAGTGTACGTTGCGCGGAAGTGGGTAAGGCGTCGAAGCATGAGTGAAGTCCGCTATCGTCGCGAGATCGCCGAGTTCATCATCGGCTCGCCCGATAATCCCGACGGGTCGTGGCAATGTGGCTGTCGCGCCGTTATATCGACGGAGAGCGAGATCGCGATCGATCCGTGCGACGAACACCGAACCGAATTCGACGACGCGGGTTAGGCCGGTCGGAAAATCGCGCACGCGGTCGTGCGACCGACGTGGATGGCGAAGCCGTCGTGAATGCTGCCGATGGGATTGTCGTGTTCTTCGCAGGGCTCGCCTTCGAAGACGATGCGGCCGTCGTCGACTTCCACGGGCCAGATATTCATGAGCACCATGATCGGCGGAGTGCGTCGACGCTCCATCAGCGTGCGCAGCGCGTCGATGCCTCGCGCGTGGTGGGGTCGACGGTACGCGTCTCTTCGAACATACGGGCGCGGGTTTGGAAGGCCGCGAGGGGAGGCCTGCCCGCCGCACGGAAGCGCGGAAGATGGACGTTCTCGATCGCACGTCGCCGCCGACACCGCCGCACACGCACGATGTGACGAATCAGCCGCCGCCGCTCGCCGACAACGATGCGTTCGCCGCGGATCGTGCGCTCGCGGGCGCCGTTGCAGATGCGGGAGCGACGTGGGCGCAGCCGCAGCTCCATGCGATCGGCACGCGTGCGGGCTCCGTCGATATTATCGCGCTCGGCTTCGACGCCAATGCGAATCCGCCGCAGTTGCGCGCGTTCGATCGCTTCGGCCATTGCATCGATGAGGTGACGTACCATCCCGCCTATCATGCATTGATGGCCGATGCCATCGGCTTCGGCTTGCACGCATCGTCGTGGCGCGAGCCCAAACTCGGCGCGCACGTCGCGCGTGCGGCGGGATTCTATCTTTGGAGTCAGGCGGAATCGGGGCACGGCTGTCCGATCTCGATGACGCACGCCGCGATTCCGGCGCTCCGCGCGCAACCGAATCTCGCCGCCGTGTGGGAGCCGCTCGCTTTCGCATCGACGTACGATCGCGCGTTGCGTCCCGCGCGCGAAAAGGGCTCGGCGATCTTCGGGATGGCGATGACGGAGAAACAAGGCGGTTCCGACGTCCGCGCCAACACGACGCGCGCGACGCCGCTCGGTGCGGGCGGACCGGGCGCACAGTACGCGCTCGTCGGTCACAAATGGTTTTGTTCCGCGCCGATGTCGGATGCGTTTTTGGTGCTCGCGCAAGCGCCCGCGGGGCTGTCGTGCTTTCTCGTGCCGCGATTCTTACCCGACGGCACGAAAAATGCGTTCGCGTTGCAGCGACTCA
>JANYGA010000181.1 GCA_025359485.1 Rhodospirillales bacterium | reverse complement strand
CGCAGGTGGCGTTCTCGTCACGACACCTCTCGCGCGCGCGCAGACGCCGCCATCGGGAACGCCTCCCGTTGCGGCCCCAGGGCCAACGGCGCCCGGCGTCCCGCTCGGGACACCGGCACCCGGCACACCCGTCGAGCCTCTCGCGGTGCCCGCGGTAACGCCGACGCCTGGCGCGAGCGCGACGCCGGCTCTGCCGACTGGCCGCCGACTTGCGGCATTCGGGCTCGCAGCCGATCGCATCGTTTTCTACAGCAATCGCTATATCGTCGCCGCCGACGGCAACGTCGCCGTCGTACTCGGCGATGGAACGCGCGTTCGCGGCAACACCTTCGCGATGGACTTGCGCCTCAATCGGTTCGTGATCGCGGGCGATGTGAAAGTCGTGACGGCGAGTACGCGCGCCGCGCCATCGAAAGAGATCGACGGCGCGGCGTTTGCGGAATATTTTAATTTCGACCGAGCCTATTTCGTGCCGATTCTCGGGGAACCCGATCGCTGGACGTTTGCCGAGGGCGACTACGCGCATCCGCTCCTAGGCCGGCAGATGCCGGGCGACACGTTCTTTCTCCCCGACCTCGAGGGCGAGCGCGCGTTCCTCACCGCCAAGCACGCGACGATCGACCCGCACGAAAGCGTGCGCTTTACGCCCGCCGATCTCAACTTCGGGCTCGCGACCGTGCCGTTTCCGTCGTATTTTCTCAACTTCTCACCCAACCCGAATTTCGCTCAAAATTCGCTCGCGGGCGCCTACACGGATGGACCACTCGATTTCCTCGGCGGCGCACACGCGCTCTCGACGCTGCATCTCCGGTACGATCCCGCGAACAAAGTCTATCCCTCGTTCGAGCAACATTTCGTAAGCGCGAATAGCTACGTCGTCGCGTCGGTCAATCCGCTGACGCGCCCGCTCAAGCAGTACAACATTCTCGCCTTCGATCGACTCTCGCCCGGCATGCAGATCTCGGTCGCGTTGCAAGAATCGGCTTTCCAACACGGATTCTCGCGGCCGCTTTCAGCGACGGGCTACGCGACCGCGCAGCTCGTGATGAGCTTGCCGCACTCGTACGTAACGCTCACGACGCAGAACTATTACGACAGCCTCCTCGCGAAGCCGCGAGAGTTTGCCGACTCGACGATCTACGGTCGCGTCTTCTTTTACGGCGACCCGACGCACCCGTTCATCGGCGATCATCCCTCGCAGCAACAACTCGCATGGGTCGGCTTCCGACATCCGATCTACAAACTGCCGTTCACGTTCAATCTGCGATCGGGATTTAGCGCGGCGACCAATTCGACGACGAAATTCGTGACGCTCGGTGGCGTGGGTGTCTCATCGTTGTTTTCGAAGTCGGTGGGCATCAATATCGCGAGCAAGTCCATCAAGGTCGTTCCCGATACCGAAGGTCGCGGTCGCGATCTCTATTTCACCGCGTCGTTCGATAAGCAACGGACGTTCAACTCGACACCGCACTTCATCGATTCGCAACAGGAAGCGTTCGCGCTCACGAAAGTCATCGATCCGCGACGCCTCACCGTCCTCGCATCGTATGCGATCGGCAACACGGGTGATTACTACGGAGCGCGTCAGTCGGAGGCGTATCCGTCGTCGGCCGGCTTCAATCCGTATACGGGCGAAGTCGTCAACGGCTTTCGTGCGTTCCGCGGATTCGCAACCACACACGCACTCGCGCAACAACTCGTCTTCACGCCCAACGACACCGTTACGCTCAACGTTACGATGCGCGAAAACCGCGACTTCCCGCGCGCGATCCCGGGCTTACCGACACCGACGGGTAATCCGTTTCTCGGCTCGACCGCACTCGGATTTGCGAATTATGGCGCCACGCCGTATCAGGCGGATTTAGATCTTCGATATCGGATCAACCGTATTCTCACCGTGGATATCGGACGCTCGTATTATTTCAACTTCGGCGGCTACGAACGCTGGAGCCCTACCTTCTCGTTTTCGATCGTGAAATAAATGAAGATCAGCTATCGACTCGGCGGAGCGCTACTCGCCGTTACCGCACTCGCACTCGGCACGAACGTCACGACGGGTGGCACGATTGGTGGGATCGCGCGCGCCGCACTTCCGACGCCAGCCGTTGCGGCGAGTGGCGAGACGCCTCCGCCACTGAGCGCGACGGCGACACCGATTCCCGAGGGTAACCTCGTGCGCTTTACGGGTCAGATCCTCGATAATCGTAACGGTTTCGTGTTCTTCACGACGGGCGACGGCTTTCGCCTCGCATCCGGCGTGAAGATCGACGACGCACGAACCGGCGGCGCGACGACGCTCCAACCCGTGACGCGAACGTACGCACGAGCGACGTTCGACGCGTCGACGGGAACCGTCGTCGAACTCGGCCTGGCAACGAGGAAACTGCCCGACGAAACGAGCTACGAAGCGATCAAGAAATTCGCCGTCGCGCTCTCGACGCCGTACGTCAATCCCGATCTCAAGGGTGGCGAAGGCCTCAGCGGTAAGCCCGTGCTCGTCACGTTCACGGTCGAAGTGCCATCGAAGACGCCGTTCGCCGACGCCGTCTACGTCGCGACCGATACGAGCGGTTGGAGTGCGACGGCGATCCGCATGAATCGGATCGACGCGTTACACTATCGCGTCACGCGACCGTTCTCGTCGGGAACGCGCTTCCTCTACCGCTACACGCGCGGCTCGTGGCGCTCGGCCGAGCGCGGGCAAAATGGCCTCGAAGTGCAGCCGCGACCGTTCGTGGTCGTCAATGCCGACGTCAAGAGTAAGAGCGATATCGTCTATAGTTGGGGCGACGCCGATGCGTTCGCGCCCGATCTCGGGCAAGCGGTCCCGACGCCGTTCAATCCGGTTCCATTCGTTCTTCCACCGCGTAAACCGTAGGAATTCATGCGCTCGCGCATCGCAACGTCAGCCTTCGCCGTCGCATTTCTCGCGGCGACGGCGGTCGCGCGCGCGGCGGGGCCGACGCGCGTCGACGTGCGCGCCGACGATGTCGCGTTCTATCCGTATTCCGATGCGACCACGGTTGCCGCGCACGGACACGTCATCGTGCGAGCGGGCGCGTACGTTATCGCGGCGAGCGTCGTGCAATACGATGTCGGCAAAGCTCGCATCATCGCTTCAGGTGACGTCACCGTCACGCACGGCACGCGGATCACGCACGGCGAGGTCTATCGCATCGATCTCGAGACGGACACCGCAACGATCGTCCGCGTCGAGCCGACGCCCGCGAGTTTCACGATCCCGGGCGACGCGAGCGCACCGGAAGTCGAACGACCGCTCGTCGATACCGATTTCAAGCCGCTCGATCTCGACGGCCAACGCCCCTATATTCGCTCGCGTCATGCCCTCATCGCCCCAGGTGCGAGCGTCCGCATGACGCCCGCAGAATTTCCGACGAGTGCCGGCCCGGCACTCGCGCTCCCGACCTACCTCTACACGCTCGTGCAGAATCAAAATCTCGCACAAACTGCGGGCCCCGGTGCGTCATTCGATCAGCCCTACAATCTTTTCGGCTCTCCGAATTCGCTCACCGCCGCACACCTGCGCTACGAGTCGCAGAACGGCGTCACGCTCTCGGTCGACAATCGTCTCGTCGATCGTAACCGCGCCTACGTGGTCACGTCGCTCCTGCCGTTTCGCAGTCGTCGAGCGGACGTTCTCGCGTACCAACAGCTGCGTCCGGGATTACAACAGACCTTTACCGCATCGCACACCTTCGGCCTCACGCACGTCGATGCCGCGAGCTATCGACTCCAGGGAACGAGTCGCCTTTCGATCGCGACGCTCACGGCCAGTTCGTATGCGACCACGAACTCGCTCGAATTAGCGCTCGGGACGATCCCGCACGACGTCGGCCATTACTTCAGCTATCAACTACGCACCGGATACGCGTACGATCACGCCCTCTACAGCTTTCCCTACGCGAATGATTTTCGAACGTTCGTCGGCGGATATGCAACGCTTCCCGGAGCCACGCTCCTGGGCACCTCGCTCAACGCGCGTTACGACTATCAATTGACGAGTTACGACTTTCCGCATCAGACGACGAGCGGAACGCTCACGCTCTCGGGGGGACGCGTGTTTTCACGCGGCGTCAACGTCTACGCCACCGCGTCGTATTTGCAGAGCACGAGCCGCTATCGCGAAGGCGATGTGGCCCGTCGCGCCCTCGGGCTGCCCGATCCGCGATTTCCACTCATCACGCCTGATGGAACGCCGTATCTGGGATACTTCGCATTTGCGGGAGCGAGCACGTACCGCACGTACCAAATCCAATCGACGTTTGCAGGCAAACGTGGCGACGATCGCCTGCAACTCAACCTCACACACACCCGCGACTTCCCGCAATTCGACGGTTACGGCCGCCCGCCGCTCACCGCATCGATCGATATCACGCGTCGCATCACACCGACGATCCGTCTCGAGATCGGCCGATCGTATACGTTCGGTTGGGCGAGCCGCTATCTCTCGCCGCAATACACGTTCGGAATCTCGCCATGATCGCGCGCGTCTGCTCGATCGCCGCGTGTCTGCTCGCGATCGTCGCATCCACGGGCGCTCGCGCGCAAAGCGCCGCGACGCCGCTCTCGATTCGCGGTCAAGCGCTCGCGATCGGACACGGGTACGTCATCTTCACGTCGGGCACGACGGTGCGCTTGCGCGACGGAACGCACGTGCCGCGCGGGACGACGCTCGGAAGTTCGATTCGCGTGCGGCTGGATCGGGCGACGGGCGACGTCGTCTCGATCGAACTCGATCCGAAAGACACGCTCGACGATGACGTCGATGCCGCCCGCGTTCCGGTTGCCGATGGCATGCACGGTCTGCGCGCGGGTGTCGCGACGGCAACGGCCGATTCCGCCGCGCCCGCTCGTGCGGAAGCGGTCGTCGTCACGATCGCCGTGACGGTGCCGGCGAATACGCCTCCCACCGATGACGTGTACGTCGCGACGGATCGAAGCAATTTCAGCCCGTCGGAGATCCGGATGCAACGCACGAGCTCCCGCCGCTTCACGGTTTCGCTCAGCCTTCCGCGGGATAGTAAACTCCGATACCAATTTACCCGCGGATCGTATGCGACGGTCGAACGAAATCGAAGCGGCGGCATCGCCGAACCACACGTGCTCGCCATCGGCTCGGGTGCGACCGTCGAGAACGTCGTCGAACGCTTCGCCGACCTCAACTAATCGGGTTGCGTGACGACGATTTTGTGCGCCACGCAAGCGGCGCCGAAGCCGTTGTCGATATTGACCACACTCACGCCGGGCGCGCATGAGTTGAGCATTGCGAGCAGCGCCGCGAGGCCTTCGAACGACGCTCCGTAACCGACCGACGTCGGCACCGCGATGACGGGTGGCCGCACGAGCCCGGCGACGACCGACGCGAGCGCGCCCTCCATGCCCGCAACGACGATCACGACGCGACATGCATCGAGATCGTCTTTGACGGCGAGCGTGCGATGGACGCCCGCCACGCCGACATCGAATCGCTCGACGACCTCGTGACCGAAAGCTGCGAGCGTTCGCGCCGCTTCCTCCGCGACGGGCAGATCCGACGTGCCCGCGCACGCGACGGCAATGCGATGATGCGTCGCCGGCCGCGCACCGCATTGGAGCACGCGCGCGGTCGCAAAGTAGCGCGCGTCGGGTAGCATCGCCGCGAGTGCGATCCCATCGTCGTGCGCGACGCGCGTCGCGAGCGCGAAGCCCGCGTTGGCATAGAGTTCGCGCGCGATCCGTTCGATCTGTTCGCGCGTTTTCGAAGCGCCGTAGATCACTTCGGGAATCGTCGTGCGATCGGCGCGTGCGTGGTCGATGCGAATATCGGTCATTCGAACGTCAGTGAGACGAGTCGTTCCGCCGATGCTCCGCTCCCACTCTGAGCATGCACGGTGAGATCGTAACGGCCGTGAAAGAACCCTGGAACGTTCGCCGGGATCGAAAAATTCAACGCGAACCGACCGGGCGCGACGCGTTGCAATGGCAGCGAGTACGTCGCAACGTGAGCGACGACGGAGGTGACGTCATTCGTCGTGAGTACGAGCCACGCGACCGTACCGCCCGCATGTACGACGGCGGGTTTTGCCGAGACCGATAGGATCTGCGTCCCCGACGGCACGACGGCGGGTGCGCGCGTGGGCGACGGGGAGGCGGCCACGCCAGATGCGGCCGATGGCGGTGCAACGACGGGCGCGGCTACGCTTGCGTGCGTCGTCGCTCCTGCCGCGGGCTTCGCGACGGCTTTGCCCGTGTGTATTCCCAGCGCTTGCGGCATCGGCGTTGCGATGACGACGGCCGGTTCGGTTGCGACCGACGTCGTCGTCGATGCCGCGCGAGCGCAGCCGCCGAGCACGACGAAGCCGAGGCTTACGGCGAGCACAAGGGCTCGCTTTCGCCTGACAGAACCGCAGGCGTGTGGCCTACCCGCCGATCGATTTTCAGCGCCTACACGTAACGTCACTCGAAGATCGCCCTTCCAAAGTTCGAAGCACCGACGGCGGTCGCACCGTTGCGGCGGATGCTTCGTTCCGGACGTGGTTCGACGCGCTTCCCAACATCCTGGCGGGCGAGGGGCTGCGCGAACTCGTCACGCGGACGGCGACCGCAATTACGAACGGTCGGCCCGTGCTCGTGGGCATGGGCGGTCACGTCATCAAGGTCGGCCTCGCGGGTATGCTCTGCGATCTCGTTCGCGACGGCCTCGTTGCAGCCGTCGCGGCCAACGGCTCCGTAACCATTCACGATACCGAGCTCGCGCTTGTCGGCAAGACCTCCGAAGACGTCGACGTCGCACTTCAAGACGGCTCGTTTGGGATGTCGGGCGAAACGGCGTCGTTCATCTTGGGCGCGATCTCCGAATATCGGTCGCGCGGCGTCGGTCGCGCGCTCGGCGATGCGCTGCTCGCGGCGCGCGCGCCGCACGCTGCGACGTCGGTGCTCGCGACGTGCGCGGAGCGCGACGTTCCGCTCTGCGTGAGCGTCGCCATCGGAACCGATATCGTGCACGCGCATCCGCAAGCCGACGGCGCCGCACTCGGTGAAGCCGCGCTCGTCGATTTTCGCACGCTGTGCTCCGTCGTCTCGCACGTGCTCGACGGCGGCGTCTATCTCAATTTTGGGTCTGCCGTGTTGCTCCCCGAAGCCTTTCTCAAAGCGGTGAGCGTCGCACGCAATCTCGGCGCACGGGGTTCGTGCACGACCGCCGATTTCGATTTCGTACGTCAGTATCGACCGCAGACCAACGTCGTACGCCGACCTCATCTCGGAACTGCGGGCAAAGGGTTCGCATTCACGGGCCATCACGAACTGCTCTTCCCACTTTTCTGGCAGGCCGTCCGAACCGAACTCGCTTGAGTCTCATCAGTATCGTCGTCCCGCTCTATAACGAAGAGGGCAACGTCGCCGAATTGATTCGTCGGATCACCGCGATCATGGCTCGCATCGCGCCGGGCGACACCTACGAAGTCGTCGCGGTCAACGACGGGTCGCGCGATCGAACTCTTTCGATTCTGCGCTCCCTCCAAGTCCTCGCACCGAACCTCGTGGTCGCCGATCTCTCGCGTAATTTCGGCCATCAGATCGCCGCAACCGCGGGCCTCGACGTCGCGCGCGGCGATGCCGTCATCCTCATGGATGGCGATCTGCAAGATCCGCCCGAACTCATCGAGGCCTTTCTCGCAAAGTGGCGCGAGGGCTACGACGTGGTCTATGCGACGCGCAAGACGCGCAAGGGCGAGAGCTTCTTCAAACTCTTGACCGCGCGCGTCTTCTACCGAACGATTCGCCGACTCACGAACGTCTCGATTCCCGTCGACACGGGCGATTTTCGTTTGATGAGTCGTCGCGTCGTCGATGCGCTCGGCGAGACGCGTGAGAAACACCGGTTCTTACGCGGGCTCGTTAGTTGGGTCGGTTTCAACCAGATCGGGGTCGAGTACGAACGCGAAGCGCGTTTCGCTGGCGAGACGAAATACCCGATCTCGAAGATGCTCAAATTCGCAATCGACGGCATCACCTCGTTTTCCGAGATTCCGCTACGCTTCGCGACCTATCTCGGATTCATCGTGAGCGCGGTCGCCTTTCTCTATGCCATCGTCGTCATCGCTCTCAAAATTTTAGGACTGAACGAACCGGGCTATACCTCGATCATGGTCGTCGTGCTCTTCCTCGGCGGCGTCCAACTCGTCACGATCGGCATCGCGGGTGAATATCTCGGCCGCATCTACGATCAGGTCAAAGCTCGACCGCTCTATTTTCTCTCGAGCGTCGAACGCGCGGACGCGCGCGCCGTGCCCGTCGCTGCGAACGTCCCCTCCGAAAGGTCGCCGATCTCGTCGTAGACGAGCGATCGCGCTTGCGGCGCATCGTCGCCGATCGTAAAACATCGCGCGATCTCGGTCACCATCGTCGCGGCATCGTGACCGTGGACGACCGCGAGCACGTCGCCATGCGCGATGCGATCGCCCACGCGCGCGCGCACGACGATGCCCGCGCGAGCACCCGATGTCGCGACGAGATCGCGCGCTCGCTCGCCGAGTCCGACCGTTTCGATGCCGGTCACATAACCGGCCCGATCGGCAACGGCAGCGAGGGCCGTCGGATGCGGCGCGAGCATCTCGAGATCGCGATCGGACCCGCCCTGTGCACGGAGCATCGCGAAGAACGTTTCGTACGCGTGCCCGCCATGCAGGGCCGCTTCGAGCGAAACGCGTGCGCTCGATGCATCGAATGTCGACGGTGCGGCCGCAGCGAGCATCGCCGATGCCAGGCGCATCACGATTGCGAGAAGGCGTGGATCGTCGTGCTCGCCGCGCAAGAGATCGCGCGCCTCGCAAAGTTCGAGTCCGGTTCCGATCGCGCGTCCGAGCGGTTCGTTCATATCTGAAACGATCGCGCGCGCGCGTCGGCCGAACGCTCGCGTTAAGTCCACGAGCGATCGCGCGAGCGCGCGCGCGCCCGGGACGTCGTGCACGAACGCACCGTTGCCGCACTTGACGTCGTACACGATCGCGCGCGCACCACCGGCAATTTTCTTCGAAACGATCGAGGCTGCAATGAGACCAGGAGCGGACACCGTCGACGTGCGATCGCGCAACGCGTAGATCCGTTTGTCGGCGGGAACCAGTCTCGCGCTCTGCGCCGCGATCGCACACCCGACCCGGTCGACGATTGCGAAAAACGCTTCGGGATCGAGATCCGTACGCAAGCCCGGCAACGCCTCGAGCTTATCGAGGGTTCCACCCGTATGCCCGAGCGCACGACCCGAAAGCTTCGCGACGGGTATGCCGCAAGCCGCGACGAGCGGCACCACGACGAGCGACGCCGTGTCGGCGACGCCGCCGGAACTATGCTTGTCGACCGTTCGCTCGTCCGGCGCGCGCAGCGTTTCGCCGCTATCGATGAAGGCGCTCGTGAGCGCGGTCGTTTCGTCGTCGTCGAGTCCGCGAATCGTTACCGCCATCAGGAGCGCGGCGACCTGTGCGTCGTCGATGCTGCCCGCGAGAAAGCTCGCAACGATGTCGCGCCAGACGCGTGCGTCGAGCGCGTCACCGTCGCGTTTGCGCGCGATCGCACGGCGCATCATTGCTTCGTTCACCGAGCCTGGGATTCGCACGAGAGTGACACGAAGCCCGCGTCACGTGCACGGCCAACCCGTCCCCCGCATCGCGAGTGGCAAAGCTGCGATACGTCGCACGACGTCGCTTGTGATCGGAATGCTTCCCCTGGGTCTCGGCGCCGTCGCCGCACGCGTGCTCGCCGCGCATCACCCTGCGGCGCTCGCCGTCGATTTCCGCCAACCGCTCGTCGTCGTGACGAATTGGGGCGCGTACGGCACGGCGGCCTTTGCGATTCTTGCCGCGAGCGTCGTTCTTTGCGCGGCGTGGCTCGTCGCAGAAGTGCGGCGTATGCGCGCGGACGCACGCGCGAACGATCTCGGACCGATTCTCATCGCCGCGGTCGTCGGCATCGTGTTTGCCCTCGCGTGGCCCTTCGTCTTCTCGAGCGATCTCTACGCATACGCCGCCTACGGCGATCTCGCGATGCGCGGATTCGATCCGTACCGACTCGCGCCCACGACGGTTCACGATGCATTTCTCGACGCGGCGCGCTTTCAGTGGAGCGGTCCATTTCCCGTCGACGTTTACGGCCCGGGAATGCTCGCCATCGCACGCACCGTCACCGCCGTAACGGGCGATCTCGCAATCGCGCTCTCATCGCTTCGCGCGCTCGCGATCGTCGCATTTCTCGGTAGCGTCATCGCGTTGCATGCGGCCCTCGCGTCGTGCACGCCGCGTCGTCGCTTTACGGCGACGGCCGCATTCGCACTGCATCCCGTCGTCCTCTGGAGCGTTGCCGAAGGGCACAACGATGCGTTCGTCGCGCTCGTTGCGTCCCTCGCCGCGCTCGCGCTCGCGCGCGGACGCATCATCGTCGGAGCGCTCGCCGTCGGCCTCTCGCCCGTCTTCAAAGCGACGGGCGCGCTGCTCGTTTTCGGTCTCGCGCTCGCAGCGCTCGCTCGCCGCTCCGAGCATCGATCGCAACGCGCGTTCGCAGCGCTCGTCGTCGGTGGCGCGATAGCAGCGGCGTTCGTGATTCCACCCTTGCTACCGGCGCTCGTACATGTCGGCACGAAGGGCCACTACGCTCCAAGCCTCTCGCTACAGGGACTTGTCGGTCCGATCCCCGCCCTCGTCGTAGCCGCTGTGGCAGCAGTCGTGGGAGCGATGCGCGTGCTCCGTTGCGATTGGCGGGGTTTTGCGTGGATCGGCATCGCGACGCTTTGCGCGCTTCCGAATGCCTATCCGTGGTATGCGCTCTGGTTGCTTCCCTTTGCGGTAGCGGCGGGAGGAACGTTCCCCGCACGCGCACTCGGGCTCGCGACGATTTGCAATCTCGCGCGTTACCTACCTGATGCGGCGGGCATCACCGATGTCGAAACGGCACATCTCCTGGCCGGCTTTACGACAGCTCCGCTCCTCTTCGCCCTCGTCCCAACCGCCCTTGAAAGAGAATCGAATCGCTCGTGATCGCACTGTTGATCCTCATCGCGACGCTCGTCGCCTCACCCGCGCAATCGGACGCACACGGTCACGCGGCGCACGTCACGCAGCTCGCGCAGACTCCGCCGTCGCCCTTGCCTGCAACGACGGCGTCGGCACTGCCATCGCTCGCACCATCGGCCACTTCGAGTTCCGCGACGTTCGCGCCGTCGACACCGACGCCGACACCGACACCGCTGACGTATAAATATCGCTTCGTTCCGCATAACACGTCGCGTCTCGGCGAACCGAAGATCTACGCCGTGTACTTAAACGATAAGAAATTGCGCTCGCTCGGACCGATCAATATCAAGGTCGCAACGACACCGGACGTCGTGAAAGTCGTCAGCCGCAGCAACGGTCGCGAAGGCATCATTCCGATCGTCGCCCCCGGCAATTTTGAAGCGACGAGCATGCTTCCAAAAATTCCGTTCATCGCGGCCGGAATGACGCTCGAAATCGAATTCATCGCAACGACGGCGACGGGCCGCTCGACGATCGTGCGCGTCCCGGTCTTTCTCAACTAATGGGGCTCGGCATCGGGCTTGCGATGTTCGCAGGCGCGCTCGTTCTCGCACAGGCAACGGCACCCGTTTCCCAAGCGACGACGCCCGCGCCGAGCCCGTCGGCGTCGCCGGCATTTCATTTCATCTATAAACCGATGCCGACCGCCGAAACCACGCCGTTTCCCGGGCCCAATCCGCCACAGATCGCCGAAATCGATCTCAGCGATTCGACGCTCGTGACGCCGGGTATCGTTCGCGTCCGCGTCCTAACGAACGATGCGGTCGCGACCGTCGTTGCCGAGACGTTCGGCAATACGATCGCGATTCCGAAGAAAGCGCTCGGGCTCTTCACGTTCGAAGGCTACGTGGGAGAGGTTCCCGCGTTCGTTAAGAACCGAACCTATGACGTGACGTTCACGGCGAGCACGAGTGACGGCCGAAACACGACCGTCACCCTTCCCCTCATGTTGAAGTAACTTCGCCGAGGCGCCTAGTTGCTGCTCACGTCGACGGCGATCTTCCGCGGTTGCGCTTTGTCGTGGAGGCTCATCGTCAGCGTGAGTAAGCCATGCTCGACGCTCGCGCCGACGAGCGAGCGCGTAAAATCGCGGCGATCGTTCTTGCCCGATACCGTAAGGACGCGATCGTCGAGCGTGATCTCAACCTGATCGGGCGTGAATCCGGCGACGGGGATCTCGACGCGATATCCGCCCTGTTCCGTTCGCGTCACATCGACGCCGGCGAAGCCGCCGAGACCCGCAAAAATACCGCGGAACGGATCGAGGGCGAGCGTCTCGCCGAGGGAGCGCGGCGCGATCGTCCGATTCCGATTCATACGCCATCCTGGTGAACCTCCTGTCGTACGTAGCTACGTCCCCGGGATGTTGGCAGTCCCGTCAGGACACTGCTAATTTTGCCAGATCGCCAAATTGTCTGTCGAGCCCTCGCGCGGCCCGAGCGGTGCAACCGGGTCGTGGACGCGGGAGTCGAACGCAAGCGCCGCATCAACTTCCATCGCACGAGGCTTCCTATCGCTACGCTCGCCCCATCGCTCGTCCGCGCGCTTCCGAGTTCGAGTCGCCCGCTCGCCGGTCTCCTCGAACGCTTGCGCACGCACGCAGGCGCATTTTCCTTGCACGAAACGACGCCCGCGGCGCGGCCGTATCTGCTCGCGGGCATGTTCCGCGCGCTTCGCGTGCCGCTCTTCGTCGTCGTGCCGACACCCGACATCGCGGAGCGCACGTTCGCCGACCTAACGTATTATCTCGGCGACGGAAAACAAACTGAAGGTGCGCCCGAAGTGATGCTCGTGCGGCCGCGCGAGGAGAGCGTGGGCGTGATCGAGAGCCCTTCCGAGCGAAGCGCACGCATGACGCTGTTCGCCGACCTCTTGGCGTCGCGCGCGCTCATCGTCGTGCTCCCCGTCGCGGCGCTACGACAATTCGTCATGCCGCGCGCGATCTTTCAGGAACGAACCTTCACGCTCCACGTCGGTGCGGAGGTCGGCTTCGAATCGCTGCAAGAAGCGCTTTACGGCAGCGGCTATCATCGCACGGACGTCGTCGCGGCAGCCGGCGAATTTGCGGTTCGCGGCGGCATCGTCGACCTCTGGCCGGCGACGGCGGATTATCCGATGCGCGTGGAGTTTTTCGGCGATGAGATCGAATCGATCCGCTCGTTCGATCTCACGACGCAGCGCAGCACCGACGCGCGGACGGAAGCGCTCGAAATCGTGCCGTGGAGCGAGATTCCGCGCGACGAGACGTACCGCGATCGCGTGCTCGGGCGCATTACGGGAACGCCCGCGACGGTTTCCGCCGCACGTGCGTATATCGCGAGTGGCGCGGAGCTGCCCGAGACCTGGTTGCCATTGGCGTTCGACGAACGAGAGACGTTGCTCGATTATCTCGCGCCGAGCGGAATCGTCGTCCTCGAAGAACCGGCCATGCTCGCAACGATCGAACGCGGTCTCGACGACGAACGCTTACGTGAAGAGAACGTGCTTCTCGCCGCGGTCGAATCGGGCGAACTCTCCGTCGATGAAGATCTCGTCGGTGAAGCGTTGCTCGCCGACGTCATCGCACCGCATCCCTCACTCGCAACGCTCGGAGACGCACTGCGCGCGCGGCGCACGCTCGCCATGCCGGGCGCGATCGAAGCCGAGCTCACGCCGTGGTTGCCGGACTCGCTCGAAACGTTCGTGCTCGAGACGCGGCCGGTGGAACATTTCAATCGGCAGATCACGATGTTTCTCGACCAGGTCAAATCGTGGGTCGCCGATGGCGAGACGGTCGCCTGCGTGGCATCGGGTGCGTCGCGCTTGACCGAGATGCTCCGTGCCGCCGACCTCACCGTCGAGCGAAGCGCGACGATGCTGCATCTGCGCGAGACGGGCGCCGCATCGTTCGTCGGTCGAAATCACGGCATGACGCGCGGCGGCGTCGTCTTCGTCGATCAAGGCAACATCGAATCGGGCTTTTACATTCCGGGCTTACGCCTCCACGTCTTGGGCGACCGCGAGATCTACGGTCAACCGCCCAAGCGCGTAAAATTACGCGCGGTCAAAGAGGGCGTGCCCGTCACGCTCGGCGATCTCAAAGTCACCGATTACGTCGTTCACGCGGTTCACGGCATCGGGCAGTATCTGGGCCTGCGCACCGAAACGATTCTCGGCGCGACGCAAGATTATTTAGATCTTAAGTATGCGGGCACCGATCGCATGCTCGTGCCCGTCACGCAGATGCATCAGGTCACGAAGTACGGCGCCAACGAAGGTGCGGCACCGAAGCTTTCCAAGATGGGCGGAGCCGATTGGGCGCGCGTGAAGACGCGCGTCTCGGAGAATCTCGCGAAGGTCGCCGAAGGCCTCGTCGGCCTCTACGCCGAGCGCGAAGTCGCAGCCGGCCACGCATTCGGACCCGACACGCCGTGGCAAGCCGAACTCGAAGAAGCCTTTCCATACGACACGACGCCCGATCAACAAAAAGCGATCGACGACGCGAAGTCGGATATGGAAAAGACGAAGCCCATGGATCGCGTCGTCTGCGGCGACGTCGGTTACGGCAAGACCGAGGTCGCCGTGCGCGCGACCTTCAAAGCGATCGCCGATAAACGGCAAGTCGCGGTCCTCGTGCCGACGACGCTGCTCGCCGCACAACACTACCGGACGTTCAGCGCGCGCTACGCGAGCTTTCCCGTCCGTATCGACGAACTCTCGCGTTTCAAAACCAAGAAAGAACAACAACAGACGCTTAAAGATCTCGCCGACGGTAAGGTCGACGTGGTCGTCGGCACGCATCGCCTGCTCCAAAAAGACGTCGTCTTTCGCGATCTCGGACTCATCGTGGTCGATGAAGAGCAACGTTTCGGCGTGATGCACAAAGAGCGCCTCAAACAGATGAAGGCGACCGTCGACGTGCTCACGCTCAGCGCGACGCCGATCCCGCGCACGTTGCACATGTCGCTCCTGGGCGTTCGAGATCTTTCGATGATTCAAACGGCACCGAAGAATCGCATGTCGATCAAGACGGTCGTCGTGCCTGCGAGCGACGCGATCGTCCAGAAAGCGATCGCGAACGAACTCGATCGCGGCGGCCAGATCTACTACCTTCACAATCGAATCGAGTCGATCTACGGCGTCGCACGCGCGCTCGAGCAGCTCGTGCCGAAGGCGCGCATCGCGGTCGGTCACGGTCAGATGGGCGAGAGCGAACTCGAACCGATCATGTCGAAATTCGTTGAGGGCGAGATCGACGTTCTCGTCGCGACGACGATTATCGAAAACGGCATCGATATTCCCAACGTGAACACGATCATCGTCAACGACGCCGACAAATTCGGCCTCGCGCAACTCTATCAGTTGCGCGGCCGCGTCGGTCGATCGAACCATCAGGCCTATGCGTACTTGCTGTACCAGGCCCACAAGGCGCTCTCCGAGGATGCGAAGGCGCGACTCGAGGCGATCCGCGAGTTCACCCACCTCGGTAGCGGCCTGCAAGTCGCGATGCGCGATCTCGAAATTCGCGGCGCGGGCAATCTGCTCGGGGCCGCGCAATCGGGCTTCATCGGCGCGGTCGGGTTCGAGACGTATTGCGAATTGCTCGCCGAAGCGATCGCCGAGCGCAAGGGCTCGCGCGAGGACATGCCCGAGAAGCGCGAAGCCGTCATCGACGTCAAGATCGATGCGTATATTCCTAACGACTACATCCCGCAAGTCTCGCAGAAGATCGCCGCGTACC
Organism: Rhodospirillales bacterium; assembly: GCA_025359485.1. Classification (GTDB taxonomy): domain Bacteria; phylum Vulcanimicrobiota; class Vulcanimicrobiia; order Vulcanimicrobiales; family Vulcanimicrobiaceae; genus JANYGA01. The sequence continues at coordinate 2,822 of JANYGA010000181.1, read as the reverse complement.
AGCAGCTCGCGAACGCCCGCAGCGAAACCGTCGTCGACGAGATCGCGGAGGGGTTGCGCGATCGCTTCGGGACCTTACCGATTGCGCTAGCGAACCTCGTCGAGGTGACGAAGCTGCGCACCAAGGCGATCGAGAAAGGCGTCACGCGCGTCATCATCGATACGACGCGCCTGACGCTCGGCGTGGGAAGTTCGTTCGAACTCTCGCCGACGACGATCCCGAAACTTCAGTCCCTTACCAAGAATCGATTTCGTTTCGGCGACGGCAAGATCACGATCGACATACCCGATCGTAAACCTGCCGAACACCTCCCACTCTTACGCGCGCTGCTGGAGGCGATGTAGGCTCGGCCTAATCGCCGATGACGATTTCGTTTGCGAGTCGGTCGGCGTGATAGACCGACCGTAACCCGAGCAGAAGCGCGCGGCTATCCACGGCGACCGCACGATTGACGCGGCCGTCGTATCCGAAATCGCCACCGAGTGAAAAAATATTACCGTCGAAGATGAGTCCGACCACGTCGCCCTTCGTATCGACGAGCGGACTACCGGAGTTGCCCCCGATGATGTCGTTCGTCGTCGAGAGATTCATCGGCGTCGAAAGGTCGAGCGCCGGTTTCGCATCGAGCCACGATTGCGGAAGCGCGTAGGGTTCGCTCGGGGTCGCGCGCCCGAAGAGCCCACCGACCGTCGTGTACGGTGCGACGTCGACGCCGTTTGCATCCGTGAAGCCGGCGACGCGACCGTAACTCAAGCGAAGCGTGAAGGTCGCGTCGGGATCGACGGAGGTTCCCGTGATTTTGAAGCGCGCGCTTGCAAGATCTTCACTCGCTTTTGCAATCGGGGCTTCGACTTCGTCTTCGTAGCGTTTCCGAGCTTTCCGAAGCTCGGGTTCTAACGCGGCAATGAGGCGGATGAGCGGATCGGTCGAAGCATCGATCGCCGGCTGCCCTCCGTCTAGAAGCGCTTTGCGGACGGCGACGTCGCCGAGCTTCGTTCCGGAGATGAGATCGTGCGCCCAAGCCTGCGGCGTTTTCGTGCCGAGCAGGCGTTTGACGAAGGGATCGTCGGTGCCGAGATCTTCGCGCGCGCGCTTTGCAAAGTAGGCGAGTTGGAGTTGGTCTGGACCCGCATATGTCGGAACCGGCGCCAAGAGTTGCTCGGGTAGCGTCACGAGGTTTGCGTCGCTATATTCGGGGAGCCGTTGTCCCGACGGTTTGGCTTTTTCGCCCGGCAGCTGGACGAGTTGGAGCGCCCATTGCACGAGTTGGAGGCGCGGACCGTTCGCGATGTAGTTCGTGCGCGTCGAGATGACTTTGGCGACGGCGAGCGCGCGATCGATCGCGGCATAATCGTCCGTCGTGCGCTTCGCAAGCGCGGGATCGCGAGCGAAGCCGGCGCGCAGTACCCGCTCTTCGGCGACCTTACGTCCGAAGAAGACCGGATCGAGCAGCGCGTTCTCGTTGCCGATCAGCGATTTATAATAATTTTCGTAGCCGAAGAGCGTTTCGTTCGTCTGTCGTCGTTGCTCGGGCCCGAGAGTTTGATACTCTTCGAGCAGGCCACGGAACTCCGCAATGTCGCGCAGCGCTAGAACGTTCGAGCGATCGCGAAGCGCAACCAATTGCGAGACGGTCAGGAGGCGGCGCGTTCCGCCGGGGTTGCCGGCAACAAATACGAGGTCGCCCGGCTTCGAACCGTTTTTGCTCCAATGCAGAAACTCGGGCGTCGACGCCGGCACGCCCTTGTCGTACGCGCGCACGAGACCGATATCGAAATCGTAGCGCGGAAAGTTGAAATTGTCGGGGTCGCCGCCGAATTGCGCAACCGCGTATTCGGGCGCGAACGCCAACCGGACGTCGGTGAACCGTCGGTAGTGATAGAGTTTGTAGAGTCCGCCGTGATAGAGATTGACGACGTCGCATCGTACGTCGGCACTTGAGCCGCAGCTCGATGCGAGCTTCGCATCCTCCGCATTACGCGCATCGATGAGCGCTCGGCCGGATCTTCCCGCCGTCGCCGCTCGGACTGCCGCGGTGACGTCCTCGATGCGGTCGAGGCGATCGAGTTCGAAGCCCGGGCACTTGATTTCGTCCTCCGAGCGCTTGGCATAAAACCCCGCCGCGACGAAATCTTTCGCAGCCGTGGACAACTGCCCGAGACACTCGATGACGCAGTGGTGATTCGTCATCACGAGCCCGTTCGGCGAGACGAACGACGACGAGCAGCCGCCGGCGATGCGAGCGGTGCTCGACCGAACGTGGTCGAGAAATGCTTGCGACGGAGCGACGCCGTACGCCGCCTTCACCTTCGCCGACGGGAACGCGTCGAGCGTCCACATGCCTTCGTCGGCACGAGCGCCGGATGCCGCGCCGAGAAACATCAACGTCAGGGCGATCGAAAACATGCGCTTCATAGGCGCGGCATACGCCGCCCAGCGGACACGCTCCGCTCGCACGTCAGTGTTGCGTTTGGATCGCGGCTCGTTCGAAGCGGGCGAGTCGGCTCTCGTGTTCGGCGATACGGCGATCGCTCTCGACGACGGCGAGATGATTTGAAGCGCCAGACGCTGCCTCGACGAGGCGCTCGAGTAATTCGATTTCCGCTGCGAGAAGCGTCGTTCCATTGCGATGGAATCCATAGACGACGATACCGAGCACGTCGCCGCGAATGACGATCGGCGCACGGCGCAGCGAGAGTGAATACGAGTAACACACCTCGCAACGCCAAGTTGTCAAACCTTGAAGCGATATCGATGCCAATGAGTGCAACCACTCCCACGAGAGTTCCAACAATGGACCATCGCAGGCGCTGGCGATCGTC
>JANYGA010000138.1 GCA_025359485.1 Rhodospirillales bacterium | reverse complement strand
CAATAGGCCGCCGAGCTAGAACCAGCCTTTATACCGAAAATATCCGAGCAATGCGGCGAGTGCGGCCACTTCGCCGCCCACGCCGAGCCACCAAAACGACGCCGCCGACGTCATGTGTCCGGTGAGAAATCCGAAATTCTGACCGAAAAATCCCGTGATGAACGTCAACGGTAAGAACACGGTCGCGACGATGGTAAGTTGCCGCGAAACCTCGCCTTGCCGGTTCGAGACGATTGCCACATGCGTGTCGCGCGCGTTATTGATGATATCGCGCGCGGCGTCCAGGCTGTCGACGACGATTGAGACGTGATCGTACACATCGCGAAAATACGGCAGGTACTCCGGCCGAAAAAAAGCGAGATCGCCGCGGACGATCGGTGTGAGAATATCGCGCAACGGCAACACGGCACGTCGAAAATTTGCGAGTTCGCGGCGCATTTCGTAGATCTGCAGCAGAACCGCCCGCGTCCGCGCGTCTTTGCGTAAGAGGGCCGCCTCGAGTTTTTCGACGCGTTCTTCGAAGGCGTCGGCAATCGGCAAATAGCCGTCGACGATCACGTCGAGCAACTCGTAGAGCATCGTGCCGCCGTCTTGATGAACCGTGGGCGGTAAGTGTTCCCAACGCTGGCGGAATGCAGCGAGCGAATACGGCGGATCCGCGCGCACCGTCACGACGAACCGCGACGATGCGAAGATCGCGACCTCGTGCAATTCGAGCTTCGTTTCCGTTCGCGATGCCGCATGTACGATGACGAACCACGTGTCTCCGTACGCTTCGATCTTCGGTCGTTGATGCGCTTTGATCGCATCTTCGATCGCGAGCGGATGCAAGCCAAATTCTTCTTTGATCAACGCGAAATCGGCGTCGTCGGGCTCGACGACGTCGAGCCACAAGAACGCCTTCGGTTCGTCGCGTAAGAGATCGCTGATCGAGGCGAGCGAACCGATGTCGCGCGAGGCGCCTTCGGACACGTAGACCGCACACGACATTCGCCCGCCTTCGGGCGTGGGTGGGAGCATCGGTTCGATCACGTCTCGTCGTGCGAGCGCGGCTTAGCCGCTCGCACGTGCCTCGCGCTTGGTCACGCGATAGACGTTGCGCACGTCGCGAAGCGTCCGCAATTTACTTAAAACCTTATGCAAATGCTCGACGTTCGCGATCTGCAACGTGAGACTGATCAGTGCCGTATCGCGCTTGACGCGCGCCGTTACCGAAGATGCCGACGTCTTGTACTCGGCACACACGCCCATCACGTCTTGCAAGAGACCCGCGCGATCGATCGCTTCGACTTCCACGTCGACGGCGTGCGTCGAGGCTTCGGTGCCCGCCCACGATGCTTGCAAAATGCGTTCGGGCGTCGCCGACATGTAGGCGACGTTGGGACAATCGGCGCGATGGACGGAGACGCCCTTGCCGATCGTCACGTACCCCATGATCGGATCGCCCGGTACGGGGCTACAACATTTCGAAAGCCGAACGAGCACGTCGTCGACGCCCGCGATACGGATGCCGCTCGAATTGCGAATCACGCGACGCACGGGCGCGCGTTGCACCGTCGTGATATCGACGAGGTTGTTGGTTTTCGCTTCGTCTTTGAGCTTGCCGAGAACCGTCATCGCCGACGCGTCGCCGAAGCCGATCGCAGCGAAGAGATCGGGCACGCCTGCGTAGTTCATGCGCTTGGCGATCTTTTCGATCACCTCGCCGCGCGCGAGATCGGCGCGCATGTGTTCGCGCACGAGTTCGCGTTCGAGCATCTCTTGGCCGAGAACGACGTTCTCGTCCTTACGATCCTTGCGGAACCACTGTTTGATCTTGTGCTTCGCACCCGACGTGCGCACGATCGAGAGCCAGTCGAGCGACGGTCGCGAGCTCTTATTAACGAGAATCTCGCAAATATCGCCATTTTTGAGCTGATAATCGAGCGGCACGATCTTGCCGTTGACTTTCGTCCCGACGCAATGATTGCCGACGTCCGAGTGCACCTGATATGCGAAATCGAGCGGCGTTGCGGCCGCGGGCAACGGATAGACGTCGCCTTTGGGTGAGAATATGAAGACTTGATTCTCGAAGAGATCGAGTTTGAGCGTCTCCATGAACGCACGCGAATCGCGCATGTCGTTCTGCCACTCGAGGAGCGACCGTAGCCACGTGAGTTTGTGCTCGAACGCGTCGTTCTTGCCGCCTTCTTTGTAGCGCCAGTGCGCTGCGATCCCGTACTCGCTCGTGCGATGCATTTCGAGCGTTCGGATTTGAATTTCGAGCGGGTCGCCACCCGGCCCGACGACCGTCGTGTGCAACGACTGATACATATTGGGCTTGGGCATCGCGATGTAGTCTTTGAAGCGCCCGGGGATCGGTTTCCAAATCGAATGCACGATCCCAAGCGAACCGTAACAGTCCTTGACCGAATCGACGATCACGCGTACGGCGGTCAGATCGTAGATCGTCGAAAAATCGCGGCCCTTTTTTAATTTCGTGTAGATCGAATAGAAGTGCTTGGGCCGACCGGTGACCTCGGCCGTAATCGCGACTTTGCCGAATTGCGATCGAAGCAAATCGACGACGCCTTCGACTGCGACCTCGCGTTCGCCGCGTTTCTTTGCCACGCGATCGGAGATCTCGCGATAGATTTCGGGCTCGAGATAGCGCAAGCAGAGATCTTCGAGATCCCATTTTATCTTCCAGATGCCGAGGCGATGCGCGATCGGTGCGTAGATTTCGACGGTCTCGCGCGCGATCGCGCGCTGCTTCGCTTCGGGCAAACTCCCGAGCGTTCGCATATTATGCAACCGATCGGCGAGCTTGATGATGATGACACGGATGTCTTTGGCCATCGCCATGAACATCTTGCGAAGGTTCTCGACCTGCGCGTCTTCCTTCGACTGATACGGAATATGCGTGAGTTTCGTGACGCCTTCGACGAGTTGGGCGATCTCGGGCCCGAAACGCGTCGCGACTTCTTCGTTCGTGATGATCGTGTCTTCGACGACATCGTGGAGAATCGCGGCCGCAATCGTCTGGCGATCCATCTCCATGTCGGCGAGGATCCGGGCGACCGCGACGGGATGTTCGATGTAATCTTCGCCCGAGGCGCGGCGTTGGCCGACGTGCGCGGTGTCGGCAAGATCGTACACACCACGAAGCCACGACGATTCCATCGTTCGATCGTACGATTGGACTTTCGTAATGAGGGCGTCGATGAGCGTTGTTGGCATGGTGGTTACCGCCTATAGTGCCATAGACGCGCAAGAATTCAAAGACGTGCCTGCCAGCTAATACTCTAAAAACGCCGTCACGTCGTGCGGCGCGAGCGCGGCGCGGCCGTTGAGGCCGACGAGTTCGATCAGAAATCCGAAGCCGATCACGTGCGCACCGAGCTTGGCCAGGAGCCTCGCAGTCGCAGCGGCGGTGCCGCCGGTGGCGAGAAGATCGTCGACGACGAGGACGCGCTGACCGTGGCCGACGGCGTCATCGTGAATCTGAAGCGAGTTCGTCCCGTACTCGAGCGCATAGGATTCCGTGTAGGTCGTGCTCGGAAGCTTTCCGGGCTTGCGCACCGGGACGAAGCCGGCACCGAGCGCGTAGGCCAGCGGCGCGCCGAAAATGTACCCACGCGCCTCCATGGCGACGACGAGATCGATTTTCTCATCACGGTAGCGCTTGGCGAACAGATCGATCGCAGCGCGGAAACCACCCGCATCTTTGAGGAGCGGCGTGATGTCGCGAAAGAGGATCCCGGGAATCGGGAAATCCGGAATGGCGCGAATCAGCGGCTCGATGTTCATGGTGCGCTCCTGCGGCCTGCAATCGCGGGCACCCTGCCCAGGCTCCGGCCCTCGAGCGAAGGCGAACGCATCGTATGGCCGATACGTTTGAAGTGTGACGCCCCGCCGTGGGCCATCCGTTACGGTCGGCCCTCCCCCGGGCAGAAGGACCTCATCATGAAGAATACGATTATCGCCGGTCTGCTCGCAGCGACGTTTGCTGCCGGCCCCCTCGCATCGCCCGCCCTCGCCGACGGCAAGGCCAGCACGCGCAACATCATCGGTGGCGCCGCCGCCGCAGTCGCCGCGGGCGTGATCATCACGAACGTGAACCATAAGCACCGCATCCGTCGCGAAGAAGATGCCGCCCGCGCCCGTCGCCAGGCCGCGATTCGCGCGCGTTATTGCCGCACGCACGCCTGCTAGAGCGCCCCTAACTCCCGACCCGGAGCCGAATCCGAATCGAACCACTCGACTTCCGCGACCGTGATTTTCCTCGACGTATGTGGACGGGAATCGCGGTCGCCTTTGCGTTTCTCGAAATCGTTGCCGGCCTCTATCCTCGAGGGGCTCCACCCAAGCCCGAGGAGCGTGTCGTCGCCCAGGTCGTAACGATCTCGAAACGCACCCCGGCACCGACACCACCGCCCACGCCCGTCCCGACGCCGAGACCCACGCCGCGGATCACGCCCACACCGCTGCCGCATTACACGCTCGCGCCCGTGACGGTCGTCCTCGCCCCGGCTGCCAAAGCCGCAGCAACGCCCGCGCGCCACGTCGGCGGCGCGGCCGCTGTAAAGCATCTCGCCAAAACGCGGCCGCCGCGGCACCTCGCGCACGCTCCCGTTCATTCTCTTGCGAACGGTGCGGCCGCGGGCCAGCAGAATGGTGGCGTCGGCACGGGTGCCGGGGCGGGCGTCGGAACCGGTGGGCTCGGTGGCACGGGAAGCGGCACGGGCAAATCGGGGAACGGCAATGCGGGCGATGTGTCGACCGCACCATGCGGCGACGTCATTCTCGAGCCGAGCCACCTTGGATATCGTCGTGACGGTACGGTCGTGCAAGACGTGATCGCCAAAGTGACGCTCCGCGATGGAAGCGTGACGGTCGGCAAATTTCCGTGGCCGTTCATCTATCCGGGCGAAAAGCAGAACCCATTTACGCACGACGAACTCGTGACCGACCACAACGGCGTGCCCGTGCAGCCACCACCGCCCGGGACCGATATCGCAAGCCTGCCCGCGGCCGTGCAGGTCGTACTCAAGCACACGGACCCCGCGACCGGATACACGACCTTCCCATCCTGTTGATGCCGGAAAGGCGATGTCCGCGCGCACGCGACACTTTCGCACGATGATCCTCGACGCTCTCGATCTTCACGCACGCGTTCGCCCGGCCTCATTTGCGATCGATGACGTCACGTATGGCGAACTTCGCGATGGCGCATCGCGTGTCGCCGAACGCCTGCGCGCGGTCGGCGTCGCACCGGGCGATCGCGTCGTGCTCTACGCCGAAAATTCGCTCGGTTTTGTTTACGCGTATCTCGGTGCGCTGCGCGCGGGTGCGATCGTCGTCCCGGCAAACGTGCTATATCGCGAATCGGACCTCGCACGGATCGTCGAGGATTCGGGCGCGCGCGTGATGTGCGTTTCGGCGCAGAGTCGGCCGTTCGTTGCGAGCGGGTATTCGGGACCGGTCGTCGATCTTGCCGACGTCGTCGCATGGGCGATCGACGCGCACATTGCGCCGTATGCGTGCGATCGAACGCCGGACGATACCGCATTGCTCGTGTATACGAGCGGAACGACGGGACGCGCGAAAGGCGCGATGCTCACGCACGCCAATCTCGCTGCGATCGCATCGCAAGTAACGCGAGCATGGGCGTGGACGTCAGGCGATACGTTGCTCTTGACGTTGCCGCTCTTTCACATCCACGGCCTCTGCGCGGGCGTGAACGGAACGCTCGCAACGGGCGCGCGCCTCCTTCTTCGCGAGCGTTTCGAAGTGAGCGATGTGATCGCGACGTTACGTGCTGGCAAGACGACGATGTTTTTCGGCGTGCCGACGATGTACGTTCGCATTCTCGAGCGCGCGGATTCGGGACCGTTCCCCGCGGTGCGGCTCTTCGTTTCGGGCTCGGCGGCGCTTCCCGCGAGCATTCACGAAGCGTTCGCCGCACGCTTCGACGCATCGATTCTGGAGCGCTACGGCTCGACCGAATTCGGCTTCGCGCTGACCAATCGCTACGACGGCGCGCGCTATCCCGGAACGGTCGGCTTTCCGTTTCCCGGCGTCCGCGTACGCCTGGTCGATGCGAATGCTTGCGATATTCCGGACGGCGAGATCGGTGAAATTCTCGTAAGCGGACCCAACGTGTGCGCGGGTTATTGGCGTGATGCCGATGCGACGGCTGCCGCATTCGTGAACGATACCGACGGCACGCGCTGGTTTCGCAGCGGCGATCTCGGCACGTTCGATACCGAACGCGGCTACGCGATCGTGGGGCGTACCAAAGAGCTCATCATCAGTGGTGGATTCAATATCTATCCGCGTGAAATCGAAGACGAACTCGTGTCGATCGATGGCATTCGCGCCGCGGCCGTGATCGGACGACCCGATGCGGCGCGCGGCGAACTGCCGGTCGCGTATGTCGAAACCGAAGGCGTCGCCGATGTCGACATCGAGGCCGTGCTCGCGACGCTTCGCGCGAGGCTCGCGAGCTTCAAAGTGCCGCGCGAAATGACGATCGTCGACGAGCTGCCACGCAACGCCATGGGCAAGATCGATAAGCCCGCGCTTCGCGCGCGATCGGCGATGTAACGCTCGAGGCTTGTTTTCATTCGCGTCGTCGCGATAGCTCTCCGACACTTTTTTCGTCGGAGGCTCATTTATGGTCGGCTCGGTTTCATCCGAGCGTGCTGCGCGCGCGCTCGAATTCGGTCTCTATCGCGACGGCGACAATAATCTCGATACGCTGCAAGCGGCAACGATCGCTCAAGCCATCGCGACGAGCGCGACGGATCCATCGATCGAGTTTACCGTCGAAGACACCACGTCGCGGCGCGGTGCGGAGCCCGCACACGTCTTACGCACGGAATCGTATTCGATTGCGGATGGAAAGCTCGAGCACGGCCGCATCGCGGTCTCGCCACCGCACGATATGTCGGCACGTTCCGATCTTGCAGCGTTCGTAAAACGCACGCTCGATAATGCCGAAGCGGTACACGCGAAGCAGACGTGGATCGATCTCATCGACCACGGTGGTGGCGACGGCGGGGGCATGCAATCGACGCATAGCGCCACGGGTATCATGCGCGCGGACGACATCGCGGGTGCGATTGCCGACGGCGTTGCGGCACATGCGAAAGATCATCCGAGCGATGCGGGTCGCATCGTCGATGGTGTGGTTGCGAACCAATGCCTTATGGCCACTGTCGCTTTCTCATCCGCACTCTCACACGCGGGTGTGCGCTTCCTTGCAGCCTCACCCGAGACGATGCTCGCACCCGGCGTACCGACGAGCGTCGCGCACGGTATCGCAGCGAATCTCGGCGACCCGCACCAAATGGCAAACGACGTCGTCGAAACGACCATGTCGACGACGTACGGTCCCAACGCCCGCGACGGCTTCGCACCCGCAGCAGCGTTCGACGTTTTCGATCTCGCTCCGAAAAAAATAGCTGCCGTTGAAACGACGGTCGCTGAGCTCGATGCGCGTCTCGCGGCGGCGGCGAGCAATCGCACGGCGCGTGCGGCGATACGTGAGGACGCGCGCGCGATCGACGGGATGGTACGTTTTCCCGAAGGCAAGCAACTTCCGTGGCGCGCCGACCGCCCGGCGATCGCGCTGTACGAAACGCTTTCGCAGGATGGTCGGCTTTCGAGCGATGTGCGCACGGCCGCAATCGCTGCTCGCAATGCAATCGCCGCAACCGTGCTCGCGCATCGCGAGACCGACGACTACGCCCCCTTCGACGATGCCGACTATTCCAATGCATACGGCCCGACGGTTCACTTCCCGATCGGCCAGAAGCAAATCGATCCGTGGGCACCGCAGATGTCGGAGACCGACAACGCGTTCTACGATACCGTCGGCGCCGCGGATCTCACGAAAGTCATCGCCTAATCGAGCGTCGATGACGCTCGCACAGACGCAAGCATCGATCGTACGGTACATCGATAACGGTGGGCTTTCGCTCGCGCTCGAGACGCGCGGCACCGGGCCTCGTTCGTTACTTTTCTTGCACGGCTGGATCAGTTCGCGGCGGATGTTTTACGAAGTCGCCGAGCGGCTGGACCTCTCGGCGTTCTCGCTCCATCTTCTCGATTTTCGTGGCGCGGGTCAGTCGGATCGGCCAGCGCACGGATACGATTGTGCGGGGTATGCGAGCGACGTCCGTGCGGCACTCGCCGCCATCGGTGGGCGAGTTGAAATCGTCGGTCATTCGATGGGCGGGAAGATCGCGCAATACGTCGCCCTCGAGCCGCCGAGGAATCTCAAGCGACTGGTTCTCGTTGCGACGGGGACGGCCAAGGCACCGACGGAACGGGCCGGACATCGCGAACTTGCCGCAGCCGCCTTCGGCTCGCGGATTCGCATCGAGCGGTTTCAACGAGCTGCCATGTTCCGCGAAATCGCGCCCGATGCGATGGAGCGGCTCATCGACGACGCAGTCATCGCACAACGCGACGCGTGGTTCGAATGGTACGATCGCGGTCGACACGAGGATTTTTTCGAATGTCTCGGCACGATCGCGACGCCGACGATCGTCGTCGCAGGGGATCGCGACGTCCTCGCTCCGGTCGCGCGCTTGCGTCGCGATGTTGCAGCCGTCATACCGGGCGCGGTCCTTGTGACATTTAAGCTTGCGGGACACAACATTCCCGTCGAGCGCCCAGCGGAACTCGCAGCACTGCTAATTAAAATCGGTAAACCGCTTTAGCGGTGAAGTTTCGCGGACGCGACGAGATCGGTAACGATTTCATCGCGGTACGTCGTGACGAGCGAAATGTGGCCGTGTCCCGGTGCTGGCTTTGCGATTGCACCGGGAATGTGCGCGGCGAGCCATCTTCCGTGAGCAGCTGGAACCATGAGGTCGAGATCGCCTTGCCACACCGTGACGGGAACGCACATCGCGCCGAGATCGAAGCCCCACGGTCGGGTGAACGCGAGATCGTCATCGATCCAGCCGTCGAAGCCGTGCGCGAGCGCGCGCCGCATCTCCGTCGCCATCTCATCGGCAAATCCACCGACGAGCATATCGCGATCGATTGGCGGCACGAGGTCTCCGAATGCGTCTGCGATCTCCGGACCCGTGACGCTGCGAAACGTAGCCGCATGCTCGCCCAGCCACGCGCGAACGTCGGCTTCGCCGCGCGTCGCAGCGCCGAATTCGCCATGATTTTCCGGGCCCATACCGGCAAGAAAATCGAGGTCGGGTGCGCCGAACGGACCGACACCCGCGAGCGTCGCGACCGCACGACACCGATCGCCAAGAAGATGTGCCGTTGCGAGCGCATGCGGGCCGCCACCCGACCAGCCCGCCGTTACGAACCACGGCACGTCGAGCGTATCGAGCACGTCGCGCACATCGCTCACGATGTCGGCGACGCTCCGACCGACTCGACGCGTCGATGTCGCATAACCGGGCCGCGAGAGCGCGATGAGCCGCAGTCCGTTTTCGCGGGCCACGTCGTCCCACGACGACCATAGCGACGCATCCGATGGCGTGCCGTGATGTAACACGAGCGCGGGACCGGCAAGAGCGCCGCCAACGAGGACGTCGCTCTGTCGACCGTCAGGATGTGGATACGCGCGCATCTCGATCATCGTGCTCGCACTTCGCCTCGCACGCGCGATTCTCTCGCGCGCCCGGCTACTTCACGACGATCGTGCCCGTCATGCCCTCGTCTGCATGAAACAGACAGAAGTACGCGTACGTGCCCGCCTTCGTAAACGTCAAGCTGAAGCTTTTGCCCGGCAATAAGACTCCAGAATTGACGATCGTCGAGCCATCGTAGGTGTTGCCACCAGCTGGCGGCCGCTGCGGCGAACCAGGTGGAACGGCTTGACCCAGAATCGGGAACGTCACGGTATGCGGCAACTGCGAGATGTCATTCCACGTGACGGTCGTTCCGACGGAAATCGTCGTCGTGCTATCGAGCGTCTTGCCGTGGAGGTAGCGGACGACGGACGCCTGCGTCGCTGGGAGCGGCGCGGCGCCGGGCTGGATGCCGGCGGCGAGAATATTGCCGTCGATGGGATACGGGAAGGCGAGTGGCGCCTGACCAGCCGCCGCGATATCGACGCTGAAATCGGCCAAACCGATAGTCGCGTATTGAGCCTGATTTTTCGGTAACGCCGAACCGGTCGGCTGAACGACGACCGTCGCGACCATTTCGGGCTGGTGGATCAGGCAGTACACCGTGTACGTTCCGGGTTGCGTGAAGGTCACGGAGTACGTCGCGCCCATGTTAAAAAATCCCGAGCTGATGTACGCCGTGCCATCGTACACGTTGCCGCCAACCTTGGGCTGCGGTGGGCCGGCTGGAATCGTTTGACCCACGGCCGGAATCGCGACCGTGTGCGGTTCGATCGCGGAATTCGTCCACGTGATCGAGTCGCCCGCATTGATCGTGATGGCATTGGGATAATAATCGAGGGTTTGCAACGCTTCCGACTGCGCAGATCCACCCGCGGTGAGGTTCCACGCCATCGTCCCCGGAGGCGCGGGCGCAAGCGCAGTCGTCCCACCGCTCGAACAGCCGGCGATGAGCGGCAGGAGCACGAGCGACGCGGCGAGCGCGCTGAGGCGATAGAGCACGATCGAACGGAGATACATTTGCGACCTCTCGGACGGAAACACGCTTTAGTGCTAATGCGTATGCATTAGTTACGTATGATTATTTAATTTTTGTCAGGAATCCGAAGCCCGTCGCTCGACCCTAGCACCAAAGCGCGTGTCGCACAAGAGGCGTTCAGACTGCCGCGTGATTAGGGTTCCTTCAACGGCAAGCGATCGGGATAGATCGGGCGATTGATCACTTGTTCGAGCGTTTGTGCGTCGGCCTCGAGCGCGAGATCGCAGAAGCGTTGAAATGCGTCGCGTTCGGCGAGGCCTTCCGCGTAACGCGTCGTTGCCGTGAGGTCGACCTTGCCCGCGACATCGAGAAAACGAATGAAACGGCCGTCGTCGTCGGTGCCGCTTTGGACGAGACCGACTTCCGCAAACATCGCGACGGCCGCGCTGATGCTCGCGCCTTCGACGCCATTGATGTCGAGCGTCCGTGCGATCTCTTCGAACGACGTGCGCAACATCGCATCGCGCGACATGCCGCGCATCCCACGAAAGATCTCGCGCAAGCGTTCGAGCGTGGGTGCGTTGCGTTCGAGAATGAAATCGTTGATACGGCGATCTCCATCGCCGTAGAGCAAATGGATACGAGCCGGATCTCCGTCGCGTCCCGCGCGTCCGGCCATTTGATTGAAACCCGTCACATCGAAATTGAGATGGAAGAGCACGACGTCGCGCACGTCGGGGAGATCGATGCCTTCGCCAAACGCCGATGTCGCAACGATGAGGCGGATCCCGCCGCTCCGAAAAAGATCTTCGATCCCGGCGCGTTCTTCGCTCGGAACTCCGGCATGATAGAACGCGACGCTCGGACCGAAACGCGCGCGCAACCGCTCGGCGAGTTTTGTCGCTTCGGCGCGCGAGTTACAGTAGACGATCGCCTTACCATCGCCCGCGAGTTCGCGCGCGAGATACGCATTTTTATCCGAGGTATTGCGTGCGTCGACGACGTGGAGATTCTCGCGCACCGTCGGGTCGATCACCCACGCATCGATCCGTAGCGCGCGGCGAATATCGAGAAACGCTTCGTCGTTTGCCGTCGCGGTCAACGCGAGCACTTGCGGCGCACCGAGTTGCGCGACGAGTTCTCCAAGCGTCCCGTATGCCGCTCGATGTTTCGATTCGAAAATGTGGTGCGCTTCATCGACGACCACGAGCCACGGGCGATTGCACGCCCGCACGAATGCTGCCCGATGGAACGTCGCGAATTCCGGCGTTGCGAGGATGAAATCCCACGCGCCGCTTTCGAGCGCGTCGTCGAGTGCCGCGCGTTCGCTCGCATCGATGGAACCATTGGCGCGAAGGACGCGCAAGCCCATCGGCCCCAGACGTCGCGAGAGCGCGTCGAACTGGTCGTTCGCGAGCGCGCGAAGCGGATAGAAGACGATCGTTTTTTCGCGCCGATGTAACGCGCGTTCGGTCGCGGGAAGCGCGAAGCACAGCGACTTGCCACGGCCCGTTCCGAGCACCGCGAGCGTGTTGTGCCCTGCCGCGACGCGTTCGAGCACGTCGCGTTGCGCCTCACGGAGCGGCCGCGTGCCGATGAACGCCGCGCGCACGTCATCGACGCTCGTGCCACGCGCGATCGCGTCGTCGAACGTCGGCAACGCGATGCGTCCCGTCCGACTCGCACCAATGCGACGAAGATGAATATTGACGCCGACGTTGCGCTCGCCGCCACCCGTGATGCTTCCGATGCGCGCTTCGTAACGCTCGCCCGCGTCGATATTGGGCGCGATGCGCCGCGCGATTTCTTTACGAATGAAGCCGAGCGCGAAGGCACCGAAACGCACGGCGATCGCATTTGCATCATACGGGTTCTCGGGCTCGCGCACGAGTTCGAGCAACTGACCGGGCAGCAGTCCGCCGACGCGATCTTGTCGCCCCTCAAAGCTAACGCCGACGATTTTCGTGAAAAACTCGTCGGCATCGCCGATCGACGAGAAGCGATCGCCCTCGAGATATGCGTCTTTCTTCGCGAAGAGCGCGCTCAAAAATGCGACATTCGCTTCCGCTGCCCGATCGGTGATCGCGTCGAGACGCGGGGTCGATTGCGCGCTCGCTTCGCGCTGCGTCGCACGTGGGCGCGGCGCGACTTGAACGATCGGACCGAGAAGATCGAGCGGCGCTTCCGCACCGGTCGCATCGTCGAAATGCATCAGAAGCCGCTCGAAAGCGGCTTCTGATGCGGTTGGCGGCGGCAATGGCCGCGCCGGCGATTTACTCGTGCTTGAGGACGGGGTGTTCCGTTTTGTCGGCTTCATCGCCCAAATTCAGGTGGATCTCTTCGTGCCCGAGTAGCAGATCTTGCTCGTGCACGCCCGAGTTCTGCGCGTCGAGTGGATCGAGCATCTCGTGGTCGTGCACGAGGTCGTGCTCGTGTTCGGCGACGGCGAGATCGTGTTCGTGCGATCCGTCATCGTAGACGTCTTCGTACTGCGGTGCGGCTTCGAAGGCCGCGACTTCCGCCGCGGTCGCCGTTGCGGGCAACACGCGTTTGCGCTTGTACTTCACGGGAGCGGCTAGCGTACCGCGACTCGCGCCCTTTTTCTTGCGTTCTTTGCGTGCTGCGAGCACGACGTCGCGCGAGGCAGCACCCGCGGCTTGCGCGCGTGCTTCGGCGACCGTGCGCGGACGTTCGCTTGCCGACGACCGCGCGAGCGCACGACGACCCGAGGCCGACTTGAGCTGGCGTTCGCGCAAAATGTGCACGAGGGGAGCTGAGTAAAAGATCGAGTGATAGCCGCCCGAGCAGATACCCACGAGCAACGCGAATGCGAAATTCTGCAAACTCGCACCGCCGAAACCGACGAGTGCGACGAGCGTGACGACGACGGTTGCGAGCGTGTTGACCGAGCGCGTCATCGTCTGCAAGATCGACGTGTTGACGATTTGATCGTACGGCTGACCCGCCATGAGTTTGACGTTTTCGCGGATACGATCGAGAATGACGATCGTATCCATCACGGAGTACCCGATGACGGTAAGCACCGCTGCGAGAAACGCGTCGTCGGCGCGGCGATCGGCGATTGCGTAGATGCCGATCATCATGGCCGCATCGCGCACGAGCGCGATGACGACGACGAGACCGAAGATGTAATTCCAACCGAATCGGAACGCGATGTACAGGAACTGGATCCCGATCGCGATGACGAGCGCTTCCGCGGCTTTAATGAGATATTCTTTGCCGAGCGACGGCCCGACGGCCTCGATCTGCGATTGATCGCGATCGATCGCGCCGACGGATCCGAGTGCCGACCAAAGCTTCGGCGCGTTATCACCGAAGTCGGTCTGCGTTTCGATCGTGTAGCGTTCGCCCGGCGCGCTATCGGTCGTCTTCGCGAGCGTGTTCACGCGCGCATCCGTAACACCGACGGTGCCGAGCGCTTTTTGGATGTCGGCGACGGACTGCGGCTGCTTGAACTTCACCGTAACGTCGGTGCCGCCGGTAAACGAGAGGCCCAAGCGCAACGCGTGCGACGGCTGGAAGCCACCGCCCGGCGCGTGGAACGAATGCCAGACCAGCGCCAGCACGCCCAGGAGAATGATCGCGTACGAAATCGCCGAGACGGTCTTGAACCAACCGACGACGTTCCAATTCAATCGACGAAAGAACATCGCTTACGCTCCGTACACTTTCGGATTCTCGGTGACGTTGTTGTCGACGACGAGATCCATGAAATAACGCGTCACGAACGTCGCCGTAAAGAGCGAGAAGGCCGTGCCCCAGAAAAGCGTATACGCGAAGCCCTTCACGGTGCCGGTGCCGAGCATGAAGAGCACGCCCGCGCCAACGATCGTCGTGAAGTGGCTATCGAAGACCGCGGTAAACGCGCGCTTGAAGCCGATCGCAACCGCCGAGCGCAGGGTCTTCCCCGCCCATATTTCTTCTTTGAGTCGTTCGAAGATCAGGACGTTTGCGTCGACGGCCATACCGATCGAAAGCACGAAGCCCGCAATACCGGGAAGCGTGAGCACGGCGTGAACGCCCGCGAGCAAACCGAGCAGCATCAGCACGTAGACGACGAGCGCGAGGTCCGCGAGAAAGCCCGGCAAGCGATACACGACGAGCATGAAGATGAGCACGAGCCCGAGGCCCGCGATCGACGCGTAGAGCGATTTCTCCAGATCGAGTTTCCCGAGCACGGGACCGACCGTATCGTTTTCGATGATTTTGACGGGTACCGGAAGCGCACCAGCGTTGAGGTCGTTTGCGATACGCAGCGTCTCTTCTTCGGTGAATTGGCCCGTGATCTGACCTTGATCGGTGATGACGCTTTGAAGCGTCGCCGCCGAAATAAACTTCTTATCGAGGAAGAAGCCGAGCAACTTGCCGATATTCGCTTGCGTCATACGGCCGAATTTCGCGGGATCTTTCGTCTCGAAATCGATCTTCCAACCGCCACCCTGATCGGGCGATGACGACGCGCGTTTGAGCTCGTTGCCGGAGTAAACGATCGCGCCGCTATCTTTGTACGCGCCATTGGGATCGTTTGCGTATTTTTTATCGCTTGCTGCTTTCGCATTGACGTCGGGCGGGATGATTTTGAAATCGAGTTTCGCGACGTCTTTGAGCGCGCGCACGGCTTCATCGGGATTCTTCACGTTGGGCAACTCGACGAGAATACGATCGTTCCCGACCGACGTGATCTGCGGTTCGGCGACGCCGAGTGAATTGATGCGCGCGTCGATGACCTGCTGCACCTCGGTCTGAATCTGACGCGTGATCTGCGGGACTTCGGGGCTCGGTTGCAACTGAAGCAACACGCGCACGCCGCCCTGGAGATCGAGCCCGAGCTTGATGTTTTTCTGGATCGGGAGCACCAGGTAGAGCGATCCTACGACGATCGCGACGAGGAAAAGTCCCGTCACCCAGGGTTTGAGTCGAAGCCACATACGAATAAAAAGACCCCAAGGAAGGGGAGAACCCACGCATTGTAGCAGGCCAATCCAGCCCCGTCAAACCGTTCGAGGGAGGCCATCCTCCATGGATGTGAAGACCGCCCGGACCGAATCTCTGCCCCCGCGATATCGGCTCACGAAGCAGCGCGCCGCGGTCTTACGTGCCCTCGAAAAAGGGCAACACCTCTCGGCCGAAACGATCCTCGAACGCGTCCGCGGTGATATGCCGGGCGTGAGTCTCGGGACGATCTATCGCACGCTCGATATCTTGCGCATGAGCGGTCTCGTGCAGATGTTCGCGTTCGGCGGAAGTGCGGCACGATATGAGGCGGCGGCCGACAAGCACCATCATCTTTTATGTTCGATTTGCCGCGAACTCACCGACGTGCGCGGCGATGTGGTCGGCGAACTCGCGACCGCCATCGCAACCGACGCCGGATATAGCGATATCGATGTCGCGCTCACGATCACGGGCCGTTGCACCGACTGCGCCACTCGCCGATAGCGCGACGTCATGCGGGAATGGCGCCCGGCTGCTCGCTCGTAACGGGTGGATAGCCGAGCACCACGGCGGGGCGTAATTCCAATTCCGGCGGCAACTCCGCGTAGGCCAAGACGTCGACGCCGACGCCGAAACGCGAGAGAAATTCGGCGAGTGCGGGACGCAGCGCACCCGTGCATACGATCGCCGCGCGTTCGCGCATGACGCTCGTCGCATACGAACTCGCGACAGTTCGCACGTGCCACGCCGTTTGCGGCTGCGGTGCGAGCGAGCCATCCACGAGCCAGCCGTGCAGTTCGGTTTCGAATTGCGGATCGACGATGAGCGGCTCGAGTGTTGCGATATTGCGCCGCCGTATTTGGTGCGGCACGAGTTTACGTCGCACGTTTTCGGCGATCTCGCGCGCGTCGCGCGTGACGATCGACGCATCGACGAGCGCTTCGAGCACCGCGATCGTGTCGCGCGGCCACACGCGTTCGCGCAATAAATATTCGAAGACACGTTGGACGGTCGCGAGCGGAAGTGCATCGGTGCCGATCTCTTTGACGAGCGACGGAACGCTCGTGCGAAGATGTTCGACGAGCGTGTGCAACTCTTGGCGCCCGAGCAAGGCGCTTGCGTGCGAGCGCACGACTTCGGCGAGATGCGACCCGACGATCGAGATCGGATCGAAACACAGCGCCCCGTTGGCGACGGCGAATTCGCGTTCGCCCGGTTCGATCCACACCGCGGCGAGACCGTAGACGGGTTCGCGCACGCGTTCGCCATGAAAGCGGACGAGAAGCTCGTCGCCCGCGACCGCAAGCACGCGATCGAGGCGTAGGCGACCTTCGGCGACGACGGTGTCGCGCACGCGGATCGCGTACGTCGACGCATCGCGCGTGAGATCGTCGCGCAGGCGCACGCCCGGCATGACGATGCCGAGATCGCTCGCGAGCGCGCGGCGAACTTCACCGATGCGATCGAGCAGTGCATCGGCGAGCGGCGCCTGCAAAAATGCTGCGAGATCGAGGCCGACGTCGATTGCGAGTGCGTCGACGCCGACGAGGCCGAGCGCCATCTCGGGCCGGCGAATCGATGCGCGCCGCGCGAGATCGCGCGACGCCTGCACGTCGCGCACGAGCCCCGCGTGCTTGCGCGCCCCGACCTGCGCCGTTACCGCAAGGACGATCGCAATTGCAAAGAACGCGAAATGTGGAAGTGCCGGCACGAACGCGAGCGCGAGTGCGAACGCGGCCGCCGCGCGCAAGACGTCGGGTCGTGCGAAGAGCTGCGTCGCGATATCGACACCGAGCGATCCGTCGCCGCTCGCTCGCGTCACCATGAGGCCCATCGACGTCGAGAGTAAGAATGCGGGCAACGTCGTGACGAGCGCGTTGCCGATCGAGAGGATCGCAAACGTGTTGAGCGCGTCGAGCGGGCTCATGCCGTGATATGCGATCCCGACGACGACTCCGCCGATGAGATTGAGCGCCACGATTACGAGCGCCGCGATCGCATCGCCCTTGACGAATTTTCCAGCGCCATCCATCGCGCCGTAAAAGTCGGCCTCTTTCTGGATCGTGATCCGCTTGCGACGCGCGCCTTCCGCATCGAGCATCCCCGCGTGCACTTCGGCATCGATCGCCATCTGTTTGCCCGGCATCGCATCGAGGGTGAAGCGTGCGGCGACTTCTGCGACGCGTTGCGAACCCGACGCGATCACGATGAATTGAATCGTCACCAGGATCGCAAAAACGATGAGCCCGACGACGAGATTGCCGTGAACGACGAGTTCGCCGAATGCCGGAATGATCTCACCAACGCCGCCTTCGACGTGGCCCTGCGTGAGGATGAGTCGCGTGGCCGAGACATCGAGTGAGAGTCGAAAGAGGGTTGCGATGAGCAGTGCGGGTGCGAACGCAGCGAATTCGAGCGGTTCTCCAATCGTGATCGCGAGTAAGAGCACGATGCCGGAGCCGACGATATTGATCGCAAGTAAACCATCGAGCACGACCGGCGGTAAGGGGACGACGAGAATCCCGACGATCGAGAGCACGATGCCCGCGAAGACGTACGTGATCGTCTTTGCATTCATGCGCTCACCGGTTCTCGGGCGAGCATCGCGACGATCGCCGCGACGGCCGCGTAGGCCTCGGACGGAATCGGTTCGCCGACGTCGGTCGATGCCAGGAGCGCACGCGCGAGCGGCACGTTTTCGACGATCGGCAC
>JANYGA010000139.1 GCA_025359485.1 Rhodospirillales bacterium | reverse complement strand
CTCGATTCCGGGTATCGCCCTCGCTCATTCAGAATGGGGAGATTGCGCCATGGATGCAAAGCAGGAATCTCGCGGAAAGTTTACTTCGGCCTGGGACGCAACGCTCCGACGCATTTTAACCCCGATTTCGGTTGGGGCGATCCGCAGATCGCCTACTACCCGCACGATCCAAAGCGTGCTGGCGCGTTGCTCGATGCGGCCGGATGGAAACTCGGCGCCGACGGCATACGCAAACGCGCGGGCGTGCCGCTCGCGTTTTCGATTTCGACCGTCGCGGGCGTAAAATCGCGCGAACAGATCGAGGTGCTCTTGCAGAGCGACTGGCACGCGGTCGGCGCGAACGTCACCGTGAAAAATGCGCCGGCCGCGACGCTCTTCGCCCCCGCCGCCTCCGGCGGCCTCATCTCCGGCGGCAAGACCGACGTCGCGCTCTTCACCTGGGCCAACTCCACGCCCGATCCCGACGACGAAACCTATATCTCACCGAAGTCGATTCCACCGCTCGGTCAGAACGATTCGTTTTTCGCAAGCGACGAGATCGCGCGCGCGCAAAACGCGGGACTCGCGACGTACGATGTAATGCGACGCCGTGCGGCCTATGCGAAGATCGCCCACATTCTCATCGACAACGTTCCGGAATACGTGCTCGATTGGCTTCCCGAGACCGCGGCGTACAATACCGATCTTCACGGCGTCATGCCCGTTCCCGTCGGCTCGGATCTGTGGAACATCGCGACGTGGACGCTTCGCTAAGGCGCGTTTTCGAGATGGGCAGTATCGTTCAGTCGTAAAAGAAGTCGCCGCGAACCGGCGATGCGAACGCTGGAGAGCGACGTGTTGCCCGCGGGGAAGAAGAAGTCGCGCGACGTGCCGACGATTTCGGCTAGGTAGGCGTTGATGCTGCCGGCGTGCGAGAAGATGGCGACGTGGGCATCGGGATAGGCGTCCACGATCTCGTCGATCGCGCTTGCGAAGCGAACGCGCACGTCGGCCGCACGTTCGGCATCGGGCACCGCCGCCCACGATCCATCGCGTTGCGCGACCTCGGCGAGCATCGCGAGACGCTCGCGAATTGCAGCGGCTCGCTCGGGGCCACCGAGGTCGGCGGGAAGCGACTCGTCTCCCAAATTCATTTCGCGAAAGCGAGCGTCGATCGATACATCGAGGTCGCACGCATCTCCGACCGCCTGCGCGGTCTCGATGGCGCGTCGCGTCGGGCTCGAGAAGATCGCTGCAAGTTTCGTCGCGCGCGCGAGACGTGCGCCGACTGCCCGCGCTTGATGCTGCCCGATGGTGCTGAGCCCCAGATCGTCGTACCCCGCAGTTCCCGAAAAAGCGGTCGATTCGTCGGGAAGAGCATCGCCATGGCGGATCAAGTGAACGATGGTTCGTGGGACGGCGCGCATGCCGCGCCTCTTAGCGACGAACCGACGTATGCCTCGCATCGCGGTGCCATGATGTTGGCACAGGAATTGGGTAGGATGTGGTTATGAAACGCAAAGGCCCGAGCGCCACGCTCTTCGATCCGCCGCAGCCTGCTTTCGAACTCCGCGTCCGTCGGTTCGCACGCGAAGTCGCGAAACGTCACCGAAGCCATCAAGCCGACGTCGGCGCACTCGTCACGGCACTCCGCGCGTACCATCGTATGTGGTCCCTCGTCGATGCGGTCCCGCCGCTCGATGCCTCCGCGATCGGCATCGCCGTCTCGGAATACGGGCGAGCGCGCTCGTCATCGCGCCGTCGCGTCGCCTAAGCGAACGACGTAAGCTCGCTCGCAGACCGCCGTCGTTTTCGCGCGGTACGATAGCCGAAAAGCAACCCGATCGTGGTTGGCCCACGTTGGTATGAAGGACATGATGAATCGCCGAAAACTGCTGGCCCTGGGCGCGCTCCTCGCATTGCCGGTCGCACTAACTCCCTTGCTCGGACGCTCGGCTACGGCCGCGCTGGCCGCGACCGCCGGGCCCGTTTTTAATGCTCACCACGCAACGGCGGTGCTCGCCGGCGGATGCTTCTGGGGCCTCGAAGACGTCTTCGCCAAGCTTCGCGGCGTGACCGATGTGACCGTCGGCTACAGCGGTGGATCGCGCGAGACGGCCGACTATGAGACGGTAAGTTCCGGACGGACGGGTCACGCCGAATCCGTCATGATCGCGTACGATCCGACGAAGATCTCCTACGCGCGACTGCTCGATGTATTTTTCTCCGTCGCCCACGATCCGACGCAGATCGATCGCCAAGGTCCCGACGACGGCCCACAATATCGCTCGGAGATCTTCTACGCAAATCCCGCGCAGAAGCGCGACGCCGAAGCCGCCATCGCGGCCCTGACCGCGCGTAAGACGTTCGCCCGGCCGATCGCCACGCGCATCGCTCCACTCTCGGCCTTTTACGTCGCTGAGGCATACCATCAGCACTTCGCCGAAAAAAACCCGAACTACCCGTACATCGTCGAGGTCGACGCGCCGAAAGTGGCCGTGCTCGAGGCACGTTTTCCTGCCCTCGTACGCTCCGGCGCGAAATAGGCGCTAGCTCGCGCTTTCTTTCCCGGCGCCGCCGTGAAGTTGCTCGTCGATCGCCTTCGCACACGTCGGATGCCCGCACTCGCACGTAATATTTTGCGGATCGCGGCCGTCGGGTGAAGCGCAGTACGGCGAACATGTCGCTTGTTCGAACGTCACCTCGCACAGGCACGCGAGATGTTCGCAGCGTTGGGTTTGCTCGTTGACCATGGCGAGCCGTTTCCCCGGCTTGCCTGCACTCAAACGGCGGGGAACTCGCGAGCGGCGGGGGCACAGACGCGGTCACCGAACCCGCGAGCGCATGTCCCTCGTCGAGTACCCTGGATTCGCGCTCCTCTCCGATGAGGTGCGCACCTTGCTCTTGCGGGCTGAAAATGGCGAGGACGACGCGCGGCCCGCGCTATTGACCAAAGTGGCCGACGTTCTCAACGTCTTCATCGGCCTCGATCTGCTCCAGTACGTCTTCATGCCGAGCGTCGAAGACGATGGATCTGAGCCGATTGCGATCGATCTCATCGCTCCCAGTGACCCGGAGCCGGCTGCGATCGCGTGGTTTTCCATCGACGAAGCCGGATACGACGAATTTCGCGATGCCGTCACGCTCTTCGGCGATATCGCCGACGTTCTTAACCCGCCGATCGTCTTAGATGTCGACGACGATGACGATTAGCGCTATACTAGAATCGTATGATGTTTTGTAAGACGGTGCGATCATAGCTCGCCGCGGATCTTTTAGCGCAGCTCCCCGGAAAGTATCAGAGGAGCCCTCGAAAGAGGCGCCCCTCGAACTCTTCGGTACGATCAAGCAAGTGTTTCCCAGTACGACCTTTGCGGTCGAATTGGAGAACGGACAAACGATCCTCGCACATATCGCGGGCCGCCTCCGTCGCCATCGCATCAAGATTTTGCCCGGTGACCGCGTCGATCTCGAAATGTCCCCGTACGATCTCACCAAGGGCCGCATCGTCTACCGATATCGCGCCGGTGAAGCTCGCCGCTCGTAGCTTCGTAAGATCGAGGTTGGGCCGTGCGCTCGTTCATGTGCATGGATGCAATAATAAGTACCGAATGCGCACGACTTACGTTGATTCAAATGATCTCGCGCGGTTGCCAGAGTCTCTCGGTCGAGCGCGGCGTAATCTTCCGAACTGAGTTCGCGTATGTCGCGAGATCTACACCTGCGGACCATGTCCGTGAATCTGCCCGATGACCTCATCCAACGCGTCCGTAAACTCGGATTCGATGAAAACGTAAGTGCCTCGTCAATTGTCGAGCAGGCGCTCCTTGCGTTTCTGAATGTCGGAACGGAAGAGGAGCTCATCCAAGTGCTTCACGATCGCGGCGCGACGCTCCGACGCGGCTCCTAGCGCGTCGTAGCATCGCGATGCCGGAGCGAATTACTCGACCGCGGCGGGGTCGTCCGACGCGTCTTCGACCGTGACGACGGAAGATGCCCCGTGGAGCACTTCGCTGACGTCCGGACTGCCTTTGGCGATGCCGTCGCTGACGATCGCGTAGTGCATGTGGCCGTGACCGTGGCTATCGTCGGCGTGGAGCGTTCCCGCGATGACGCGGCCGTCGGCGAGTGTGGCGCGGATCGGTTTTCCGACGAAGGTTTGGAGTTCGCTATCCGTCATGATGTTCGTGTTCCTCTCGAGTGCGTATGCGCTAGGGACGAGACCGTTAGGCTATGATGGCTCTTGCGCCTCGTGTTGCTGATAGGATTTCGGATCGAAATACCACTCCGGTAACTTCGTCGGAAATGCGATTTCACGAAACGTATAATCAACGATCGACCCGTCGCCTTGGTAGCCATCGCCGACGACGCCATGAATCGATTTCACGACCGGCGTTCCTTCGAGCATTCCGAGCGTAACCGTAAACGTCACGCCGTAAACGTCGGAGCTCCCGAGGATGAAGAGCTTGTCCGTAGCGATGAGTTTCTGCAATTCGAGTGTTTTTCGATCGACGAAGAGCTCGCGTAATCGATTGCGATCGGGATCGCGCGTGGGCGATATTTTCAGATGGAGTTCGTCGCCTTCGGTCGCGATGGAATCCACGCGATAATCGAATTCGCCCGTAACGGAAATCTTACCGATCGTCGGAAGCGACGATGCTCCGGGTTCGGGCGTTGGAACGAACGAGACCGGACGCGATTTGATCGGCGCGGGTTCGAAGAGATCGGCCGTCGGCGGTCCCGGATCGCGACTCTCATTGAAAGCCGGTCGGTCGAACTTCATTTCGCCGCGATTGATATCGCGAAAAACGCGCCGCGTCAGCGCCGCGCGATCGACGTTACGGACCCAATATTTCGTTTTGTAGCTTTCGGCATAATCGGGAAAGCCTTGATCGGTGAGTTGCTTGCGTTCGAGTACGTAGGTGATAAACGCCGGTGGCGGGCGATGCGAACGAAATTTCGCACGGATCATACCCAAGAGGCGCGCTGGCGTCGGCGATTCGATCGCGCTCGGCGTGGCGGTCGGGGACGCCGCGAGCGCTGCGATGAGAAGAAGCGAGAACATCGAAACGGCGTTCGGCGACGCGCCGGGACGGCCCGTTACCATTGCTCGGCAAAGCGGGATGGCGCGGCCGTTTCTGTGAAAACGTCCGCGATATGGCCGAGCTCGCAGCACTGATCTTCGACTTCGACGGCACGATTGCCGAGACCGAACGCGACGGCCATCGCGTGGCGTACAACGCGGCATTCGACGAAGCGAGCGTCGATTGGAATTGGGACGTGCCAACCTACGGCGCCTTACTCGCGATCGCGGGTGGCAAAGAACGCATGGCGCATTATCTCGCGCACGAACGGCCCGAGATCGACGCCCGCGAACGCGCGACGCTCGTCGCACATTTGCACGAACGCAAGCGCGCGCATTTTGATGAGATTGCCGATCGGCTCGCGTTTCGGCCCGGCGTGCGACGACTCGTCGCCGAAGCACGTGCCGCGGGCATCCGCTGCGCGATCGCAACGACCGCGGCACCGAGCGGCGTCGACGCCCTCTTGCGACGCGAGCCGAAATTCGCCGCGTCGTTCGAAGTCATCGTCGCGGGTGATATGGTGCCGAAGAAAAAGCCCGCACCCGATATTTACCTACTCGCACTCGAGCGGCTCGGCCTCGAGGCGCGTACCGTCGTCGCATTCGAAGATTCGGCGGTGGGATTGCGTGCCGCGCGTGCGGCGAACATCGCGACGGTCGTCACGCCGAGCGTCTATACGAGCGACGAAGATTTCAGCGGTGCCGCCTGCGTCGTCTCGCACCTCGGTGAAGGCGACGACGCGGCGCACACCCTCGCGGGTGCGCCGCCATCGGGGCCGACGATCGATCTCGCGTACGTGCGTTCCCTCGTGTCGTGATAAGGACACGCATTCGACGGACTTACGCGGTGTGTTCGGCTCCGACGACCGTCTCGTAGAGGAACCACGTACGACGTTCGGTTTCGTCGACGAAATTCTCGAGAAGGCTCGTTGTCGCGATGTCTTTGTGCTCGTCGCAAACTTCGTGCGCGGCGCGTTGCCGAGCGGCGAAATTTTTGTTGTCTTCGACGAGTTCTTTGAGCATATCCAGCGGCGTCACGTAGTCGCGATCTTCGTCGGAGACTTTTTGAAGTTTCGCGACGTGTCCGATCGAACGAATCGTGGTGCCGCCGACTTTCCGGACGCGTTCCGCGAGAACGTCGGTCATCGCGAAAATTTGATCGGCGTGTTCGTCGAGCAATAAATGATACTCGCGATAGTGACTCCCCGACATGTGCCAGTGAAAGTTCTTCACCTTGAGATAGAGCGCGAATGCATCGGCGATGATCGGATTGATCGCCTCCGCGATTGCCGCTGCGGCCGCGGGCTTGAGATCGCTCGGCGTCGCGAGTTGCGAAGGAAATCGCGATTTCGTTTGAGTCGCCATCGATGGGTCTCCTAAAAAAATTCGGTTGTGCGGTCGAACTGACGACAGAGCACGGGAGAAAGTTGCTTCGGGCAACGGTCGGCCAACGATCGGGAATGCGGACCGTCGATAGCGAAGACTCGGTCAGTGGACATGCTTCGCTTTGCCGCCCTCGAACGATCGTACGGCGCGCGCCATATTTTCGGCGATCTCGCGGGCGCGCTTCGTGACGGCGAAAAAGTCGGGCTCGTCGGCCCTAACGGCGCCGGAAAATCCTCGCTCGTTCGCCTCCTCGCGGGGCTCGATGAGGTCGAGGGTGGCTCGATCGTTCGAGCCAAAGATGCGAAGCTCGGCTACCTCTCGCAGGCCGCGAGCGCCGACGACGCCGTGACGCTACGCGCGATTTTGGATCGCGCGTTCGCGCGCATGCACGCCGAAGAAGCGCGCGTTCGCGATCTCGAAGAAGCGCTCACGCGCGCATCGAACGCGAACGACGATAAGCTCGTCGAGAAGCTCATGCACGATTACGGCGAGGCGCGCGAGGTGTTCGATCGCCATGGGGGCGAGGGCAACGAACGCGTCATGCGTGCGATGCTTACGGAGTTCGGATTCGAAGAGTCCGATCTCGATCGCCCGCCGAGTGCCTTCTCGGGCGGTCAACGAACCCGCGCGGCCCTGGCCCGCATGTTGCTCGAAGAGCCGGATTATCTCATTCTGGACGAGCCGACCAATCATCTCGATATCGAGACGGTACGTTGGCTCGAAGATTTTCTCGTCGCCGATCCCCGAGCGACGCTCGTCGTCTCGCACGATCGTTATTTCCTCGATCGCGTCGCCAATCGGATTTGGGAACTCGACGGCGGCGAACTCTCCGAATACGTCGTGCCGCAGGGTCGCGCGTATGCGGCGTATGTCGGAGAGAAAGCGCTCCGACTCGAGCAGGCGCAGCGCGATTACGATAAATTCAAGGACGATGAGAAGAAGCGCAAGGCCGTCATCGCAGAATTGAAAACTCACGGCTCGCACAATTATTCGCACGTCCGCAGTCGCGAGAAAGCGTTCGCCAAAGTCGAACGCGTCGAAGCACCGAAAACCACGCAGACGAAAATCTCCGTCAAGCTCGAAGCCTCGCGTCGAGCCACCAATGGCCTCGCACTCAAAGCCGTCGACTTGCGCGTCGCGTATACGAAACCGCTCTTCGATGGCCTCTCATTTTCAGTCGGGCGCGGCGAACGGCTCGCCGTCGTCGGCTCCAACGGTGCTGGAAAATCGACGCTCTTGGGTGTGCTCGCGGGCAGACGCAAACCCGACCGCGGCGAAGTCGAAGTGATGACCGGCGTCAAGACGGCCTATTTCTCGCAAGATTCCACCGACGATCTTCCATCTGGCGTCAGTGCGGTCGATGCGGTGCTCGTCGGCGCCGCGGTGCTACCCGAGGAAGCGCGCTCGCTGCTCGGACGATTGGGCCTTACGGGCGATGCGGGCGATAAACCGGTCGATGCATTTTCGGGCGGCGAACGCAGACGGATCATGCTCGCGCGGTTGATGGCGCGATCGGCCGATCTCCTATTCTTGGACGAACCGACGAACGACCTCGATATCCCGAGCCAAGAGGCGCTCGAAGCCGTGCTCGCCGGGTACGGCGGCGCGATGATCGTCGTCTCGCACGACCGGTATCTGTTGCGTCGACTCGCCGAAAAAGTGTTGTGGATCGACGACGGCACGACCGTAATGCTCGAAGGCGGTTATGAAGCCTTCGAAACGCGCGCGCGACTGGGGCCCGCGGCAAAGACGGTCGTGGCTACCGTCGATGCGAAACCGCAGCCGAAAATCGTCGCGAAAGCACCGCCGCCGCAAGCTCCGCCGTCGCCGGTCGTCGATCGCGATGAAGCGAAACGGCGCGACAAACGCGCGCGAGAAGCGGCGAATGCCGAGCGCGAAGTCGCGCAACTCGACGAGAAACGTGCCGAACTCGAACGCGAATTCGCCGACCCCGCCATCTACGACGATCGTGACCGCGTCGCGACGCTCGAAGCCGAACTCGCCGCGGCGCGCGCAGCCGTCGAAACGGCCTTCGCTCGTTGGGAAGCACTCGCCGAAGCCGTTCTCGCGTAGGTGAAGGTCGGCGCGTATCGCACGATTCGTGCGAACGGCCTCGAATTCGAAGTACTCGAAGCGGGCACGGGCGACCGACTCGCCTTACTGCTGCACGGATTTCCCGAACACGCGATCTCGTGGCAGAACCAACTCGAAACGCTCGTCGCACTCGGGTATCGCGTGTGGGCACCAAATCAACGCGGCTACGGCGCGACGACGCGTCCGAAGGGCGTCGATGCGTATCGCATCTCGCGACTCGTCGACGACGTCGCGGCGCTCATCGATGCATCGGGCGCGCGAAGCGTCGTTCTCGTCGGACACGATTGGGGTGCGGCGGTCGCGTGGTTTTTCGCGATGCGCGCGCCACGACCGATCGATCGACTCGTCATTCTCAACGTGCCGCATCCCGCGATCTTTCTCGACGTCGTCCGGCGCTCGTGGCGACAGCTGGGCAAGTCGTGGTACATGCTCGCCTTTCAGGTTCCCGGGCTCGCCGAACGCGTGCTCGGCATGGACGAGGGCCGCGCGTTGATGCGCGCGCTCGAGAAGAGTGCGTGCGATCCGACGTGTTTCTCGAACGACGAACGGGAGGCGTACGTCGGTCAAGCGCGCGATCCCGCAGTGCTCGCCGCGATGCTCAACTGGTATCGTGCGGCCGCGCGCGGCGGCATGGCCGAACAAATCGCGCTCGGATTTCCGACGATCGACGTGCCGACGCTCGTC
>JANYGA010000126.1 GCA_025359485.1 Rhodospirillales bacterium | reverse complement strand
ATGAGGTCGCGCTCGCGAGCTTTGACGTTTCGGGCGCTGCGACGGTGTAATACGAATTGTTCGCCATCGCGCCCGCCGTTTTGAGAAACTCGTCGTCGCTGATGCCGTCGCCGCCGATATATGGCGTCGATTTCAAACCGGCATCCGCCATCTGCTTGCGCAAGAGTCCGCCGCCCGTCGCCGTGGTGCCGCCATAGAAGACGACATCGGGGGCGAGCGCGTGGCCCTTGGTGAGCAACGCCTTGTAATCGGTTTGGCCCTTCGTAAGATGCTCGTGCCCAACGACGGTGCCGCCACCGGCTTTGAACTGCGCTTCGAAAACGTCGGCCAGGCCTTTCCCGTACGTCTCATTATCGTCGATGACGAAGGCCTTCTTAAAGCCGAGCTTCTTAGCGAATTGCGCGCCCGCTGCACCCTGCTTGTCGTCGGTCGTGCAGACACGGAAGTACGAGATCGCATCGGGATGGGACGTACGCAGTTTCTTCGCGTCGTCGCCGATCGTAAGCGAGATGCTCGTATTCGAGGGGCTAATCTGCGCGAGCGACGCGTCGTTCGTAATCGGAATCTCGGCCTTCGCGACGCTGGAGTTGAAGGGCCCGACCATCGCAAGCACGGCGGCATCGGAGACGAACTGCTTCGTGTTTTGCGCGCCTTGCGCAGGATCGTGCGCGCCTTGCACGGCGTCGTCGAGATCGTAGCCGACGAGCTTGAATCCGCCGGGAAGGCCCTTGGCATTGGCTTCTTCGATCGCTTGGACCGCGCCGTTCCGTGTCGGGATACCGGTCGAGGCGTCGGCGCCACTCACGGGCATATCGATGCCGAGTTTGATCGCGGTGCCACCGCCTGCGTCGGCAGCGGCCGAGGTAGTGCCCGACGACGACTGAGTCGTCGAAGTCGACGACGGCGCGCAGCCAGCGACGAGCAGCCCACAGAGGGCCACCGCGCTGAATTGGGCGAGCGCGTTTGAGTGACGCATAGGCACCTCCACGAACGAAATGAGACGGAAGAGTACCATCTCGACGAATCGCGTTTGGTGTACGCCTTAGCGTGAGGCTTACCTTTCACCAAGCGATGGGGCCAAATGACGCAAAGAGAGACTCGCCACGACGAGAAGTAAGCGTCATGTCTACCCGATCGCGAGTCCGAGCAATCGTCTGGATCTTAGTCGCGATCGCAATCCCATCGGCATTATTCGTTGCGTCGCTCAGCTCAGATTTCTATAATTTGACATCCCCGCCGGAGTTCGGCCTCCACGTCGTTCTGCGCAAAATCTACAGCATCGGCGCGTTTGCCCTCGTCAGCAATCTTATCGCGCGCGCGCTTGGAGAATGCGGCATGACGCTGACACCTAAAATTGTGATTACGCTTGGTGCGGCCTATAGCGGCGCGATCGAAGTAACCCAATACAACGTCGGCTCGCAAGAGGGTGTCTGGTGGAATCTCATCGACATCGGCTGCGGCGCCCTCGGAGGAGCGATTGCGACGCGCATGCCGGGCGGTAGCAAGCGGCCGAAGGCGAGCGTAAACCCTGATAATCGCATCAAGCGACGGCGTGGTTTCGTCAAGAAACGGATCACTCAGTTCCGTGACGATGCGCCAAACGAAACCTCGCGCAAGTCCAAAATCGTCGCCCCCCGGCGTTGATAGGCTCGATACTGACGGACCGCTGTCGCTATCGGAGCTGAGACCTTCGTCACGTTTTCTCGTGAATAGAGGGCGGAATGTCGAGCACCGAAAAAACATCGCGAATATACCCGCACTTAAAGAGCGTGCTTTTTTGCATTCGATTTTAAACACGTCCTTACATACGCCGTGAGAGTTCACGTTTTCGCACCGGTTGCAGGCGGACCGCTCACGCAGTACGTCGCCCACTTGCTGCCGACGCTATTGCAGCTGGTCGATGAGGCGCGCGTCGAATGCGTTACGGTCACGCTCTCGCGGCAACACTACGAGTCGCCGTTCTTCCAAGAATATCTCGCGCCGTTCTCGCCGCGCGTTACATTCGACGTGATCGATTTGCCACTAGGAAATCGATTTGCCGCAGCGATCGCCATGTCGGAAGCGCTCCTCTCGGCAATTGCGCGCGTCCGTTCCGATTACGTCATTTCTGTATACGCCGATTACGGTGCGTCGATGCTCGCACTGCGCTGTTGCGTCCCGGGTCTCGGGTCGGCACTCGAGCGCGTCGATTCGGTCGGGATCGTTCATCATGGGCATACGGGGCCCGTGCATGGGTGGCGCGACCGCGTGCGTGACGGGATCCATCGCCTAACCCGACGACTCTCGCCGTGGTCCGAAACATTCGTGGTCAATCCGATGTTGCTCGATGCAATCGAAAGCCAGGATTCGTACGCACGCAGCACGCATCGGCTCCTTCCGCATCCCGTGGGACCTCCACGCGCTCTGGACCGTCCGGCCGCACGCGCAGCGCTCGGCATCCCGCAGGATGGCCAATACCTCGCCTTCGTCGGACGCACCGATGGCCGCAAGGCCATCCCGGAACTCCTCGCGGCATTTCGCGCAGCGGATCTCGCTGCGAACGACCGTCTCCTTATTGCGGGTCTGCTCTACGAGCCGCATCGGGCCCTAGTGCAATCGGATTTCGCCGATCTCATCCGGGATGGACGGATCGTTTCGATCGATCGCCATCTCTCCTCGGATGAAGTCGGGCTCGCATTTTCGGCAGCGGATGTCGTCGCGGTGACCTACTACCCGATGGACGACATCTCGGCAAATCTTCTCTCCGCGGTCGCCGCTGGCCGGCCCGTCCTGGCGAATGACCATGGCTACTGCAAACGAATGATCGCTGACTTCGAGCTCGGGTGGAGTTGCGACGTCCGCAACCACGCAGTGTTCGCCGAAACGATTCAGCGCGCGATGTTGGGCTGTGAATCATTTCCGATTATGGAAAAGACCCGTCGCCTCATCGAATTCCATCGTCCAGAGAACTATACCGAGACAGTCCTTGCCCGTTTGAACCGTTTGCTTGAGATCAAAACCGAAGATGTGCGATCTTGGGGATGGGTTTCGTCGCCTTAAAAAACGAGGGAGCTTGGGGATCAACGGCTCGGTCGGCTCAAGGTCGGCCAGGTGGAACCGAATAGCAGGATCAGATCGCCTGCGCCAGATCTGTTGCAGAAGTCATCATTTTGCGCGTTCGACGTCCTGGGTGAGCATGCACCGAATAAGGGATTGAGCGAGCAGTAACCCAGCTTATATAATCGGCGAACAGTGCGAGCCCTTGAGCATATCGTCTATTTCTCATTTCAAATCGCGAATATCGTGAACAATTGAAGTCGAATGCGAAGACCGTCCTCGTGGCGACTTGCAAAACGTGGTCGTCCACCGCGGCCCTCCCGCGCCTTTACTCGGAAGCGGGACTCCGCGTAGTCGCGATGTCGCCAGGGCCCCTCGCCCTGTGTTCTCACGTCGAGGCCCATCGACCGATCTCACGCGATCCGATTTCGGCTGCGCGCGACCTCGAAGCTGTGCTCGCACAGCGAAGCTTTGATTGGGTCGTCGTCGCTGATGAAGTGCTCTTAGGGGCCCTCTTGGAGCGAAGTGGACCGGAAGGCGACGCGCCCTGGGCACCCTTCGATCTTTCAGACCCTGCGGTCGGCCGTTTTCTTCTCTCCAAGCACGCCTTCGTCGAGACGGCAGGCCGGTTCGGCATCCCGATTCCACCCTCGCGTCTCGTCACGTCCGTCGATCACGCCCTCGCGTTTGCAGCAGAACTCGAATATCCGGTGCTCGTACGCGGCGACAGAGGTTTCGCTGGCATGGAAGTCACGCTCGCAAAAGATCCAGCGGATCTTCGCCGCTCCACCGCCGCGTCGATCGAGCGCTACGGCCGCGCTGTCGTTCAGCGGTTCATTCGAGGCTCGAGCATTTCGGCTAGTGTCGTATACGCGAGTGGCATTCCGCAGGCGATCAAGGCGTACCACACGGATTGCGGATTTCCAACGCCGACCTCCGCCTCGACTCGCCATTCGCATTTCGATCATCCTGCGATCGAACCAATCGTTCGCTCCATCGGCACGCACACAGGGTTCGACGGTTTGGCGGGAATCGATTTCATGCACGATCCAGAGACGAACGAGCTGTTCGCGATCGAGGTCAATCCGCGGCCGACACTCGGCTTTGCCGGCGCACACGTCAATCGCTCGTTTTTCGCTCCGGCGATCCGGCGTTTTATTAGCGGCGCCGCGGAACCGCTCGTCACGTACGACGGGCGCGAACCCGTGCAGACATATTTCCCCGGCTATCTCTTCTTCGCGCTCACACATTCACGCGAATCGGATGCGCGGGCGGTGAACGCGGCGCTCGCGGAATTTCGGCCGAGCGATTGGCGCACCGCGTTGTGGGAGATCGCGCGCTTCTTTCGCGATCAGCTCGCAAGCGGCGCAAAAAAGTTCGGCCCCGCCGAAGATTGCCACCAATTCGAAATGAGTGCGCGTACGCGCCACGCAGCCGATAGGCTTCCCGACTCCATCGAACTTACCCCAGCCCAGAGGTAAATATGCAGATCATCGAAGCCGACGCGCCGGTTGCGGCGGCATCCCAAATCACAACTGACGTCGCCATCATCGGCGCCGGCCCGTATGGCCTTTCGCTCGCCGCGCATCTACGTGAACTCGGCATCGCCCATCGCATTTTTGGCCGGGCGATGGCGACATGGTCGGACCAAATGCCAGCGGGCATGCACCTCAAATCCGAAGGTTTCGCATCAACGCTGTACGCGCCGGGCGATGCGTATGCGCTACGCGATTACTGCCGCGATCACGATCTCCCGTATCGCGACATCGGACTGCCCGTTCCTCTCGAGACGTTCACGGCGTACGGCCGCGAATTCGCAAAACGGTATGCGCCCGAGCTCGACCAGCGCGAAGTCATCGGCGTTGTACCGCGTGGTGAAAGCTTCGAACTGCGGCTCGCCGACGGCGAACGCATCGCTGCAAAACGCGTGGTCGTTGCCGTTGGGATCAGCCGCTTCGCGCATCTTCCGCCAGAATTCGTGGCGCTCCCCAAAACGGCTCTGACACACACATCGGAAAATCACGACCTCTCAGGGTTTGCGGGCAAGCGGATCGCCGTCATCGGCGCCGGCGCTTCAGCCGTCGACATCGCCGCCATCCTGCACGCGAATGGCGCACAAACCCACCTCGTCGCGCGAATCCCCAAGATTCTCTTTCTCGATCCGCCAGACGAGCGGCCCGCATCGCTCTTGCGTCGTCTTCGATGGCCCGTCACGGGCATCGGCACCGGCTGGAAAGCAAAATTTTTCGAAGATCTCCCCCACGTCTTTCATCGCCTTCCCGAACGCACGCGAATCGCCGTCGTTAAGAAGAAGTATGCGGCGATGGCATGCTGGTTCACGCGCGATCAGATCGCAGGCAAGGTACACGAGCACCTCGGCGTAACCGTCGCAGGTGTCGACCTCGTCGCGAAAGGTGTACGGCTCACGCTCGCGCGTCCGGACGGCGCAACGACGACGCTCGTCGTCGACCACGTCATCGCGGGTACCGGCTACCGCGTCGATCTCGAACGGCTCGCGTTTCTGCCGCCCGACCTGCGTAAGCACATCACCACCGCGGACGGATCGCCGATCCTCTCCCAGCAGTTCGAATCCTCCGTGCCCAACCTGTACTTTCTCGGACTTGCCGCCGCGAACAGTTTTGGACCGATCCTTCGCTTTGCGTGCGGCGCAGGTTACGCGGCACGGCGCCTGACGAAGGCTCTGGCTGCCTCACGACGATAACGAATCGAGCATGCTCGACTCGTCTGGACTCGCATTCCATCACATCGGGGTCGCCTGTCGAAATTTCGAGTTGGAAGAGCAGAAATTCGCCATGCTCGGCTATCGCCCCGAGGGCCCGGACTTCCACGACCCGCTTCAGGGCATTCACGGTCGGTTTCTCATCGGCGCCGGACCACGTCTCGAACTCTTGCGCAACGACGCTGAGCCAGGCGTCCTGACGCCGAGGCTGACGAAGGGGGTCCGATTTTACCATCTCGCGTACGAGGCGAAGCTCCTCGAAGCGGAACTCGCGCGCCTTGAGGCGGCCGGCGCGAAGTGCGTTGTTAGGCCCATACCGGCGACCGCTTTCGGTGGACGCAATATTTGCTTTCTCATGCTCCCAAACCTGACACTCGTGGAGCTGATCGCTACGACGTAACCCCCCATTTCCGGCCTGCCGCCCGCTGGCCGAAGATGGTACGCTCCTTCGGGAATGGCACCGCGCCGCTCTATTAACACGTCGAACTGGGAGCTAGAAATCGAAACGCTTATCCCGTGTACGGACTCGAAAATCGTCACGGATCCCGTGATCGCGTTACGGAAG
The DNA here is from genome assembly GCA_025359485.1 of Rhodospirillales bacterium. Classification (GTDB taxonomy): domain Bacteria; phylum Vulcanimicrobiota; class Vulcanimicrobiia; order Vulcanimicrobiales; family Vulcanimicrobiaceae; genus JANYGA01. Next base: position 374 of record JANYGA010000126.1, on the reverse strand, counting down.
ACGTTCGAAACGGGCGCATTTCCAGCTCCGACCGCGGCGCGAGCCCTTGGAGCTCTCGCGTTCGTGAATCCCGGCGCAGCACTCGAACTCTTAGTCGCGCGTGATGCCAAATCACGCGATGACATCTCGACGCGAGAACTGGCGCAGACTGCCCTGACCGCACTCACCAACCTCGACGACGTCTCTACGCGTAGCGCATTTGCCGTCCGAATCGTCACTCGCTTCGCAGACACCCTTGCCGCTGGCGCCGCAGCGGAAATCGCGGCAAACGCCGATATCGCAGGCGCGGACCGCGCCACCACCGGAGCCTTCGATGGCGCACTCGCGCGGCTTGTGGCGCGATTCCCCAACAACCCCGCCCTACTTCGAATCGC
>JANYGA010000110.1 GCA_025359485.1 Rhodospirillales bacterium | reverse complement strand
GCGTCGTTCCCAAGCTGCGCGCCCTCGGCTATACCGGACCACTCTTCGCATCGCAAGGCTTCTTCGATGCCGCAACGATCGCGAAGCTCGGGCCACAAGCCGAAGGCTTAACGATCTCGTGTTCGATGCCACCGCTCAACCTCGCTCCCGGCGCATTCCGGATCAAGAACGATTACGAGCGACGTTACGGACCGATGTCGCCGATCGCCGCGTTCTCGTACGCTGCAACACAGATCGTCCTCGCGGTCGTCAAGCGCACCGGCGCGAGCGATCGCATCGCCGTACAACGCGGACTCGGTTTCTCGAGCTCGTTCGATACGATCATCGGACCGCTCTCATTTGCAAACGATGGCGATCCGCAAACCCCCAACGCCTTCTTCTATACGGTCAAAGACGGTGCGTGGCGCTACGTGACGGCGGCCAATCCGAGCAGCTTTATCGTCAAGTAATCGCAAGCGCGGAAGCTCATGCTTCCACGCGTTTCCACACGTTTGCGGCGATCGTCGTGCCGACGAGCGCGATCGCCCAGACGACGAGCACGCGCGCTTCCAAGCCGAGACCGAGCACGGAATTTGCTTTGTAGTCACCGCCGTGATCTATCAGTTGCGAAAAGTATGCGATCGGATTGACGAAATTGAGGACGTGCACGAGACCGAGAAACAGCGGGCCGAGAAACGTGAAGTATCCGGCGCTCGCGAGAAGGATAAAAAAGCCCCAGCTGAAGGCGACGATCGTGCCGCCCCTACCCCGGTAGGTCGCGGTAACAGCCTGCAAGATGCCATACCACATAAACGCGACGCCGAGCCCGAGGGCACCCACCCAGAATGCGTGCGCGTCGATGACGATACGGCCGAAGAGATGCGCGATCGCGAGCGATACGAGTTCGGCTACGATCGTAAATGCGAACATCGCGAGAATTCCGACGGCGTCGGTCGCCGCGTAGCGCATCGCAATGATCTCGCGACGGATCGGTTTCACGAAGACGTAATCGAGACCATCGTTTTCTTTGTTGAGGCTCGATGCAAACACGGTCGCAACGACGATTGCCACGTATCCCGCAAATCCCAAAAGTAAGCCGAGCGGAATGCTCTGCGTCTGAAGATACGATGTCAGCTTATGATGCTTCATATCGGTCGCATCGCCGATCGTCACGCCCACGGATTCGCCCGTCCCCGTGGTTCCGATCGATGAGTAGATCATGGTCGCGATTGCGAAGATCGCAATCACGGCAACGCACGACGCGAAAATGCTGCACATCCGCCGAACGCGCAGAAACTCGACGTATTCCATTAGCTCACTCCTTGCGTAATCGCATCCGCGCCGACGGCGCCGAGGAAAATATCTTCGAGTCCGAGGTCCACGATTTGAACCGCGCGCGGGGCGAGCGTCTCGACATCGCGTGCGACCGCTTCGGCATCGCTGCGAACGAAGAGTCGGAGCGTTCGCCCGGTCCGCTCGACGCGCCGGATGCGTGCATCGGCATCGAAGTGCGCCGTGGAGAACGCGTCGCTCGGAAAAATCGCCTCGACGATCTTCTCATCGCTTTTGAGGCGATCGATCTCGCCGTCGACGATCGTCTTGCCCGAGCGCATGATCACGACCCGATCCGCCGCTCGTTCCACCTGACCGATTTGATGCGACGAGAAGAGCACCGTCGCGCCGTTCGATGAGGCATCGATGATGAGATCGAGAACGACGCGCTGGAAGATGGGATCGAGTCCGCTCGACGGCTCGTCGAGTACGAGCACGCGCGGGTTGATCGAGAACGCGAGCGCGAGCGCGACGGCGGTCTGCTGCCCTTTCGAGAGCGCGCCGACTTTCTTGCGTGGGTCGAGCGCGAACATCGCGATGAGTTCGTTCAGACGTAAACGATCGAAGTTTCTGTAGCTCCGACGCGTGACTTCGATATGTTGTGCGATCGTCATCCAGCAATAGAGTGCGTTGCTATCGGGCACGTATGCGACCGATTCGAACGTTTCCGCGACGATCGGCTTCCCGCCGATCGCGAGCTGCCCGCTCGTCCGCCGGATGAGCCCGAGGAGGCATCGCATCGTCGTCGATTTTCCGGCGCCGTTTGGCCCCAGGAGCCCGCAGACCGAACCTTCGGCAATCTCGAACGACACGTCGTCGACGGCGAGCGTCGTTCCATATCGCTTCGTCAGATTCGCAATGGAAATGGCGTTCACGAATTCTCCCCCGGAAACCAGCGCTCGAGCGCGCCTTCGAGTAGCGTACGAATCGCGGGCGCATCGCAACCGAGCGAGCGGCACTCGCGGACGGCATCGCTGAGCGCACTCGCCGCAACGTCGGTCACGGCGCGCTTGACCACCGATGGCGAGCCATCGGCGCGGACGAACGAACCGCGGCCGGGACTGGTCTCGATCACGCGGTCGCGTTCGAGCTCGCGGTACGCGCGAGCGACGGTGTTCGGGTTGACCGTGAGATCGAGCGCGAGCGCCTTCACCGTCGGCAATTGTTCGCCCGAGTCGAGCGTGCCGAGAGCCACGGCGCGCTTCACTTGCTCGATCAACTGAAGATAGATCGGGATACCGCTGCGTGGATCGACGGAGAAGATCGGGGGCAAAGCCTTAGATCCGGACGCCCCAGCCCGGGAAGAGCGCCTTCGTGCGAGGCATTGCGATCACGGTCGGACGAGCGCCGTTGGATGGCTCGTCGCCCGCGGGGAGCCGATTCGTCTTCGGTGCGATGATCATGGGATTCTCCTAACGTGCTAATGAACTACTACACTAGTACAATAGCACAATTCCCGGCCAAGTCAATATCGTTCTCCAAGAAAGACGTGGTCGTACGCATCCGGAACCATCTCGCATGGCGCAAAGCCGACGCACGGTCCCGGGCCCAGGCCAAGAATCGGTATGGGACTATCCTCGGCCGCCACGGCTCGAGCAAACGCGTCGTCGCCTGCGAGTCGAGTTCGGCGGCCGGATCATCGCCGAAACGACGAGAGCCTGGCGGGTGCTCGAAACGAGCCACCCACCGGTCTATTATTTACCACCAAACGATATCGATACGGCGGCGCTCGTATCGGCCGAAGGCTCGAGCTTTTGCGAATTTAAAGGGCACGCGATCTATTACGATCTCGTCGTGGGCGAGCGCCGATCGATCAAGGCCGCGTGGGCCTATCCGCAACCATCGCGCGCGTTCGATGTCCTTGCCGGCCATCTCGCGTTTTACGCATCCCGCGTCGATGCGTGTTACGTCGACGACGAACGCATCGTCGCGCAAGAAGGCGATTTTTACGGCGGTTGGATCACCTCGGATGTCGTCGGCCCCTTTAAGGGCGCCGCCGGGACGTGGGGATGGTAAATCGCATCCTCGCGTCGCGCCGAACCAACGGCTATCGCGACGTCTTCGTGCGCAATCCGCAACCGATGTGGATCTACGACATCGAGACGTTGCGTTTTCTCGACGTCAACGATGCGGCGTGTGTCGCGTACGGCTATCCACGCGCCGATTTCTTGCGCATGACCATCGTCGACATTCGTCCGCCGTCGGATCGCGAGATCGCGCGACGTGCGGTAGCGAATTTCGCCGAAGAACGCGAATCGACGACGCGGCTTTGGCGTCACGCTCGCGCGGACGGGCACACGTTTTACGTCGATCTCACCTCGGCCGAACTCGCCTTCGACGGGCGGTCCGCGCGGATCGTCCTCGCGATCGATGCGACGTCGCGACTCGCGGTTTCACGCGCGCTGTCCGAAAGCCGTGCCGCGCTCGCCGAAGCGCAAGAACTCGCACATCTCGGGAGTTTCGAGACCGATTTCGTCAACGGCGAGATGCGCTGGTCGACCGAACTTTTCCGGATCTATGGCGTCGATCCGGCACTCGAACGACCGGCCTTGCTCTACGAATTCGATCACGAAGACGATCGCATGGCGATCGAGGCCGAGATCGAACGCGCGCGCGTCGAGCGCGTTGCGTATACGACCGAACATCGCATTCGCACGCGAGATGGCCGCGAACGCTACGTCTTCGAACGCGGGCGATTCTTCTACGATCCCGAGACGAACGAAC
>JANYGA010000041.1 GCA_025359485.1 Rhodospirillales bacterium | reverse complement strand
GAGATCGATCTCGCCCGTCGCGACGAGTTCGGAGAGATGTGTTTCGATGGTCTGCATGCCTTCTTTGCGCCCGCTCGCAATCGTCGCGCGCAACTGATGCGTGGCGCCATCGCGGATGAGCCGGCGAACCGCTTCGCTCGCGACCATGATTTCGGTCGCTGCACGAAGCCCACTTTGATCGGCGAGCGGAATGAGCCGTAAACCGACCAAGGCGCGCAAAGCATCAGCAAGGCGAATCCGCGCGATCTCTTGTTCGCTCGATGGAAAGAGGCCGATGATGCGATTAATCGCCTGTGGGGTCTCCGAAGGTGTGTGTAATGCAGCGAAAACGACGTGTCCCGTTTCCGCGGCCTGCAAGCATGCCGTTACCGTTTCGACGTTCCGTAACTCACCGATGAAAAGCACGTCTGGGTCGGCACGTAGCGCGCCGCGGACACCGTCGGCGAAGCTCGCCACGTCGCGACCGACCTCGTATTGCGTAACCACGGAGCGCAACCACCGATGTTGATATTCAATCGGGTCTTCGAATGTCACAATATGCTTTGGTGCCGTAGCATTAATTCGGTCGAGGATCGAAGCGATCGTCGTCGACTTACCCGACCCCGTCGGCCCTGCGACGAGTACGAGACCGGAGCGTAAATCGGCAAAACTCTCGATGATCTCCGGTAAGCGAAGCGTTTCGAGTTCGGGAATGGACCGCGCGAGTAAGCGAATAGCCACGCGTGGGCCGTGTTTCCCGCGCGAGGCGTGAATGCGTATCGCGCCGATACGCTCGTCGGCGTATACGGCATCTGCGATGCCGATCTTATCGAGTCGGGACCGCGCGAGGCGGTCGAGCGTTTCGTCGATGAACGCGCTGATCTCGGCACTCTCAGGCGGGGGTTCGGTGATCTTCTCGATACGCGTGTAAATGCGATACGCGGCGCCTTGACCGGGTTCGAGATGAAGATCGGATGCTTGTCGGACGCGGCCGCGTTCGATGAGCGTAAAAATACGATCGGCTGCCCGTCGTGTTGCAACTTCGGCGATGTTCATTCGACGATCCCAGCTAATAGGGCGAGAATTGCGTCGATCTGCGCACGATCGACATGCGGTTCTAGTGCGGCAACGTATGCCGCACGGTCGATCGAGTCGACGTAAGCGAGAGCGGCTTTTGCTGCGAGCGCATCGAGTCGATCGTTGAAGGCCGGGATGATTGCGGCGCGGTCACCGATTCGAACGAGCGCGTCGATCGCGATCGATCGTTCGTCGTCGGTACCCGAGCGCAAGGCGTCGATGTAGATCGCCCGCGCTTCCTCGGTCGGCCTTAAACGCATGATCGCTTGCAAGGCCAGACACCGACCCTCGGCATCTTCCTCGCCACAGGCGATCTGCAACGAGGCCGCCGCATCTTCGTTTGGAGATTCCGATAGCGAATAAAGTAATGCATGACGGAGATGACGATCGCTACTGGCGACTTCGGCGTCGCGGGCAAACGCGGCGATGTCGGCGAGCGAATGCGTCCACGTTATCGACGAGCGCTGCGGTCGAAGCGGCAAGCGCGTGAGCGGCACGACTCGACCCATCGGCGAGCGCTGCGCGGGAACGACGGTAACCTCGTGGGCGTGTGGCGAGGTCTCGACCGGCTCGAAGAAAGCCGTTGGCTCGCGCGATGCGAGATCGCTTTGCAAACTCGGCTCGCAATGTTCGGCAGCTCCACGATTCGGCGTGAGAAGCATGTCGAGTTCTGATGCGAACGAACGTGTTTGCTCGAGCGGCGCGCTCGATTGCGAAACGTCGACCGCGGATGCCGATTTTGGCGTAAACCCTAAGAGCTTCGCGATCGATCTCAAGCGTTCGGAAATCGGTCGCTTTGGGATCGACGCCCGTTTCGGCCGAGAACCTTTATCGGTTGATGATTCGTCGAGGGCGGGAGGTGCCGCCACGTCGAGTAGTGGGGCCGTTGCAAAGGTGACGAGCGTGATGGGCAGGTGCGGATCGTGTCGTTCGTCGGATTGCGGCGCCGTGGGCATCGTCGTCTGCGTTGATTCGAATGTCGGCGTCGACGCCGGTTCCGCCTCCGATATCGGTTCGGGTGTCAATTCCGGCGCGGATGTCACGACAGCGACTTCATTACGCTCCGTTTCGAGAGCGTAAAACTCCGTGTGCATCGGTTGCACCCCGCCCAGGGTCGCGCGTTTTCCACGGCGGTCGTCACGCAATGGCACGAGTAATGCCGCTCCGAGCGCGATCGTTGCGAGCGTTGGTAAGACGA
>JANYGA010000020.1 GCA_025359485.1 Rhodospirillales bacterium | reverse complement strand
ACGATGCGACCGCGACGCGCGCGGGGTCGCCGTACGCGCCGGTGTGCAATTTCGTGCGCTGCAAGAGAAGGTCGTCGAGTAACGACGATGCCCCGATGCGAAGTCGCTCCGGTCGCAGCCACGCATCGCCGAGCGTTTCGTTGACGATTGCGAGATACGCAAACGCGCTTTTCGTGGTGCGAATGCCGCCTGCAAATTTCACGCCCACGTCGCGCCCGGTGCGTCGTGTATGCTCGGCGATCGCCTCGCAGAGCACCAGTGCGATTGCAGGCGTGGACGACACGCCGATCTTGCCCGTCGCCGTCTTGAGAAAATCGGCGCCGTTCGCAAGCGCGATATCGCATGCGCGACGCATCATCGCGTACGATCCGAGTTCGCCGACTTCGAGAATGACTTTGAGCGTCGCGCCTCCGCACGCGTCGCGAACGCTCGCGATCTCGCGCGCGACGTCGTCATCGCGTCCCGCGAGCAACGCCCCGCGATCGATCACCATATCGATTTCGTTCGCGCCGTCGGCGACGGCGTCGCGCGTCTCGCGTAATTTTACCTCGAGTGACGACTGGCCGCTGGGAAACGCCGTCGCGACCGATGCGACGCGAACGCTCGTCCCGCGTAGCGCGAGGGCAGCCGCGCCGACCAGACGCGGATAGACGCAGATCGCCGCCACCGCGGGCGCGCTCGGGGCCGGAGCTTTCCCGCGCGCGCAGAGTTCGCGCACGGTTGCGGGCGTATCGCGACCTTCCAGGGTGGTGAGGTCCATGCACGCGATTGCGAGATCGATTGCCGCGGCTTTCGTCTCGGATTTGAGCGACCGGCGGGCGAGGTCGGCCGCGCGCGTTTCGATCGCGACGGCGTCGATCCGCACGGTTGCACGCAACATATTTCGGGCCGTTCGCCTCGCCCGCGCGAACTCCGGCGCCTACGCGCCGATGACCGTCGCGAGCTTCGCCAGACTCTTGTCGACGGCCGCGGTAAGCGATGCGAAGACCACGAGGTCGATCGGCGTCGCGACGGGGAGCATCGGCGTGTAATCGATGCGATAGGTCAGTTCCGTGCCGGCCGCGACCGTGCGTAGCGCGAGCGTGCCGTTCGGCCGAATCGGGCCGTCGACGACGCGAAAGGCGAGCGAATGTGGCGGCCGCGCTTCGAGTTCGACCGTGAGCGTGCGAATGCCGAGCGGCGTATCGAGCGTTTCGGCATACCGCGCACCATCGAGATCGGTACCCGGCGTCAGACGCTTGGAATCGCGCAGACCCTCGCGCCAACGCACGAGGTTTTTGGTGTCGGCGATGAATGCGAAGACGCCTTCGATATCGTGTGGTAGCGTGATCGACCGTTCGTAATCCATACCGCGCAGGGCGTACGCAGGCGAGATGGCGCGGGCCTGGCGCGTCCGCGGACATCGACGTCACCGTGGCGAAATTGCGAATGATGTTCCGGTATCTCACCGCAGGCGAATCGCACGGCCCCTCGCTCGTGGGCATCCTCGACGGCCTTCCCGCCCATCTCAAACTCGACGTCGATGCGATCAATGCGACGCTGCGCGCACGGCAGGGCGGCTACGGTCGCGGCGGCCGGATGAAGATCGAGACGGATGAAGTCGAGTTTCTCGCCGGCCTCCGCGGTGGCGAAACGCTCGGTTCGCCGATCGCGATTCTCGTGCGGAACAAAGATTTCGAAAACGTTCGCGCGCTGATGGATCCGCTGACGGGCGGCGGCAAAATGCTGACGAATCCTCGCCCCGGTCATACCGATTACGCGGGGGCGATGAAGTATCGTCAGCGCGATCTGCGCAACGTGTTGGAACGTGCGAGCGCCCGCGAGACCGCGATGCGCGTCGCCCTCGGCGCGATCTGCGCGCAATTCCTCGAAGCGCTCGGCATCCGCACGACGGCGCACGTCTCGCAGATCGGTGAGATCGTCGCGCCCGAGATCGACGTCGTCGATGCCGATGCGACCAACGCGAGTGACGTGCGTTGCCCCGATGCCGCAACCGCGCAGAAGATGATCGCGCGCATCGATGCGGCCAAAGCCGCAGGCGATACGCTCGGGGGCACCTTTACCGTCCGCGTGACCGGCATGCCCGTGGGCATCGGATCGAATCGGCAACCCGATACGCGTCTCGACGGCGTGCTCGCAGGCGCGCTCATGGCGATGCAAACGGTAAAAGCCGTGGAAGTCGGCGCGGGTCGCGACGTCGCGTCGCTGCCGGGCTCGCGCGCGCACGATACGTTCACTCTCGATGGTGACAAGAACGTCACGCGCGGTTCCAATCTCGCAGGCGGCATCGAAGGTGGCATCTCCAACGGCCAAGATCTACTCTTGCGCGTGACGGTCAAGCCGATTCCGACGCTTATGAAAGCGTTACCGTCGGTCAATCTCCACGAGAGCACCGTGGCGCCGGCAAGCATCGTGCGCAGCGACGTCTGCGTGGTGCCTGCCGCCTCGATCGTCGGAGAAGCGATGGTACGACTCGCGCTCGTCGCGCCGGTTCTCGAAAAGTTCGGCGGCGATTCGATCGATGAGACGCGCGAGAATATGGAACGTGCCGTCGCTGCGGCGGCACGGCTATTCGAACCATCGACCGTCTGAGCAAACACATCGCGCTCGTGGGCTTCATGGCTGCGGGAAAAACGACGGTCGGCCGTCATCTCGCGCGCGAACTCGGGCTCCCGTTCATCGATACCGACGACCTCATCGTCGCGCGTGAAGGCCCGATTGCGGCGCTCTTCGCACGCGTCGGCGAAGTGGGTTTCCGTGCGGCTGAATGCGCGGCCGTGCGCGAAGCACTCGACGGACCGCTCGCGGTCATCGCACTCGGTGGCGGCGCGATCACCTACGAACCGACGCGCGCACTCTTGGCCGCGCGCGCGCTTCGCGTGTATCTCGACGTGCCGGTCGAAACGCTCGTGTATCGATTGCGACGATCGCGTACGGTACGACCGCTCGTCGGGACCGACCCGACGATCGAACGCGTGCGAGAACTGCTCGATGCGCGCGAACCGCTCTATCGCGAAGCCGATCTTACCGTGCGTTCGCCGCAAACCTCGAAGCTCGCCTACGCACGGCGCATCGCATTTGAGATTGCGGCGCGCTCGCCCGAGGGAAGTGCGCCTGGGCCCGCGTCGAAGGGACCCGCGCAATGACGCGCATCGAGAGCCTCGGCTATCCCATCACGATCGACCACGATACCGCACGTGCGCTCGCAAAATTTCTGCGGGAGCGCGGCACCGCGCGCACGATCGTGCTCTGCGATCGCAACGTCGCCGAGCGCGCACACGCGATCGCGAAAACGATCGGCAGGAACACGACCGTTCTTACATTCGCACTCGGCGAACGGCGCAAGACCATCCGCACCGTGGAACGCGTCTACGCCGAACTCGCGGCGGCAGGCGCAGATCGCACGACGACACTCGTCGGCGTCGGGGGCGGCGTGGCGGGCGATCTCTTCGGATTCGTTGCGGCGACCTATATGCGCGGCGTACCGTTCGTCAACGTCGCGACGTCGCTCGTCGCGATGGTCGATGCGTCGATTGGGGGGAAGACGGGCGTCGATTTGCCCGCGGGCAAAAATCTCGCGGGGGCCTTTCGCGATCCGCTCGCCGTTTTCTGCGATATCGATTCGCTCGAAACGTTGCCCGAAAAGCAACTTCGCGAAGGGCTCGGCGAAGTCGTCAAACACGGGATCATCGAGGGCGACGACGTTTTCGCGAGCCTCGAAGTGCTCGCGCCGCATCCGCTACGAAAATGGCCGTGGGAAACCGTCGTCGCGGATTCGTTACGTATTAAAGCGATGGTCGTCGGCGACGATAAATTCGAAGCGGGCGCGCGCGAGGTGCTCAACCTCGGCCACACGTTCGGCCACGCGATTGAGAAAGTCACGAATTACGCCGTTTCGCACGGTGATGCGGTGAGCATGGGCTTGCGCGCCGCGGGATTACTGGCGCTGCGCACGGGCCGATTTTCCGGCGACGAGCATCTGCGTGTTCTCGCATTGCTCGCACTCTTGCGGTTGCCGCTGGTTTCGCCGACGACGGATCATGACGCGCTTTTGGCCGCGATGACGAGCGATAAGAAAACGCGTGCGGGACAATTACGCTTCGTGTTGCCGCGGACGATCGGCGATGTGGAATTTGGCGTGGCGGTGCCGCTCAAAACGGTGCGTTCGGTGCTCGCGCGCGTGAATGCATCGCCTGGTGCCGCCGAACTTCGCTGACGCGGCGCCCGCCGTCGTGACAGCGGCGGCTACGTTCGTCGACGTTTTCGTGCAGCATAAAACGGCGCGCGTCGATCGACCGCTGACGTACGCGGTCCCGCCCGAGATGCACGTCGAGATCGGTGACGTCGTGCGCGTGCCGCTGGGTCCGCGCGAACTCTATGGGTTCGTCATCTCGTCGCCACGTGGTCGCGCGGGCGCGACGAACGTTCGGCCGATCGTCGCACGGATCGACGTCGCGCGCGCGTTCGACGAACGTGGCCTCGCCCTCGCGCGCTGGATCGCCGAACGCTACTGCTGTTCGCTCGGCGAAGCGCTCGGGCCGTTGACGTTTGCGGCGGCGATTCCGCGCGTCGTCGATCGCTTCGTAACCATCGTCCCGCCGTCGGTCGATCTTTTTCCGACGTTGCCGTCGCGACTCGTACGCCTCATCGCCGGCGACTTCGCCGCGGGCTTTACGCTCGAGACGTTGCTACGCCATCCCGAAGCGCGGCGCGCGGGCGACCGGCGCACGCTCCTGGGCGCGCTTGCGGTGCTGCAACGCGGCGGAGCGATCGTGCGCGAGCGAACGTTCGTGACCTCGCGCATCGGTGTCGTACGCGAGAAGATGCTCGCCGCGACGGGTGCGCCCGTAGCGGGGCCCCGGGTCAATGCGCTCGTCGCGCTCGTCACCGAACGCGGCGCACTTCGCAGGCGCGATGCGTTGCTCGCGGGCTTCGCGCACACGATCGTCGCGCGCGCGATCAAGCTCGGCGCGCTCGTCGAAACGAGCGAAGTCGCGACCGTCGCGCGCGCTCGCGGGCCGCACGAAACGCAAGACTTCACCGCGACGGACGAACAGGCGCGCGCGATCGATGCGATCGTCGAGCGCGTCGCGTCGCGCGCGTTTGCCGAAGTCCTCGTGCAAGGCGTCACCGGCAGTGGGAAGACCTTCGTCTATCTGCGCGCGATTGCGGAAACGATCGCGCGCGGTGGCCGCGCGATCGTGCTCGTTCCGGAAATTTCGCTCACACCGCAAACGGCGCGCCGCTTCGAAGGCGCGTTCGGCGATCGCGTCGCGGTGTTACATTCGGG
>JANYGA010000015.1 GCA_025359485.1 Rhodospirillales bacterium | reverse complement strand
GCCTCGGCGAGCCCCACGACCTCACGCACGCGCGGCGTAATGAGGATGCCGTCCCACATGCGATCGTCACCCGTGCCGAGCGCTCGGCGCACGTCGCGCAGAATTTCGGCTGGATGCGTGCCCACGTTCGCGAGTCGCGCTTCGACGCCCGGATCGTGTTCTTCGATCAAAGCGAGTAGCAAATGCCCGACCCCAACATAATAATGGTTGTGGTTACGACACGCCTGCTCGGCCGCACGCAAGACGCGTTTAGCCGCCGGATTGAAGCGAGAGAACACCCTGGGCCTTCTACGAAAGACCCCGCGTCGGTCGGCGCGGGGACTGTAATGGAATGGTCGGGATGGCAGGATTTGAACCTGTGGCCTCTGCGTCCCGAACGCAGCGCTCTACCAAGCTGAGCTACATCCCGATCTCTAGGACTCCCGACCGTTCTTGCGCTCCGTTCCGAACCCTTTCTTCGTACAGGTGCGGCCCAGGTTCGCCCGATGCCGCATCCGAAATATCGGCACGACATATGAAATATCTCATCGTCGGTTGCGGTCGCGTTGGCTCGACGCTCGCGAAGTTGCTCACGGCCGAATCGCACGACGTCACGGTCGTCGATGAGAACCCCGCCGCTTTCAAACGCCTGGGCAATCACTTCGCCGGTCGCGTCGAAGTCGGGACGGGAATCGATAACGACGTGTTGCGGCGCGCGGGCGCCGAGAGTGCCGACGGGTTTGTTGCCGTAACCGACGGCGACAATCGCAACGTCATGGCCGCCCTCATCGCGCAGCGCATGTTCGGCATCAAAAAGATCGTCGCGCGCATCTACGATCCGCCGCGCGGGTCGCTCTATCGCGAACTCGGCATCGAGACCGTTTGCCCGACGACGATCGGGGCCAAGATCGTGCGCGATAAGCTCATGCACATGCCCTACGACTCGGTGCCGTCGTTCGATTTCGGCAAGGTTTCCTCACTTGCGGTCTCGCTGCAAACCGGCGATGCGGGCCTACGCGTCTCCGACATCGAGCAAGCCAAACTCATCCGCGTCGCGGCCGTCCGGCGCGGTGCGCACGTTTTCGTCGCATCGCCGGACGACGTGCTCGAGGCGGGCGATGAGATCAATGCCATCGTCGCGCCCGAAGCGCTGTCGGACTTCGTCGCAAAGTTCGCGGCGACCACGCAAGACGTGCCCGTCGTGTTGTCGGCGTAAGCGATGTTCGTCATCGTCGTCGGCGGAGGCAAGGTCGGAACGTATCTCGCGCGCGCCTTGCTCTCACAAGATCACGAAGTCGTGGTCATCGAAAAAAATCCGAAAAAAGCGCAGCTCATGGCGAACCTGCTCGAGACCGACGTCACGATGGTCGGCGACGGTTGCGACCCCCTCGTACTCGAAGCGGCGGGCCTCAAACGCTCAGACGTGGTCGTAGCCGATACGGGAGACGATGAAGATAATCTCGTCGTCTGTCTCATCGCAAAGCGCCACTCGGTCGCGCGTTGCATCGCACGCGTCAACAATCCGCGCAATCGACTGATCTTCGAATCGATCGGCGGCGAGCGGCCGATCACGCTGATCTCGTCGACCGAAGTGATTCTCGACGCGATCAACGCTCACGTGAATTCCTCCGATTTTTCGATCATCACGAAACTCCGCGACGGCGATCTCGAACTCGTGAAAATGACGATTCCAAAAGGTTCCGTCAGCGATGGGAAACGCGTCGTCGATATCGATTTTCCGCGTTCGGCGATCGTCGTCGCGGTCGATCGCACGGGCGAAGAGATCGTCATCCCCAACGGCGATACGCTCTTGCGCGCCGGGGACAGCGTGATTCTCATGGTCAAGCGCGAAGCGCGCGACGATATTCGTGCGGCGTTGATCGGGACGAAGATTCGGGCGTGAACAATCGCCGGTCGGTCGCGCGCGGAGCGCGGCACTACACGATCTGCGGTCGGCGCGCAATCGCGCCCAAATCCAACCACGCGACGGCACGCGCACGCGGCGTGCATCGCCGCGCCGGTCTCGTGCCGGGCGCGACGCTCTTCCTCATCCTCATCTTCTCCGTGTTCGTCTTGCAGCGTCCGCCGCAGCCGCCCGACGACCCGCAAAAACGCACGCCGATCGTCGGCGTCGCGCATTACAGCTTCGCCGATTTCGCCGCGGCGAGCCGCTAGCGAGCGTCGTTCATGGCGACCGATCAACGAACCGTCGATTCGATCATGGATCGGCTCATCGATATTCCCGACGCATCGGCACGCAAAATGTTTGGGGAATACGCGATCTTCTGTAGCGGGCGCATGGTCGCGCTCGTTTGCAACGACGAGCTCTATCTTAAAAAGACCGACGCCGGTAAGGCCCTCGTCGGGGATGTACCAGAAAAAGCACCCTACGCCGGCGCGAAGCCGTGTTTTCACATTTCCGGCGAGCACTGGGATCGTCGGGAGTGGATGCGCGACATCTTCGTCGCATCCGCAGCCGAGCTTCCCTTGCCAAAAAAGAAGACGAAACCCGCGCGTTAGATCAATCCACGTCGCAACGCAACGACCGCGGCTTGCGTGCGATCGGCGGCCGCGAGCTTCTCGAGAATATCGCGGATGTGGCCTTTGACGGTGCCGAGCCCGATATGCAACGCCTTCGCGATCTCGGCGTTGCCGGTGCCGCTCGCGATGAGACGCAGCACCTCGGTCTCGCGTGGCGTGAGCGGCGAGACGACGGGACGCGACGGCATCGCACCGAGATTGGACATGACGATCCCGGCGATTGCGGGGTCGAAGTACGCTCCGCCATCCGCTGCGGCGCGGACCGCCGCGACGATGCGCTCGGGCGGCGATGTCTTGAGCGAGTACGCATCCGCGCCGGCACCAAGCGCGGCGAGTATCTCGGACTCGAGATCGTTGACGGTGAGGATCGCGAAGCGCGTCAGCGGCGCGACGATACGCGCACGACGCACGAGTTCGATGCCGTCGATGCCGGGCAGCCCGATATCCACGACCGCAACCGCGGGCCGGTGCGTCTCGATCGCCGCGAGACCACTCGGGCCATCGACCGCCTCGGCAACGACGCGCAGATCCGCTTCGCCATCGAGGACGGCGCGCAATCCCGCGCGCGTGAGTGCGTGATCTTCGACGAGCACGACGGTTCGCGCATCGCTCAACGCAACGCAGCCTGCGCGGCAAGCGGAAGTGCGAGCGTAAACGAACTCCCACCTTCGATCCGCGGTGCGTATCGGACGTTCCCGGCATGCGCTTGCGCGATGCGTCGAACGAGGTAAAGTCCGAGCCCCGAACCCGCACCCCGACGCGCCGGTGTCGCACGCACGCGTTCGAAGAGTGCGCCGACATCGGCGTGCGGAACGCCGTACCCTTCGTCGTCGAAGCCAACTTCCGCGCGCGCGTCGTTTTCACGAAGCGTGATTGCGATCGTGCGACCGTGCGGCGTCCACGAGATCGCGTTTGCGAGCAGATTGATCAGTGCCCGACGCAATTCGCGATCGTCGCCTTCGACGACGATCGACTCGTCGAGATCGAGCGTGACGCGCACGCCTTTGTGCTGCGAAAGCGGCGAGAGCTCGCGAACGACGTCGTGCACGATGCTCCCGAGCACGACGCGTTCGCGTCGCGAGCTCGCCTCGCCCGATTCGTAGCGCGAGACGAGCAACAGCGTCTCCGCCAAGCGTTCGAGCTCGTCGTTGGATGCGATCGAGCGTTCCAGAATCTCTGCGTAGGCAGCGGGCAACGCTCCGAACGCCCCCGCGCGCGCCTGCACCATCGTCATCCGCGCGGCGGCGAGCGGCGTGCGCAGATCGTGCGAGAGCGCGTAGACGATATCGCGAATGACGTCGCCGCGTTCGCGCAGCGCGACGTTGGCCGCGGCGAGGGCGTCGTTTTGTTCGCCGAGACGCACGAAGAGTTCGGCCTGCGCGAGCGCGATTGCAACGTGATCGACGTACGCCGCGAGCCCCTCATCGAAGTGCGCTTCGAACGGCACGTCGCGTCTTAAGAGAACGAGAACGCCGAACATCGTTTCGTGCTCGATCGCGCACGCCGCGATCGCATGCGGTGCGTCGAAAGTCGCGAGCAAGAGACGGCCGAGCGCGTCGGTCTGCGCGATCGGCACGATTCGCTCGCCGCGTTCGGCAACGCGATGTAGGAACGAGAGCGTCGCGGCATCGGGGCGATCGCCCGAAACATCGATCTCGGTGGAACTCGCGCGAACGGCACGATACGTCGTCGGTGCGTCGAGACTCGGATCGAATGCGAAAAAGATTGCCGTATCCGCACCCAGAGGAACGAGCACTTCGCGCACGAGCGCGCGCCGAATGAGTTCGACGTTGACCGAACCACGTACCGTCTCGATCGCGCGCCGCACGCCGCCTTCGCGCGCGATGCGATCTTGTCGCGCGAGCAATTCGCCCGCGCGCTTCGCGGAGCGTTGTGTCGCGATACTTAAGAACCCGACCAATAAGAACGAACACGCGCTGATCGTGCGATCGGCGATGGCGATCGTATCCCAGTGGTTGCCGTCGGCAATGCCGTTGACGTACCCCGCGACGAGATTCGCCACGAGCGCGAGACCGACGAGGAACCGCGTGAAGCGCGAATCGAGCGCGAGACTCGAGAGCGCGATCGGCGCGTTGAAGAGGATGGCAACCACGAAGAGTTGCGGCGTGACGAGATCGATCGCCCACGCACATCCCAGCGCGACGATACAGAGCGGACGGATCGAGCGCAGCGGCACATCTAGCCTTTTCGCGAGGGGTGGGTGCTCATCTTGGCG
>JANYGA010000253.1 GCA_025359485.1 Rhodospirillales bacterium | reverse complement strand
GTCGTGCGGCGGCATCTTGGAACCGGGGGCGATTCGTGGAGCTCAAGGCTATCTGCTCGGCCGTCCGAGCGAGACGTTCCTCGATGCCGAAAGCTCGACCGGCGGGCGCGCCATCCTCGACGATCCGATCAACGACGCCTTCGTTTTCCTCAACGCGCGGCCGGTCGTTGACATGGCACCCCTGCCCACGTAGAGTTGGCATATCCTCGCGGGAGCTCGTTGGAACGAGCTGAGAGGGCGATATGTAATCGCCGACCGCCGAACCTGATCCGGGTCATGCCGGCGTAGGGAGAGACGGCCGCGTGGAAGTTTGGAGTACCGATGTCCGCGACCGTCGACGCCCGCCGAGCGGGAACCACGAAAAAGATCTATGTCGCCGGGAGCGATCTCTCGATTCGCGTTCCGATGCGCGAGATCGGGCTGACCAACGGCGAATCGCACGTCGTCTACGACACGAGCGGGCCGTATACGGATCCGGACGTCGTGACCGACGTGCGTCGCGGTCTCGCCGCGCTCCGCGCGCCGTGGATTGCCAAACGCGGCGATACGGTCGAACTCGATCGCGCATCGAGTGTCTATCGACTCGGTCGCGAAGCGATGCCGGAGCTCGATGCGATTCGCTTTGCCGAGCACCGGAAACCGCGCCGCGCGAAACCCGGCGTCAACGTCACGCAGATGCATTACGCACGCCGTGGCGAGATCACGCCCGAGATGGAGTTCGTCGCGATCCGCGAGGGCGTCGCACCCGAACTCGTTCGCGATGAGATCGCGCGCGGGCGTGCAGTCCTCACGGCAAACGTCAACCATCCCGAACTCGAGCCGCAGATCATCGGCCGCAAATTTTTGGTGAAAATTAACGCCAACATCGGCAATAGCGCCGTCGCGTCGACGATCGAAGAAGAAGTCGAGAAGATGACGTGGGCGACGCGCTGGGGCGCCGATACCGTCATGGATCTCTCGACGGGCAAGAACATTCACGAGACGCGCGAGTGGATTCTGCGCAATTCTGCGGTGCCGATCGGAACGGTCCCGATCTATCAGGCGCTCGAAAAAGTCAATGGCAAAGCGGAAGACCTCACGTGGGATCTCTATCGCGATACGTTGATCGAGCAAGCCGAGCAGGGAGTCGATTACTTCACGATTCACGCGGGCGTGCTCTTACGCTACGTGCCGTTGACGGCGAAGCGCGTCACGGGCATCGTCTCGCGCGGCGGGTCGATCCTCGCGAAATGGTGCCTCGCGCACCACGAAGAGAATTTCTTGTACACGCATTTCGAAGAGATTTGCGAGATCATGAAAGCCTACGACGTCACGTTCTCACTCGGCGATGGCTTGCGTCCCGGATGTCTCGCGGATGCCAACGACGAAGCGCAGTTCGGCGAACTCGATACGCTCGGCGAACTCACGAAGATCGCGTGGAAGCACGACGTGCAGACGATGATCGAAGGTCCGGGCCACGTGCCGATGCATCTTATCAAAGAGAATATGGATCGCCAACTCGCCGCGTGCGATGAAGCGCCGTTCTACACGCTCGGGCCGCTCACGACCGATATCGCGCCGGGCTACGATCACATCACGAGTGCGATCGGCGCGGCGATGATCGGCTGGTACGGGTGCGCGATGCTGTGCTACGTGACGCCCAAAGAACATCTCGGACTCCCCGATAAGCAAGACGTCAAGGATGGCGTGATCGCATACAAGATCGCCGCCCACGCAGCCGACGTCGCCAAGGGGCATCCCCACGCGCGCCACTGGGACGACGTGCTCTCGAAAGCGCGCTTCGAATTTCGGTGGGAAGATCAGTTCAATCTCTCGCTCGATCCCGAAACCGCGAAGTCGTTTCACGACGAACTGCTGCCGGCCGACGGCGCCAAGGTCGCGCATTTCTGCTCGATGTGCGGACCGCATTTCTGTTCGATGAAGATCACGCAGGAAGTACGGGAATACGCCGAGCGCGGCATGGCTGAAAAATCCGCGGAATTCAAAGAGCTCGGGTCGGAAGTGTACGTCAGCGCGACCTAGCGTCATCCGGCGCGTTATTCGTCCGAAAACAGGCGTGAGATCATCTCTCACGCCTGTTTCTCTATCGAGCGTGTCGCAGCCGACGGCGTCGAGGGCGGCAAACGTAAAATGTAAAGGCTTTGTAATGGAATGGCCTCGCGTGAGGTGTTTCATTTAACGATGTCTTCCGCCGCATAGCGTTTCTTCGATTCGATGCCGAGAGAGAAAGAAAGGCGATCTCTTGGAGCGCGATGTTCGGTAACTCGATTCGTAAACGGTTGTTCGTCGACAGTGCCTTGTCGATCGCGTCGTTTATCGCGCTCATCGGGATGGGCTTTTGGAGCCTCAACGATGCGGAAATGGCGATGCGTTCGACACTGAATATCGATCGCGTGCTCGTCCAAACCGCATCGCTCGTCGCGACCACGCACTACCTTAAGGGCGCGGACCCGGTCGGAAAATCGCGCGAACTGCTCCATGACTCGGCAGTTAAGGCTTCATCGATCGTGCGTCTAGTTGCCGACGATCGGGTGGAGCGTGAGCAGGCAAAGAACATCGCATCCGAAGCGAGCCAAGCGGCCCGATTCTTCGAAGGTCCCACAGTCGACGCGCAGCGCGCGGCCAAACTGACGCACCTTACCGCTCGCGTCGATTCTCTCGCCGCAAACGAATATCGGATGCGTGCGGTGCGCGAAGAAGTGCAAATTTCGGCTTGGCAACGCACGCATGTGCTTATTCTGGCGATCTTCGTTTCGATTGCGTTCATCATCGTTCGTCTTCATTTTTTATTCGGCCGGTTGGTCGTCACGCGACTGAAAATGCTCGGCAATAAAGCGACGTCGTTCGAAGCGGATCGCGTTATCGCCGAGCCCGATGCGGGAACGGACGAAATCGCGAGACTCGATCGAAACGTTTCCGATATGATGCGAGATATTGCCGAACGCGAGCAGGAGCTACGTCGACTCAACATCCTCAAAGATCGCACGAAGGATTTCATCTTTTTTATCGATCGAAGCGACCTCCGGATCATCGATGCAAACCCAAGTGCTCGAGAAGCGTACGGCTACGATCGTGAAGAGATCGGCCGCCTGCATCTCCTCGATCTCCGTGCGCCAAGAACGCTTACGGACGTCCCGCAGCGCCTAGCCGATACCGACCGAGGAGCCTCGCCGTTCGAAACCGTCCATAAGCGCAAGGACGGAACGCAATTTCCCGTCGAGGTTTCCGCATTTACGACCGACTTTAATGGCCGTTCCGTCATCATGAGCATCGTCCGCGATATCAGCGATCGCGAACGCGCCGCGGTCGCCATCATGCGCGCCGAAGAGTCAGATTCGGCGCGCATGAAGCTCGAAATGGAAGTTACGGAACGAAAGACGATGGAACGCCACCTCGCTTTTTCGGCGTCGCACGACGATCTCACGCAACTTCCGAACCGAGCCTTTTTCATGAACCGGCTCCAACAAATGGTCGCTCGGCAAAAGCAAAATCCGAACGAACTGGGCGCCGTGCTCTTTCTCGACGTCGATCGTTTCAAAGTTCTCAACGATAGCCTCGGGCATGCCGTAGGAGATAAGCTGCTCGTCGAAATTGCCAACCGCTTACGAACGTGCTCTCGTGCGGGCGATACGCTCGCGCGTTTCGGTGGCGATGAATTCACGTTTCTTCTCGAGCGAATAGAAAGCGAAGCAGCCATCGTCGCATTCGCGGAGCGCGTCTTGGCTTCGTTTACGAATATTTTTTCCGTCGAAGGAAGCAAGGTCTTTACCTCGGCGAGTCTGGGTATCGATATCTCGCAAGGCGGCTCGAAGACGCCTGAAAATATCGTTCGCAATTCCGACATCGCCATGTACGACTCGAAAGCTCGCGGTGGACGGTGCTACCGCATCTTCACGTCCGCCCTCCTCGAACGAGCGGTCGTCTTGCAAGAGACCGAGGCCGACCTACGCGACGCGCTCGAACGAAACGAATTTCGCCTCTTTTACCAGCCGATTTTTACCCTCGACGAGCGGAGGCTCTCCGGTTTCGAAGCGCTCATTCGTTGGCAACACCCGTACCGCGGCTTGCTGTCGCCCGATCACTTCATCGATATCGCCGAGGCCACGGGAACGATCGTTCCCATCGGCGAGTGGGTGCTCGCGCAGGCATGTCGCCAACTCGAAGCGTGGACTGCGGCGCTTCCCAACGCGTCTTCGCTCACGGTCAGCGTCAACGTCTCGCCGCATCAACTGTCGATGCCCAATTTCGTCGATACCGTCAAGTCCGTGCTGGAACGCTCGAATGTACCGGCCAACCGATTGAATATCGAAATTACGGAAAGTGCGATCATCGGTCTCGTCGATGACGTCAGCCATAAGCTCGAAGAAGTGCGTGCCCTCGGCACGAAAATTCATCTCGACGACTTTGGCACCGGGTACTCGTCGCTCTCACATCTGCATAAACTTCCGATCGACGTTTTGAAAATCGACCGAAGCTTCGTCAGCGACTCGCGGAACGGTCTCGCGAGTCAAGAGATCGTCAAAACGATCATCGCGCTGGCCAAACATCTATCGATCGACGTGACGGCGGAAGGCATCGAGACAGCCGAGCAGCTGCGCCAACTGATCTTGCTACAATGCGGGAACGGCCAGGGGTATCT
>JANYGA010000113.1 GCA_025359485.1 Rhodospirillales bacterium | reverse complement strand
CCGCGCGCGTGCTCGTCGATGCGCTCGATGAGGTGCTCGCCGCATGAGCGGCGCGCTCGTTCTTTGCACGGGCGGCGGCATCGGCGACGTTTTGCTCGCGACGCCCGTCATGCGTGCGCTTCACGCGCGGTACGATCGCGTCGTCGCGCTCACGGCGCCCGCGCACCGCGATGTGCTCGCCGCCAATCCGTTGCTCGCCGACGTTTGGACCGACGAACTCCCGTTTCCGGAGATGGCGGCGCAGATTGCGCGTGCAGAATTCGATGCATCGCTGACGACGTGGGCGACGCTGCGATCGGCGGCGTTGCCGTACGTGGCGCGCGTGCCGGTGCGCGTCGGCCAAGCACGCCGACTCTACAGTGGGCTTTTCAGCAAGCGCGTCACGGTACGCAGCGAGATGGGCGACCGAACGACGCATTGGACGCAAGTCTTACTCGACTTCGCGCGCGCGATCGATTGCGACACGCTCGATGCCACGCCGCACTTTTACGTTGCCGATGCCGCGCGCGCGACGCTCGCAAAAACGCTCGCGGAGATGGGCGTGCGCGAACCGTACGTCTTATTGCATCCCACGCGCGGGATTGCGGCCGCGCGCGAACGCTGGCCCGTCGCACGATTGGGCGAACTCGCGCGAGCCTTGCGCGCGTCATTCGGCGCTCGCGTCGTGGTGACGGGTGGGGGTGACGATCGGGCGATCGCGGGTGCCGTTGCCGATGCGGGCGGCGATGCGATCTCGCTCGGTGGGCGCACGTCGCTTGCGGAGTTCGGCGCGCTCGCGTCGGGCGCACGACTCGTCGTCGCGATGGATTCGGGGCCGATGCACGTCGCCGCCGCCGTCGGCGCGCCGACCGTGGGCATCTTCGCGCTCCAATCCGACGAGCCCGATCGCTGGGCGCCGCTCGGGCCGCGAACGGATGTCGTTCGCGCGTCGTATCCGTGTCCGCCCGGGCACCGCAAAGAGACGTGTCCCGATTTCGCATGCATTGCGGCACTCGATCTCGCCGCCGTGCTCGCTGCGGCGAGCGGGCTGCTCGCACGCGGACCCGAACCCGGCGCGTGATGGCGGATGTGAGCGAACTCGAGATCGTCGACTACGCGGATTTTGCGAAGCTCGATATTCGCGCGGGGACGATCGTTTCGGCGGAGCCGTTTCCGCAGGCGCGCATTCCCGCCTATAAGCTCACGCTCGATTTCGGAGCGCGGCTCGGCACGCGTCGGTCGAGTGCGCGGATCGTCGCGAACTACACGCCGGAGATGCTCGTCGGGCGCCGGATTCTCGCCGTCGTCAACTTCGCGCCCAAACGCATCGCTGGCTTCGCGAGCGAGGTGCTCGTGCTCGGCGCTCCCGACGCGCGTGGCAACGTCGTGCTCGCGGCGCTCGAAGGCAACGTACCCGATGGCGCGAGGCTCTATTAATGCGCGCGACGATTCAGCTCTGTACCTATAATCGAGCGCATCTGCTCGGCCGCGTGCTCGATGCGTGTTTCGAGCAGACACATCCCGATGACGATTACGAGATCGTGCTCGTCAACGACGGTTCGACCGATGGAACTGCGGAGGTGATCGCGGCGGCTCGCGGGCGCGCGACGTGTGCGTTCACGGTCGTCGATCAGCCCAACGCCGGGCTCGCGCGCGCACGAAACGCCGGTATCGCGCGTGCGCGCGGCGAGCGCATCATCTTCATCGATGATGACGTCTTGGTCACGCCGCCCTTCGTTGCCGAACACCTGCGCTCCGACACGGCGCATCCGTTCGCGATCGTGCGCGGTGCCGTGATCAACACCGAGAGCTTCGAGCGTTTGCCCGTGCCGTCGTGGACGCTTGCGAATTACTCCGGCAATTTTTTCTGGACGTCGAACGTCTCGGTTCCACTTCCCATCTTGCGGCGCGTCGGAAATTTCACCGAAGCGTTTCGCGAATACGGCTGGGAAGATATCGAGCTCGGGTTACGCCTGCGGTACGCGGGCGTGCGCGGCGTCCTCAATCGATTTGCCGTCGCGTTCCATCACAAGCCGCGGCCGCGATCCGGCAACGTCGCGGGCATGGTGCGACAGGCGCGCGCGCAAGCGCGCACGGCCATCCAGTTACGCGAACGGTACGATACTTGGCGCGTTGTGCTCGCGACGGGCGACGATGCGCTCCGCCGAACGTATCATCGGGCGCGTCGCATGTTCGGTGCGGTCGCGCGGCTCGAAGCACGCGTCGGTCCGCTCGATCGGGACCGACCGCTCGACGCACGCGAACTCGCCGCCGCGCATGCGCTCGCGAGCGAAGCGTACTATGCGGAACTCGACGCGGTAGCGCGCGTGTGAACATCGTCCTCACGCGACTCGATCGCGTCGGCGATCTCATTCTTTCCACGCCCGCGATCGCATCGGTGCGGCGCTCGTGGCCCCAGGCGCACGTGACGATCGCGTGCAGTGCGTATAACGCGGTCGTCGTCGAGCGCAATCCCGATATCGATGCGATCGCGATCTTGCCTGCGGGTGGCTCGCCAGCCGAACTCGGCCGGAGCTTTCGCGGCCGCTGCGATCTCGCGATCGCCCTCGCGCCGCGCGCCGCCGATTTCAGCCTCGTCGCAGCGACGCGTGCGCGCGTCCGCGTCGGATACACGTACGTGCGGCGCTATCTCGCACGACTGACCGCCGGATTATACGTGACGCGACTCGCGGTCTCCGAAGCCGATCCCGCGCTCTGCGAAAAGCGGCCGGGGTATCGCGTGCGTCCCGAGGTCGAACAGGTTCTCGATCTCGTCACGCTCGCGGGAGGAATGACGCTCGTCCGCGACCTCGTCCTGCCGATCTCCGATGACGATCGGCACGCGGTCGCCGCGATTCCGGCAGGCGCGATCGCGTTCCAACTCGGCGCGCGCTGGCTTCGCGATGGAAGCACGATTGCGAGCACGATCGCGCTCATTCGTCGGCTCCGCACCTTCGGCGCACCGATCGTCGTGACGTACGGCGACGATGCGCGCGAGGGCGCAACGGCGCTACGCGCTGCGGGCGTCGCCGATCTCGTCGTCGGCGACCTCACGTTCGCGCAGTGGGCGGCGGCGTTTGAGAAGAGTCGTGTCGTGCTGACCGTCGATACGGGTGCGACGCACGTCGCAAGTGCCGTGCGCAGGCCGACCGTGGTTCTCTTCGAACACCGATTCTTTCACCTCAGCTCGCAAGAGTGGTCGCCGTATCGCGTCCCGTCGGTGCGCCTGCGCAAGCCCGCAACCGACGCACCTAGTGATCTCGCCGCTTCGCGCGACGAGATCGTCGACGCCGTCGGTAGCCTCTTACAACGGACATGAACGATCTCGATCTGACCGTCGTCATCCCGACCTATAACCGACTTGATACGCTGCGCCACGTCATCCCGTCGCTGCTCGCGCAGACGCTCGCGGCCGACCGGTACGAAATCGTCGTCGCGGATTCGCAATCGAACGATGGGACGGCGGAATTTCTCGCGGAGATCTCGCGCGAGCATCCGCGCGTTCGCCATCTACCGGGCCCGTATAACGGCCGCGCCATGGCGCGCAACGCCGGCGTCGAAGCCGCGCGTGGTGCGGTCGTGATGTTTACCGATGCCGATATCATCGCATCGCAAGATCTCCTCGCGCTCCATCTCGCACATCACCGCGACGACTCGAAGGTCGCCGTCGTCGGCATGGAACTGCAGGTCAATTCGTTCGCGGATTACGAGCGCTTGCGCGATCGGCCGCAAGAGCGTCGGCCGCTCCATCCGATGGCGCGTCGCAAACTTTCTTGGCTGTATTTTCTTACGGGCAACGCGTCGGTGAAGAAGCGCGATCTCGATCGCGTCGGCCGTTTCGATGAAAACTTCACGGGTTACGGCCACGAAGATCTCGAGCTCGGCTATCGCCTGCAAGACGCGGGCCTCACGATCGTCTACGAACCGAAAGCCATCGACTATCACTGGCACCCGGTTCCCTACAACGAACAGAAGCAAAAGATGGAACTCGCCGGCCGCTCGACGGTCCGCTTTTATCGGAAGCATTCGACGTTCGGCGTAAAGGCGAATCTCGGTATGACGCCGCTCTCGCTCGTCTTGCACGACGTCGTGAAGAAACAACCGAAATTGCTTGCGACGCTCGAACGCGTCGGCGCGACCAAACCGGGCCTCGCGCGCAACATCGTCTATCAGTATCACTACTTAAGCGGCGTCAAGGACGCACTGGAGCGCGCGTGAGCGCCACGGCAGTCTCGTGCGGTGCGATCGGCATCGAACACATCGGCACGCCCGTTCGCCTGCGCGGTTGGGTCAATCGTCGCCGCGATCATGGTGGGCTCGTTTTCATCGACGTGCGCGATCGCGACGGCATCTCGCAGATCGTTTTCGATCCCGCCGACGCCGCGACGTTCGATATCGCACAATCGCTGCGCAACGAAGACGTGATCGACGTCGTGGGAGACGTTCGCGCTCGCCCCGCCGGCACCGAGAATGCGAACCTCGCGACGGGCACGGTCGAACTCGGCGTCACGTCGCTCGCCGTCCTTTCGCGGTCGCTCACGCCGCCCTTCCCGATCAACGTGGACGGCGACGTCGATGAAAATTTACGACTGAAGTATCGCTATCTCGATCTGCGTCGCCCGCGTTTGCAGCACAATCTCACGGTCCGGCATAAGATCGTCAAAGCGATGCGCGATTTTTTCGACGCGCGCGATTTTCTCGAAATCGAAACGCCCGTGCTCATCAAATCGACGCCCGAAGGCGCGCGTGATTTTCTCGTGCCAAGTCGCGTCCATCCCGGCACGTTCTACGCGCTACCGCAATCGCCGCAACTGCTCAAGCAAATTCTGATGATCGGCGGCCTCGGGCGTTACATGCAGATCGCGCGCTGTTTCCGGGACGAAGATTCGCGCGCCGATCGGCAACCGGAGTTCACGCAACTCGACGTCGAGATGTCGTTCGTGGATGAAGAAGACGTCATGGCGATCATGGAAGCGTGTATCGTGCACGTGTGGAAGGCGGCGCTCGGGCACGAGATCGCGCAACCGATTCCGCGCATCGCGCACGTCGATGCGATGCGTCGTTTCGGCATCGATAAACCCGATCTGCGGTTCGGCCTCGAACTTTGCGATGTGAATTCCGCCTTCGAAGGCACGTCGATCAATTTCCTCAAGGCTCATGTGGCCAATCCCGCGAGCCGGATGGCCGCGGTGCGGTATCCGGGTGGCGCGGCGCTCTCACGCCGCGATTTCGACGCGATCACGGAGACGGCGAAGAGCTTCGGGGCGGGCGGACTGATCTACGTGACGTATGCCGCCGACGGCTGGAAATCGTCGATTCAAAAATTGCTCGACGATGCGACGGTCACGAAGCTTCGCGAGCTGTGCGATGCGGAAGTCGGCGATGCGATCCTCCTCGTCGCGGGCGAACGCGCGCTCGCGACCGACGTCGCGGGCAAGCTTCGGCTGCACGTCGCCGATCGGTTGCAACTCCGCGATCCCGCGACGTTTGCGTTTTGTTGGATCGTCGATTTCCCGCTCTTCGAACGCGACGCCGACACGGGAGCGATCGCGCCGACGCACCATCCGTTTACGGCACCGCTCGTCGGTCAGGAATCGCTTCTCGAAAGCGATCCACTCGCGATGCGCGCACAACATTACGATCTCGTGCTCAACGGCTTCGAACTCGGGAGCGGCTCGATTCGCATCCACGACGTCGCGTTTCAAAAACGCATTTTCGAAGTATTCGGGCTCTCCGACGCGATTATCGAAGATCGCTTCGGCTTCTTCATGGAGGCGTTGCGGTACGGCGCGCCGCCGCACGGCGGCATGGCGTGGGGCATCGATCGGCTCGCGATGCTCGCGTGCGGCGAGACTTCGATCCGCGACGTCATCGCGTTTCCGAAAAATCAAGTCGCGCGCGATCTCATGATGGATGCGCCATCGGCCGTACCGGATGTCTCCTTACGCGATGTCGGGTTGCAGCTACGGCGAGGAGCGGGAAGCGCCCCGACCCCGCCTGCAGAGCCCGCGAAAACGTAAGACGATCCCTGCGGCGCCGCCTTGTCGCAGCTCGCGAGCGCGTGATATGGTGGCGTGAGATGTTCGAAGAGATCGTTCTGCCGATCACCGATCCCGAAACCGAATGGGTGCGTGGTCGCGCCCTTGCCAAAATGAGCCCGCGACGCGACCACGCTCGCGTGCAGATGCGCTTCGCGTCGGCCCTCGATGCGTGGGCTGGAGTGAGAGGGGAAGTCGGCACGGAATGGCGTTTCCGCCTTGCGCCACCGGATGAAGCGCGGCGGCCACTGGTACCAGACGTCGCGTTCGTCTGGGTGGCGCGGCTCCGCCCGTATGCCGATGACGAGATTCAAGCGCCGACATTCGCGCCCGACCTTGCCGTGGAAATTCTCTCTCCGAGCGACGATCCGCGCGACGTGGCGGACAAGGTCGACGTGTATCTCCGGTCAGGCGTCGAACTCGTCGTCGTCGTCGATCCTCGAGGGCGAACACTGGTGGCTCACGACCGCGCGAGATCGCAGACGTACGAGGGTTCGGAGATCTTCGCGCATCCGGCCCTCCCGGATTTTACGCTCGATCTCACGGCGTTTTTCGCAAGGGCGCTCGATCGCGCGACGTAGCCTAAAAGTGAAGCCCTAAACCAATATACGGCGCGCTGATGTCGGTCGACGACGGCGCGTTGGTTTTCGCGGTCATGCGTTCGCCCGCGTAGCCGAAGTCGACGTAGAGATACTTGCCGAGCGCGATCGCGCCGCCAAATTCGTATTTGAATTCGCTGTACGCGAGCGTAATCTGCCGACCGGAAAGATTGCCGAGAAACGCCGAGGTCGGATACGTGTACTTGCCCGTGACGTTGGGGTAGTAGAACGCGCTTCCGTAGACCGAGAACTTCTGATTGAAGTCGGGCAATTTCTCGAGACCGAAGCCGAAGCCGCCGACCGTCGGATAGCCGAGATAGTTGTAGTTGTGATAGAGCCCACTCACCGCAACGTAGATCCGCGGCCGTAGGATCTCGAGGCCGAAGTGCGCGTCGACGTCATCTTCTTGTGCGGT
Organism: Rhodospirillales bacterium; assembly: GCA_025359485.1. Classification (GTDB taxonomy): domain Bacteria; phylum Vulcanimicrobiota; class Vulcanimicrobiia; order Vulcanimicrobiales; family Vulcanimicrobiaceae; genus JANYGA01. The sequence goes on along the minus strand of JANYGA010000113.1, from coordinate 477 downwards.
AAAGGCGGTTGCGTAGATTTGGCCGAGGCCCGATTGCGCTTGCGTCTGTTGGAATCCAACGGTCGTCACGCAGCCGGGATCGTTCGCCGGGCACAGGCCGCTTTGGAACCGTGGATCGGCACCGGCGACGCTCGCGCGATTCGCGTAATGCGGGTAAAGCACGTGTCGGTAGTTCGCGCCGATCTCCCACGTGGGTCCGAAGAGCGGAAATTCGACGGCACCTTTGAGTTCGAACGATTTGCTGCCGGTATTGCCCGCGCTAATTTCGTTGAACACTTTTGGCGCGATGAGGTAATCGCCCGCGACGTATCGCTCGAAAACACGCTGCGGCCCGACGCGCGCGGGCGGCGTCGAAACGGGTGTTGCGACCGGTTTTGGAATCTCGGTCGGGCGTGGGGACGGCGGCGGCGGCGTCGCTTCGGGCGGCCCGGGCGGGCCGGCTTCGATGTAGCGAATCACCACGACTCGCTTGCGTGG
>JANYGA010000171.1 GCA_025359485.1 Rhodospirillales bacterium | reverse complement strand
TGATAGCCCTTGTAGCCGATCTTCTGGCACAACCGCACCACGGTCGATTCACTCGTCTGTGTCCGCTCGGCGAGCTCCGTAACGGTGAGATAGATCAGGTCTTCCGCATGTTTGAGAATGAAGTCGGCGACGCGCTGTTCGGCCGTGCGCAGCGAACTGTACGTCCCCTGGATGCGAATGAAGCAGCCGGGAACGTTAACGGGATCGACGCGGGCCTCAGGTGAGGTCTTCACGTGCTCGGCGTTCTACGTGACATCGGGACGCGCCTCGAAAAGTCGAGCGCGCCGTTTCTTGCGAATGAAGTGCCGTTCGGCGGGCGGTGCTTGATCGGCCGGTGCCCACTCTTGCGTCGCTTTGAGATACGCGCCGATCTTCGCTTCGAAGACGACATCGGCGAAGAGCAAGTCGCCCGAAGGCGCGCTCGAAACCAGTGGCGGCGCCGCTTCCAACGTCACGATCTGATGCCGACCGAGCCGATCGAGGACGAGCGCGAGCGGCTCGCGCTTCGCGTGGCTCGATGTGTAACGCGGCCGGTTGGCGACGAGCTCCGCCTCGGGCACGCTCGCGAGCGATCCATCGGCGAGACGGACCGTCGCCCCGTGATAATGGATGTTGATGACGGTTCCCGTCGTCCGCGTTATCGTTCGGTACCGTAGGAATTGTGCTCGGGTGTGGGAACGCCCGCGCCGCGAAGATAGATGATCTCTTCGCGCGGCCCGACCAGACGAAGCTTTTCGTGAATCTCGGGGACCGCACCGCGAGCGCTGCCCAGGCGCGCGATCGTCGCCCGTTGCTGCTTCTCACGCGCGTGCAGCGCGATCACGTCGGCGCGCATCTCCGAGAGTTCGCGCGCGACCGCGATATTTTTCGCGACGATGCCTTCGAACTGCATGGCGATCACGCCGAGCACGGCCACGACGACGAGCGCGAGTGCGAGCCGACCCGCGAGACGCACGACCGGGACGATACTCGTGCGACCGCGCTTCGCGTTCACGGCAACGCGGCCGTGGCGTGTTCGCGGGACTGCGTTTCCCACGCGCCGATGCGGCGGAACTTTCGGTACCGCGCGTCACGCAATTCGACGGGCGGTCGATGTTCGAGCGCGCGCAGCTCGGCGTCGATCGTATCGAGGACGCTTGCGATAAAGCCGGGCGCGTCGCGATGCGCGCCGCCGAGCGGCTCGGCAACGATGCGATCGACGATGCCGAACCCGGCGAGATCGTCGCTCGTGAGTTTGAGGCGATCGGCCGCTTCCGACGCGCGCGCGGAATCGCCCCAGAGAATCGCCGCGCAGCCCTCGGGCGAAGCGACGGAATACACCGAATTTTCGGCCATAATGACCGTATCGGCAAGAGCGATCGCGAGCGCCCCGCCCGAGCCGCCTTCGCCGATGATCGTCGCGACCACGGGAACGTTCACTTTCGCAAGCGCCGCAAGACACGCCGCGATCGCTTCGGATTGCGCGTGCTCTTCCGATGCGATACCGGGGTCGGCGCCCGACGTATCGACGAGCGTTACGATCGGCAAACCGAATCGCGACGCGAGTTCCATCAAGCGTTTGGCCTTGCGGTAGCCTTCGGGTGAGACCATGCCGAAATTGCGACGAATATTTTCTTTGGTGTCGCGGCCTCGCTGTTGCGCGAGAAAGACGATGCGACGGCCGCGTAATTTCGCGAATCCGCCGATGAGCGCGGGATCGTCACGGAAGTGACGATCGCCGTGCAGTTCATCGAAACGATCGAACGCGGCGAGATAGTCACTCGCCGTCGGCCGCTTCGGGTGGCGCGCCATATTCACGCGCTCCCATGGCGTGAGATGGCCGAAAAGATCGCTCAGTAAGGCGCGATACTTTTCTTCTAAAATTTCGAGTTCGCTCGAACCACCCATGCCGCGCGCGCGCAGCGTTTCGATGCGATCTCCGAGTTCGGTGAGGGGGCCCTTCTCGCGTTCGACGATGACGTTCATCTAGGTTGCGAACTCCGGAACGGCCTTGAGCGCGGGCATCGTCCGTTTGCGATCGACGGCGTAATCGAGCACGCGCACGATCGTCTCGCGCAACTCGTGCCGTGGCACGACCATGTCGATCGCGCCCTTTTCGAGCAAGAACTCGGCCGTCTGAAAATTATCGGGAAGTTTTTGACGGAGCGTCTGCTCGATGACGCGGCGCCCGGCGAAGCCGATCGACGCGTGCGATTCCGCCATGATGATGTCGCTTTGAAATGCGAACGACGCCGAAACGCCGCCCGTCGTCGGGTCGGTAAGGACGGTCATGTAGAGATTTCCATCGGCCATGAAGCGTTCGACCGCAAGCGTGGTCTTGGCCATCTGCATGAGCGCCAGCATGCCTTCTTCCATCCGCGCGCCGCCGCTCGCGGTAAAGACGATGCACGGCAGGCGACGACGATGCGCTTCTTCGAGAAGATGCGCGATACGCTCGCCGACGACCGTGCCCATCGTCCCACCGCGGAAGTTGAAATCCATGACGCCGAGAGCGACCGGAAACCCGTCGAGCGTTGCGAAGCCGGTGACGACCGCCTCGCTAAGATTCGATTTCTTCCGATCGGATTCGAGCTTTGCGGGATACGGGCGTTTATCGACCCAGCCGAGCGGATCGCCCGGGAGCATCTCCGTCCCAATCTCCACAAAATCGCCGTCGACAAGCATGTTGATGCGATCGTACGCGTGCATGCGAAAGTGATACGTGCACTTGGTGCACACCGAAAGATTCGCCTCGAGATCCTTACGATAGAGCATCTCGCCGCACGACGGACATTTCGCCCACAACGCCGCGTCTTTTTCCGCATCGACGCCGGGTTCGCGCAGGCGACGCAGCCACTCGGGAATCGCCATCAGGCTCTCTGCTCCGCGGCGGGCTCGGCCGCGACTTCGGGCGCGCGCTTCACGAGCGAGGGCGCGGCGGTCGCTTTCGAGCGGTTCGGAAAGACGCGCCCTGTGTAGAGTCGACGCAACTGCTTGAGATAATTCGTAATCTCTTTGCCGTTGAGCTTGGACTCGCCGACGACGCGATCTTTGAAAACGTACGGTACTTCAATAAATTTTCCGTAGCGCGCTTTGGCCGCGACTTCGAGCCCGATTTTGAAACCGATCGGATCGAGCACGATGCCGTCGAGCGCATCGCGACGCACCAGCAGAAAACCGCTCGTGATGTCGCGTAGCGGCGTGAGCGGCCACGCCATCGCGCAGGCGATGATCGAGGTGATCTTGCGCTTGAGCGGCCAATTCTCGATCCCGCCGCCGCGGACGTAACGGCTCCCCACCGCAAGACCGTACGTTCCCGAGGCAATCGCTTCGACGAGCTTGGGAACGATCGTATAATCGTGGCTGAAATCGGCATCCATACAGCCGAGCGCCGTCGATTCGGGACGCGCGAAATTCCAGCCGTCGATGACGCCGCTGGAAAGTCCCATCTTCCCCGGCCGATGCAAACACCGCACGGGATATCGCCCGGCGAGCGCATCGACGATCGCGCCCGTACCGTCGGGAGAATTATCGTCGACGACGATCAGTTCGCCATCGAGGCCTTTGGCCGCAAAAAGGTCGCCGAGTGACGTCACGAGTTTTTCGATGCCACCCGCTTCGTTGTACGTCGGAATGACGATACTGAACTTCACGCGCCGCCGGACCAGACCAAAGTCATAACCACACATTATACGCCTCGCGCGCGCCGCTCTCATGCTCGAAGCGTCAAATAGCGTCGATTACCGCGACTAAAGTTCCCCGCTTGCAAAGAGCAGCGCCGCCGCGGCCACGATGCCTGCCGTTTCGGTTCGTAGTATGCGCCGCCCGAGCGAGATGAGATGCGCGCCTGCTTCAATTGCCGCCGCGGCTTCCGCGGCAGAAAAACCGCCTTCGGGACCGATCGCTACGAGCACGCTCGCGGCGTTCGCGATCAATGGCGGAAGCGTCTCGCGTAAGGGTGCGGCGTCGGCGAGCTCCCATGGGACGAGCGCGCAATCCACGGTCGCAAACGAGCGCACGAGTTCGGCAAATTCGATAGGCGCGTCGATCTCCGGAACGTCACGCCTCCCGCATTGCTGCGCGGCGCTCTTGGCGAGGCGCCGCCAGCGTTCGAGTTTGCCCGTGCGTTCGCCATCGCCGACGGTGCGCGCCGATACGAACGGCACGATGCGAGCGACGCCGAGTTCGGTCGCCTTCTCGACGACGAAGTCCATCTTCGCGCCTTTTGGAACGCCTTGCGCGAGCGTGATCGCCAGTCGCGATGCGGGTGGTGCGGCGACCTCGCGTTCAAGCGTGAGCGTTGCGAAGCTACCATCGACGACGAGTCGCGTTTCGAAAACGTGGCCGCCGGAATCGATGAGTTCGACGGCGGCGCCCGTCTGCGCGCGCAAGACGACGAGAAGCTTCCGCGCGTCGTCGCCGGGAAGTCGCACGCGGTCGCCCGGGGCGTAGACGCCGGGGACGAAAAAACGCGGTGCGCTAATCGGGTCGGAACGCGTCCTTGACGCGATCGAAGAACGTGCGATCCTCGCCCACGTCGCCCGCGATCGTTGCGTATTCTTCGAGCAGCTCGCGCTCGCGGCGCGAGAGCTTCGTCGGCACGACGACGTGCACGGTTGCGAGCAGATCGCCGCGCGAACTACCGCGCACGACGGGCATACCCTTACCGCGAATACGATACGTCGCGCCGCTCTGCGTGCCCGCCGCAATTTGCAACGGGAGTTCACCATCGAGCGATTCGATTTCGATCGCCGCACCGAGCGCCGCTTGCGTGAAGCCGATCGGCACGTCGAGATAGAGATCGCTGCCGTCGCGTCGGAAGCGACGATGTGCGGCGACGCTGAGATATACGTAGAGATCGCCTGGCGGTCCACCGCGCGCGCCCCCCTCGCCGCTTCCCGAAACGCGGATGCGACTGCCGTCGTCGACGCCCGCGGGAATCTTCACCGTGAGCGTGCGATTGCGTTCGATCCGGCCGCGACCACGACACGTCTCGCACGGCGTCGGCACGATCGTCCCGTCGCCGTTGCATTTCGTACACGTCGTCTGCGTGACGAATTGGCCGAGCGGCGTCTGCCGCGTCGCTCGCATCGCACCCGAACCGCCGCAGCGATCGCAGCGCATCACGAGCGTGCCCGGTTTCGCGCCCGTGCCCGTGCACGTCTCGCACTGACCGAGATGATTGAACGAGAGCTCGCGCTCCGCGCCGCGAAACGCGTCTTCGAGCGTGATCTGCAGATCGTAGCGCAGATCGGCGCCGCGCTGCGGACCTGCCGGGCGTTGCTGCGCGCCGCCCTGCCGCGCGCCGAAAAACATGTCGAAGATGTCGCCGAAGCCTTCGCCCTGCGCGCCGAAACCGCCGGCGCCTGCGCCTGCACCATTCGATACGGTACCGTAGCGATCGTATTGCGCGCGCTTGTCCGCGTCGCCGAGGATCTCGTAGGCCTCGTTGATCTCTTTGAAGCGCGATTCCGCGGTCGCTTTATCTTCGGCGACATCGGGATGGAATTTGCGCGCGAGACCGCGGTACGCGCGTTTGATATCCGTCTCGGATGCGTTACGTTCGACGCCCAGGACGGAGTAATAATCGGTTGGCACGATACCTCTAACGGATGTCGGTGTTGGCGAGATGCCGGTTGAGCGAATTCGCCGTGCCGGTTGCGAGCGCGAGCAGACGCGCGTAGGGCATGCGTCGCGGTCCGAGGATCGCGAGTACTCCGACGGTTTCGTCACCGAAGCGATACGGCACCGTCACGATGCTACATTCGGTGATTTCGTCGGAGCCGAGTTCGTGGCCGATTTTAATCGTCGGCCCCTCCGTCGCCATCGAATCGGCGACGAGGTCGTAGAGCACCTTCTGCTCCTCGATGATGCGCAGGATCGAGCGCAGCTTTCGCAAGTCTTGAAATTCGGGCTGATCGAGCAGATGCTGCGCGCCGCTCGATGCGACCGCGGGCGGCGCATCGGCACGCATCGCATCGGCAAACGCCCGCACGAGCACGTGCGCGAGTTCGTCGACGAGCCCGGCATCGCGGACGATCGCAGCCGTCTCATGCGCCCCGATTTCGCGCAGACTCCGCCCCGCCAAGGTCATATTGAGGCGATTCGAGAGCCGTGTGAGATCGTCGGCAACGAGGCCCGGATGGTCGAACGGATGCTGCGCCACGACGCCGAGCGACGTCACGACGATCGCGAGCCCCGTGCGTTCGGAAAGCCAGATGAGCTGCACGTGTCGGAACGTCTGCGAATTGCGCGCGGGCGCGACGACGAAGGCGACGTTGCGGGAGAGCTGCCCGAGGAGCCGCGTCGTGTGTTCGATGACGTCGTCGAGTTCGCGACTCGCTTCGCGGAACTCGTCGTGAATGCGACGCTGCTCGTCGTTCTGCAACGGCTCGGGGCGCATCAACTGGTCGACGTACGTGCGATAGCCGGCATCGGATGGGATCCGGCCCGCCGACGTGTGCGGCTGGACGAGATAGCCGCCGGCCTCGAGTTCGGCCATCTCGTTGCGAATCGTCGCCGAACTCACGCCGAGATTGTATTTCTGCGTGAGCGTGTTCGAGCCGACCGGCTCCGCCGTTGCGACGTATTCGTACACGACGGTCGCCAAAATGAACGCCTTGCGTTTATCGAGTTCGGGACGCAGCGGGACGGGATCCGGCACGATCGATTCCTTAGCAGTCACGAGGCAGGAGTGCCAGCATCAACGCTCAGCTTATCCCAAGTAGCGCCGAGGGTCAAGTCCACGTCGAAAGTATAACCTTTCTTGTCAGTAGGCTTGCATGGAGAGGGGCCGCCATCCCTCACGCCTGATTTCGTTGCATGCAGACGGATCCCAACGCCCACGACATGATCGAAGCTCTCCTCAAAGAGACGCGCACCTTCCCGCCCACGCCGGCGTTTGCAGCCCAGGCAAACGCGCAGCCCGGCATCCACGAAGAAGCCGAGCGCGACTATCTCGGATTTTGGAGATCGTGGGCCGAGAAGCTCACGTGGAGCAAACCGTTCGAGACCGTTTTGGAATGGAACGAGCCCTTCGCCAAATGGTTCGGCGGCGGCACGCTCAACGCATCGGTCAATTGTCTCGATCGGCATGTCGAGGCGGGTCGTGGCGGACGAATCGCGTTTTACTTCGAGGGTGAGCCCGGCGATCGACGCACGATCACCTACGCCGAACTCTTGCACGACGTCTGCAAACTCGCGAACGGCCTCCGCAAGCTCGGCGTGAAGCGCGGCGATCGCGTTGCGATCTACATGCCGATGGTGCCCGAACTTCCCGTCGCCCTGCTCGCATGCGCGCGCATAGGTGCCGCGCACAGCGTCGTCTTCGGCGGCTTTTCGGCCGATTCGATCGTCGACCGCATGAAAGACGCGGAATGCGTCGCGATCATCACGACCGACCAAGGGTGGCGTCGCGGAAAAAAAGTGCCGCTCAAAGCGACGGTCGACGTCGCGCTCGAGCAGTCGCCGTCGGTTAAGCACTGTATCGTTTCGAAACGCGTCGGCGACCCCGTCGCGATGCGCGACGGGCGCGATATTTGGTGGAACGATCTCGTCCGCGACGAGCCCGCAACGTGCGCACCCGAAGCGATGGAATCTGAAGACTTGCTCTTCTTGCTCTATACGAGCGGCACGACGGCAAAACCCAAGGGCATCATGCATTCGACCGCGGGTTATCTCACGGGCGTGACCGCAACGACGAGCCTCGTGTTCGATCTCAAAGAGAGCGATATTTTCTGGTGCACGGCCGACATCGGTTGGGTGACGGGGCATTCGTATATCGTCTACGGTCCACTCGCGCTCGGCGCCACGGGCATCCTGTACGAAGGCACGCCCGACTTCCCCGAGCAGGACCGTTTTTGGGAAATCGTCGAGCGCTACAAGGCGACGATTCTCTACACGGCACCGACCGCGATTCGCGCCTTCATGAAGTGGGGCCGCGAGCACGTCGACAAACACGATCTCTCATCGCTACGGCTCTTGGCCTCGGTCGGCGAACCGATCAATCCCGAAGCATGGATGTGGTATCACGACGTGATCGGCGGCGGCAACTGTCCCGTTGTCGATACGTGGTGGCAGACGGAGACGGGCGCGATCATGATCGCACCGCTCCCGGGAATCACGACGCTCAAGCCCGGTAGCGCGACGCGCGCCTTCCCCGGCATCGTCGCCGACGTCGTCGACGAAGAGGGCAAGACCGTACCTCTGGGAGGCGGCGGGTACATCGTGATCCGGCAGCCGTGGCCGTCGATGACGCGCGGCATTTACGGCGATCCGCAACGCTTCAAAGAGACGTATTGGTCGAAGTTCGAGCATCTCTATCTCGCGGGCGACGGCTGTCATCGCGACGTCGATGGCGACTTCTGGTTCATGGGGCGCATCGACGACGTGATGAACGTTAGCGGTCATCGCATTTCGACCGCCGAGGTCGAGAGCGCGCTCGTCGATCATCATGCCGTTGCCGAAGCGGCCGTCGTCGGCAAGGCAGACGATCTCACGGGTCAGGCGATCGTCTGTTTCGTCTCGCTACGCAGTCACAGCGAGCCAAGCGCCGCGCTCAACACGGAGCTCCGTCAACACGTCGCGAGCAAACTCGGAAAATTTACGATGCCCAAGGAACTCACGTTCACGCAAGAATTGCCCAAGACGCGTAGCGGCAAGATCATGCGGCGACTCTTGCGCGATATCGCGGAGGGTCGCGAACTGGGCGATACGACGACGCTCGCGGATTCCAGCGTCGTGCTCGATCTCCAATCGCGCGTGCAAGCCGCAAGCGGCAAGGAAGAGTAGCGCTCAGGCCCCGACGACGGTCGAGGCCAAGCGCGCGACCCGCTCCGAGCGGACGCATGCGCCACACGCGCACGTCCGCCACTCGGCGACGATTGCGTAATTGCCTCGCTGGCGCAAGCTCGTGCCATCGGGCTGCGCGGCGACGATCTCACCACAGGCCAAACACGCGACCGGTCGCACGGCCTGCGGCCGAAGCGCGAGCGCCGGGGAAAGACTGACGACGGCTTGAGATTCCACTACGGATGAGTAAACGGCGAAAAACCGACTCAGATGCGTATTTTTAGCTTCCATTGCGTTCAGAGCGCGTAAAGAAGTCGCGGAGCTCTTCGAGATCCTCAACGCGTTTGGCAGGCGGCAGTGCCGCAAGGATCTGGCCACCATAGCGCATCGACCCGATGCGACCATCGAGAAGCGCCACGAGCCCGCGGTCTGATTTCGCGCGGATGAGACGGCCGAAACCTTGTTTGAGGCGCACGATCGCCGACGGGATCATGTACTCATCGAAGCTCGATCGCCCCGCCGATTCGATGGCGGCGAGCCGCGCGGCGACGAGCGGCTCGGCAGGGGATGGAAACGGCAGGCGATCGATGACGACGCACGAGAGCGCTTCGCCGACGACGTCGATGCCTTCCCAAAACGTGCCCGTCGCGAAGAGCACCGCGTTCGGCGTTTCGCGAAACCACGTCAGCAAATGCGCGCGCGGCATCTCGCCCTGGAGTTTGGTTGGATACGCGATCCGATCGCGCACGAGCGCGTAGACCTCGTGTAATCGCGCGTACGACGTGAAGAGCACGAACGCGCGCCCGCGCGTGACGTCGAGGATCTCTTCGACGAGCGGTGCCACGCGGCGTGCGAAACGCGGATCCTTGGGGTTGCATGTGGGCGGCGCCACGAAGAGCCGTGCTTGCGTGCGATAATCGAATGGTGAAGGAGCGATGTATTCTTGCGCGTCGTCCACGCCGAGTGCGTCGCGCAAAAAGCGAAACGACGCGCCCGTTGCAATCGTGGCACTGGTCAGCACGACGCTTTGCGTGCGCGCGAAAAGTGCCGTGCGCAAATAGTCGGCGACGTCGAACGGCGCCGAATTGACTTCGTAGCGATCGCGCGCGTCGGAGCGTTCGACCCACGAGATCGCTTCGGTCGGCGGCAGCGCCATGCGATCGATCGTCGCGATATGTGCCTGCACGCCGCGCAAGACGAGATCGCGACGACGTTCGGCTTCCGCCACATTTTCCGACGGCCGTTTGAGCGCCGCTTGCCAATTGCCGAGCACCCAATTTTCGAGTTTATAGAACGACTCTTGGACGATCGCGAGTGCGTCGTACGCGCCTTCGCTCGCCGCGAGCGGATAGCGATCGCCGGGAACGCGCGCGAGCGTCTGCGTGAGCCCGCGCATCCCGCTATCGATATCGGCATCGTAGACGGCGGGCACGTGGTACGTGCGGTGCACGCGGCGCATCAAGCGCGCGACGCTGCCACCCGAAAGCGTCGCGGTTAGTGCGGCAGAAGCCCATCGCTCGGATTGGTGCGCTTCGTCGAGAATCGCGTAATCGTAGGGTGGCAGAAGCGTGCCGCCCATCGCGAGATCGAGAAAGAACAGCGCGTGATTGACGACGACGATATCGGCATACTTTGCGGCATCGCGCTGTTGGAAGAAGTAACAGTCGCGGAAGCGTTCGCAAAATTCACCGACGCAATCGTCGGCATCGGCGTCGAGTGCTTCCCATTCCAAGCCGGGTGGCGCGAAGGGTAATTCCGCGCGGTCGCCCGTCGTCGTCCGATCGGCCCAATCCCACATCGCCTCCATCGTGCCGCTCTGCGCGATGAGGCGTTCGGCGCGCATTTTATCGAGCTTCGCACGACAGAGATAGTGATTGCGTCCCTTGAGCAACACCACGCGCGCGCGCACGCCGAGCGCGCCCACGACGAGCGGAATATCTTTGCGCACGAGTTGTTCTTGCAACGCGATCGTCGCGGTCGAGACGACGACTTTCTTCCCGCTGCGGATCGCCGGTACGAGGTAGGCGAGTGATTTTCCGACACCCGTCCCCGCTTCCACGATCGTGTGCGCGCTTTCGAGAAATCCCCGCTCGACGAGCTTGGACATTTGCACTTGCCCCAGCCGCGCTTCGAAGCCGGGCAGCGCTCGCGCGATGCTTCCGCCTGGCGCGAAGACGTCTTCGAGCGATTCGATCGGCGTCACGGTCGCTGCGACGCCGCTCCATGGTGATCTTCGGGCGGCAAATATTCGGACTCGGCAATTTCGCCCGTCGCCGTATCGACGACCACGGGTTCGGGCACGCGCGCACGCATCGCGTAGAGTGCGAGGCCGGCCGCGAAGCCGCTCGCGAGGCCACCGAGATGACCCGCTTTCGAGATGAACGGAATCGCGAACGTGAAGACGAGATTGATGAGCAGCGTCGGCAGCGTTTGTGAGATGAGCGAGCGACCGCGTTTTCCCATGCGCACGCCGATGCCGAGCAACGCGCCGAAGAGACCGAAGATCGCACCGCTCGCACCGACGGTCATATCGGTCGGCGCGAAATACGTCACGGCGAGGCCGCCGCCAATGAGGGCGACGATGTAGATACCGAGCATGCGCCACGGACCGAGGATCGATTCGACGAATCGCCCGAGTTGATAGAGTGCGAACATGTTGAGCGCGATATGCGCGAAGCCGCCGTGCAAGAAGCCGCCCGTGACGATGCGCCACCACTCACCGTTTTGCGTGACCGCGAGGCCGAGGAGCGCGCCGTGATCGTAGAGGCTTCGATTACTACCGAAGTTGATGCCCGTCGCGACTTCCCACACATAGGCGAGCAGGTTGATGATGATGAGGACATTCGTAACGGAAAGCATTCGCATTACGTCGTGCGCGGTCCGTATTTGAGCGCGCTTCCCGTGTTGAAAAGGACGACGGGACCTTCGAAGGTCACGCCGCTCGCGAGCATCGCGCGCAGTGCGGCGAGCGCGGCGCCGCCTTCCTCACACGCATCGACGCCTTCGCGTTCGCGCATGACCGCCATATCGCGCGCCATCTCGACTTCGCTCACCGCGAGCGCGCGGCCGCCGGAATCTCGAATGGCGCGCAACATGAGACGATCGCCGATCGCCGCTGGTACGCGCAAGCCCCACGCGGCGGTCGTCGCGCCTTCCCAACGTTCGGCATGATCGGCACCGGAAGTAAAGGCCCGCACGATCGGCGCACAATGTTCGGCTTGGACGCTGATCATCATCGGCCGACGCGCGTCGATCCAACCCGCCGCTTCGAGCTCGTCGAAGGCTTTCCACATACCGACGAGCCCCGTGCCGCCGCCCGTGGGATAGACGATCGCGGCGGGAACGCCGCCGAGCTCTTCGACGAGCTCGTAGCCCATCGTCTTCTTCCCCTCGATGCGATAGGGCTCGCGTAGCGTCGCGACGTTGAAGGCACCCGTCTCTTTCGCGAATGCGGCGGCGAGTCGACCCGCATCGTCGATGAGTCCGTCGACGAGTTCGACATACGCGCCGTACGTGCGACATTCTTCGATGAGGATCGCGGGCGTATCGCGCGGCAAGAACACCGTCACCGGGACGCCCGCACGCGCGCCGTATGCCGCGAGCGCACCGCCCGCATTTCCCGCACTCGGTGCGACGAGCGCTTTCGCGCCGTTGCGCACGGCAACGGTGACCGCAGCCGACATGCCACGCGATTTGAACGACGCGGTGGGATTGCGCGATTCGTCTTTGATGAGAATCTCGAATTCGCACCGAAGATCGTTTGCGAGCTTGTGCGCGCGGACGAGCGGCGTTAGGCCCTCACCAAGCGAGACGGGCGTTTCGTCGTGTGCGATCGGCAACGCTTCGTGATAACGCCACATCGATCGCACGCGAGTTGCGAGCGTCGCGCGATCGATCGCGATCGGGGGATAGCGCACGAGCAACGGCGCGCCTTCGTGCGGACACGTCGTCGCGAGTTGCGCGGCATCGTAACGATGCTCCGCATCGCGCGAGCACTCGAGGAATGTCGGCAGCACTACGCGATCGCGCGTTCGGTCGCGGATTCAACGCGAATGATGACGGTTACCATGCGTGCGAGTTCGAGCGAGACGGCATGCCGACGATCGCCCAACCGTAACGTAATCGGCCCACCGAGTGGGGCTTTCTCGAGCACCTCGAGCTCGGCACCGGGTCGCATGCCGATCTCTCCGAGATAGCGGAGCATCTCCGAGAGTTCTTCGGTCACGCCGTCGACGACCGCAAGCGCGCCCGCATCGAGTTGCGCGAGCGGGACGCCGAGTCGAATCGGATCGCTGAGGTCGGTCGGCGGGATCGGTTGGCCGTGCGGACAGGTCGTGGGATGACCGAGCACTTCGAGCATCCGCTCTTCGACGCGCGCCGAGATCGCGTGTTCGAGGCGGCACGCTTCTTCATGCACCTCATCCCACGGCATACCGAGCACTTGCGTGAGCAGACATTCGGCGAGTCGATGCCGGCGCAACACGCGCACCGCGACGCCGAGACCCTTCTGCGTGAGCTTCGCTTCGCCACGCGCCTTGTGATCGACGTAGCCGTCGCCGGCAAGCTTTTTGAGCATGCCCGAAACGGAGGCGGCGGCGACGCCGAGTTCGTTTGCGAGTGCGGACGTGGAAACGCCCGGGCCCTCGCGTTCGAGACGGTAGATCGCCTCGAGATACTCTTCGGTCGATTCCTCGAAGTGCGTGTGTCCCGGCATGTTACCCATGGTTCGCTACGACGCGTCGGTTTCCAGGCTCGCCCGCGAGATCAGATTCGCAACGGTCCTACGTCACGACACGCTAACCCGCAGCAAATCGGCCCGACGCAAACATCGCGAGCGTCACTTCGAGTTCGCGCGTCAAGTCGGCTTTGCGGTCGCTCGTTGCGAAGCTCGCGGCTATCGCATTTCGGGTAAATCGCACGAGTCGATCGCGGCCGCAAAGCGCCTCGACGAGCGCGTATTCATCGAGAAGCGTCGTCGAAAAGAGTTCGGGGTCGTCGGCATCGATCGTGCAGATGACGCCCGCGCGATCGAGCGCGTCGATCGGATGCGGTCTTCCCACGGGAACCACGCCCGTCAATCGATTCGATGTCGGGCAGCACTCGAGCGGAATTTTTCGCTCGGCCAGAAGCTCGACGACCGCGGGATCTTCGAGCGCACGCACCCCGTGGCCGATTCGCTCCGCACCGAGCATCTCGACGGCTGCGCGCACGCTCGCGGGACCGGCCGCTTCGCCCGCATGCGCGACCGTGCGCAATCCGTTCGCTCGCGCGAAGGCGAAGGGCTCGGCATAGTGCTCGGGCGGAAAATTCGCTTCATCGCCACCGAGCCCGATCCCGACGACGCCAAGGCCGGCCTCGGCGAGCTTCACGGCCGTCCGTGCCGTCGCAAAGGCGCGCTCGACGCCAAAATTCCGCGTGAGATCGCAGATGAAAGCGATATCGAGGCCGTGGTCTCGACGCGCGTCTTCGAACACATCGCGCATCGCCGCGACGGTCGCGACGACGTCGAGTTCGGTATGGAAGAACGTCCACACCGATGGCGAGATGAAGACTTCGGCGTGGCGGACGTTCTGCGCGCGCGCGGTCGCGACGTAATCGCGTGCGACGCGTGCGTAATCGGCGGGCACGTGCAACGTCTTGCAGACCTCGGCGAAGGTCAGTAAAAATTCTTTGAAGGTTCCGAACGCGTACGTGCGTTCGAGCGGTCCGCTCGCGCGTGCGCTCTCGAGGCCATATTGGCTCGCGAGTTCGCGAAACGTTTCCGCACGAACGGTTCCCTCGAGATGGCAATGAAGCTGGACTTTGGGAAGCGCGGCGACGAAATCGGTGGTCATGACAGGGTTCGACGTTCGTTCGCACGCCGCAGATGCTTGCCGCAACGCTTCTGCGACGGTGACGGCGAGTTGACAGCATGCGCCTCGACCGCCTATACTCCGGCAGTGCCGCGGGGTGGAGCAGTCCGGTAGCTCGTCGGGCTCATAACCCGAAGGTCACAGGTTCAAATCCTGTCCCCGCAACCAATCAGGAAAGACGCTCGGCAACGGGCGTTTTTTTTTTTGAGCGCATTGGCCCTCGC
>JANYGA010000147.1 GCA_025359485.1 Rhodospirillales bacterium | reverse complement strand
ACCGACCGTGAGACAACACCGGCGACGCCCACATCGGCCATCTTACTCTCACCCGGGCCGTTGACAACGCAACCCATCACGGCCACCTTCACCGGAGCCGTATATTCTTTGGCAATCGCTTCGACCGATCGCGCGAGCTCGACGACTTCGATCTCCGCACGACCGCACGACGGACACGCCGTGATATCGAAGCCCTTTTCGCGAATCTGCAGCGCCTTGAGGATGCCCCATGCGACGGGAATCTCTTCGACGGGATCGGCGGCGAGCGAAACCCGCAGCGTATCGCCGATGCCTTCGAACAAGAGAATCCCCATGCCGATCGATGACTTGATCGTGCCCTCGCGCGGCAGGCCGGCCTCGGTGACGCCGAGGTGCAACGCATAGGGCGTCTTGCGTTCCGCGAGCATCTTGTCGGCGAGACGATACGACGCGATCGTCGTGAGAACGTCGTGCGCTTTGATCGAGATCACGATATCGGTATGGCCGAGCTCTTCGAGAATCTCGACGTGGCGAAGCGCGCTGCGTACCATCGCATCGGGCGTGTGGCCGTACTGCTTCTCGAGGTCGGCGGCGAGCGAGCCCATATTGACGCCGATGCGGATCGGCGTGCCCATGTCTTTTGCGAGCTGCACGACTTCGCGTGTCTTCACGCGATCGGTGATGTTGCCCGGATTGAGGCGTAACTTCGCCACGCCGGCTTCGAGCGCGGCGAGCGCCATCTTGTGATCGAAGTGAATGTCGGCGACGATCGGCACGGGCGACCGCGCGACGATCGCGGGCATGCCCGCGGCATCGGGAGCGTCTTTCACCGTCACGCGCACGACTTCGCAGCCCGCACCCGCAAGCTCGTAAATCTGCGTGAGCGTCTTCTCGGCGTCGGCAGTATCGGTCGTGGTCATGGATTGCACGACGACCGGGTGGTCGCCGCCCATCCAGACTTTTTTCGCTCCGCTCGAGTATTTGGATTTATTCTCGAGCAGAATCGGTTTCGATTCACGACGCAGACGGATCACGACCTAGAAAACTCCCTTACCGGAGACGAGATTTGCGATGTCGTGGTAGGCCACGAACACCATCAGCAGCATGAGCACGGCAAAGCCGGTAACGTGCACGAGTGCTTCTTTTTCCGGTTCGACCGGGCGGCCGCGTAGCATCTCCGCGATGATGAAGACGCCACGTCCGCCATCGAGGGCGGGAAACGGGAGCAAGTTGAGCACGCCGAGCGCGATCGAGAGCGCGGCCGCAAGCGAGAGATACGGACCCCAACCCAGATCCTGATAGGCCGACGCCGCACGCGCCATGCCGATGGGACCCGAGACGCTCGACGCGTATTTCGCGGGATGCGAGATCAGTTGCGCGTAGCCCGTCACCTGCATGACCGTCGCGCCCACGAACTCGCGCCCCGCAAGTGGGATCGCCTCGAGGACGCCGACGCGTTCGAACGTGGGGATCGGGCTGAACCCGATGCGACCCTCGAACCCGTGGCCGTTGTTCGCTTTATACGGCGTGATGTTGATCGTCTTGGTCTCACCGTGGCGGCGATACGTCAGCGCGATCGGTACGCCCGCGGAGTGGTGGATCTTCGCGACGATCGCTTCGCCCGACGTGTAGCTCTGGCCGTCAATTGCGAGAATCTGATCGCCGAGCTGTAAGCCCGCTTTTTGCGCGGGTGAGTTCGCGAGCAAGATCCCGACTTGGGGACTGATGTTCTTCGAAGCGACGCCGAACGAGATCGCCGCGACGAAGAAAATGATGAATGCGAGTAAGAAATTTGCGATCGGTCCCGCGACGACGATCGAAAGACGCTGCCACGGCTTCTTGCTCTGAAAATTATCGTCGGTCGACGTGCTCGGAGCCGCGAGCGTCTCGTGCGATCCGAGCAACGCCGCAACGGCGGTGGCGGGTCGTTCAAGCACGGCCACGTTCCCGAGCGTCGTCCCCGATGCGAGCGAGGGCGCGCCCTCGCCGTGGCTTTCGCGGAATTGCCGCTGTTGTTCGGCCTCGCTGCTCTTGCCGTCCTCGCCCTGCATCGCGCAATAGCCCCCGATGGGCAGCAGGTTGATGCGGTAGTTCGTGCCGCTGCGCTTCGAGGTCCATTTCAATAGCGTCGGGCCGAAGCCGACGGCAAAATCGTTGACGCGCACGCCGTTGAGGCGCGCGAGCAAGAAGTGCCCGCCCTCATGCAACACGACCAAGATCGAAAGCATGATGAGGAACACGGCGATCTTGCCGACCCCATCGAAGTTCGGAAGCGCCAGAGCGAGGAGGCCGATCGAGGCTGACATAGCGTCCTTCCTAGTTCGCCGACGCCAGCAAGCGGGCCTCGACTTCATCGTGTGCGACCGCGCGAGCGCGGAGGTCGGCGGCCCGTAGCGAGGCCAGGGTGAGGGGTTCGTCGGTCATTGCATCCAGCGCAGCTGCGACGACCTTCGGGATATCGCCAAAACGGATCACTCCCTTTACGAACGCAGCCACGGCGATTTCGTTTGCGGCCGAGAGCGCGGCGGGTGCGGTTCCTCCGCGCCGGAGCGCCTCGTAGGCGAGGCCGAGGCACGGAAACCGGTCGAGATCGGGCGGCGTGAAGGTGAGCGTCGCCGTCATGGCATCAGACGCCGCGCCGAGCGCCGCGAGCGCGCTCGACTGGGGGCGATCGGCGAGACGGTCGGGGTAGGCGAGCGCGTAACCGATCGGCAAGCGCATATCCGGCGGCGCGAGCTGCGCCTTCACGTTGCCGTCGGTAAAGACGACGAAACCATGCGCGACCGACGTCCGATGGACCAAGACGTCGATCTTTTCGGCGGGCACGCCGAAGAGTCGACTGGCCTCGATGACTTCGAGGCCCTTATTCATGAGCGACGCGGAATCGACGGTGTTTTTGGTGCCCATCTGCCACGTGGGATGACGCAGGGCATCGGCGAGGGCGGCACTCGCGATCGCGTCGCGCTCCCATTCCCAAAACGGGCCCCCCGACGCCGTGAGCACGATCGACCCTATTCGGCTCGCGGGCTCGCCGACGAGGCACTGAAAGATCGCGCTGTGCTCGCTATCGACAGGCACGATCTCGGCCCCACTTCGCGCGGCTGCCGCCATGAAGAGTTCGCCCGCGGCGACGATGAGTTCTTTGTTTGCAGCCGCGATACGGATGCCGCGTTCGACCGCTGCGAACACCGCATCGAAAGCGACCGCACCATCGGTCGCGGCGACGACCACATCCGCGCCACTCTCGGCTGCGACGGCGAGCAAACCCGCAGCGCCGCTCGTCACGCGCACGCGCGCTGGCAGGGCTGCGGCGATCGTCGCGACGTCGCGTTCGTTCGCACATGAAACGATTTCGGGCTCGAAGGCGAGTGCTTGTGCGATGACGTCGGCAACGCGCGAACCCGCGGCGAGCGCGACGATGCGAAAGCGTTCGGGATGCCGCGCGACCACATCGAGCGTTTGCGTTCCGATGGAGCCCGTGGATCCGAGAACGGCGACCTTCTTCTGCACGACGACGTCGTTCGGATCAGTGCGGAATGTGTCCCGTTACGAACAGTGTGGCGTAAAACGCGACGCCGCCGAAGATATACGAATCGAAGCGGTCGAGAATGCCGCCGTGTCCGGCCAGGAGATTGCTCGCATCTTTCACGCGCGCATCGCGCTTGAGCGCCGATTCGACGATGTCGCCCGCTTGCGCAGCGACGCTCGTAACGGCACCGACGATCGCGCCGTCGAGCCACGTAATCCCGAGCATCGGGATCGCACCCATCGCGCTCCCAATCGCGACGCTCGCCGCGAATCCGCCGATCGCGCCTTCCCAGGTTTTGTTCGGCGAGATCGTCGTAAGCGGCGTTTTTCCGATCGTCGTGCCGACGATCATCGCGAAAATATCGGTAAACGCGATGACGACGATTGCGGCAAACGTGAAGCCCATGCCGACGTGCGGCAGATTGCGCAGCGCGAGAAAATACGATCCGAGCCACCCGATGTAGAGGACGCCCAAGAGCGTGTTGGCACTGCGCGAAATATAGTTCGCACGATCTCCGATGAGTGAAAACGCGAGCGATCCGAACACCGTCGCCGCGAGCACCGTTTTTTCA
>JANYGA010000101.1 GCA_025359485.1 Rhodospirillales bacterium | reverse complement strand
GCATCGCGCGACGCACGCGCGCTGCTGCGAAACGTGCGATAGCATCCATCGCCGATCAAGAGGCGGAATTCGTCTTCGTACGGCTCGCCCGAAGCGAGCGAGGTTTCCAGGCGGCGCGCGACTCGGTCGCGGTCGCTTGGGTGAAGCACGTCCCGGTAGCCGAATTCCAACAACGAGTCGCGCAGCCCGGCTTCTTCGAACCAACGGTCGTTGAGAAGATCGACGGAGCCTCGAGCATCGAGACGATACGCGAGAACGGGAAAGGTATTCGCCATCGCGAGCCACGCTTCACGCGCGCCGAGATCGCGAGTCGTCTGCGCGAGCGAGACGACGTCCGCGCGGCCGCTCGGAGAATGATTCACGATCGTTCCATCGGATAAAAACGTAAGCTGCAGATCAAGCATTTTGTAAAGAGATCGAGATGATCGCCGATGCGGAGGGTGATACCCCACACGCCCTCGCGTAAAACGGTCGCGGCGCAGACGCAAAAGACTTTTTCGCCTAACATTGCGTCGACACATCGCCGATTTCGCAGGTTAAGATGACGACCCATGAGAGGCACGACACCGGCACGGCCGGCGAGATCGAGGAGCTCGAGCGTAAGGTCGCCGAGCTTCGCCTCGCGCGCGCGCAACTCGATGCCGAACGCGACGAACATTCGCGCAACGCCGCGCGCGCCGGAACCGTCCGCGACGGCCTCGCGGAGCTGCACCGCGAACTCGGTCTCCTCGTCGGCGGCCGCGACGGCGCACGCGAGTCCGCGAAGCGCGATCGCGATGTAGCGGCAGCCGATCTCGACCGCATCGCGCGCGCCGCACGCGAAAGCGCAGCCGAAGTCGAGTCGATCGCAACCGCCCTCTCCGCTGCACGCGAACGACACGCACGGAACGAGGAAGCGCGCTTGACCGCCGAAGGTCGCGTCGCCGCAGCCGAA
This sequence comes from Rhodospirillales bacterium, assembly GCA_025359485.1. Taxonomy (GTDB): domain Bacteria; phylum Vulcanimicrobiota; class Vulcanimicrobiia; order Vulcanimicrobiales; family Vulcanimicrobiaceae; genus JANYGA01. The sequence goes on along the minus strand of JANYGA010000101.1, from coordinate 21,624 downwards.
GCCGCCGAATCGCTCGCCCGCGAACAGAACGCAGAGACGCACGCGACGGCAAGCGATCTGCGCGCCAAGCTCGATGCGGCCGCCGCCGAAACCGCAATCGCGGAGGCGCGCTCCGCGCAATTCGTCGATATCGCGCAGACCCTCGATCGAGAACAGGCGGCCGCCGAGGCGCGGCTCGCAACGATTCGTTCGCGGTACGAGACCACGCGCTTAGAGGCCGATCTCGAACGCATCCGCGGTCTCGAAACGAAGCTCGCTTCCGAACGCGCCGAGCTCGAGCGGCGCCTCAGCGATGTTACCTCGCATGTCGAACGCGAGGAAACGGCCGCATCGCGCATGACCGGCCATACCACGACACCCGGCTTCGATCCCGGCGCACGAACGATCGCGCGGATATCGCTCGCCGAGCGGCTCCAACGCGATTTCGGAGCGGGCGCATGACGCCACCCCGCCCGCCGGTGAGCATTTTGTACATTCCGGCAATCGGACGCGCGGGTATCCGCGAGATCGCAAACGATCTTACCTCGCTCTTCGAACTCGTCGGCGAAGGTCAACTCGACGTCATCGATCTCGGCCCACATCTCTCACTCTTCTGCGACGAATCGCGCGGCGATGTCGAATATGCGTACAATTTTACGGTCGGGCGGCATCACGTCCACGGCGACGCCTTCGTGGTACGTCGCAAAGGCACGGACGTCGTGTCGATTCGAGACGAAGATATCGCCGCGCTTCTTCGGCCAACCCCCGCAACCGAACCCGCGTAGGCGGGAACGCGCCCACTCGGGCCTAAAGCGCGGAGCGTCGTGAAGTTTCAGATCCGCATCCCACGTTTCGTTACGTCGACCGTTAGCTCGGCGACGACCGAGCAGAAGCCCGTTCTCGACGGTTCCGATGTCACGATTCCCAATCGCTGGGCGCTCCCGGCCGATACCGTCGCGCTCGTCGGTCGCCCCGCCGTCTGGTCGATCGTCGAGATCGAAACACCGAAGATTCCGCTCGGCTTCGCGACGATTCCGTCGCTGCATCATAAGTTCGAACAGGATTTCGGCGGCCATCTTTTCGTGATCGTGATTTCGACCGATGGCCGAACCGCAAACGTGATCGAGGCGGGACCGGTCAACCCCGACGGCTCGGGAGCACTGGTGCCGTTTTGCTATCCCGAAGACGACTTCGTGACCGAACACGTCATCGATTTCGATCCGCTCATCATCGATCCGCCCCACGGTTTCACGCGCGAATTCTTCGCCGATCTCGTCCGTCGGACGCACCGTGCGTACGATGGCAATCAGCGCTATCTCGCAATCGAAATTCCGTTCTTCCGGATCGGTCGCGATTCGAATTCGTACGCCGTCGGCGTGCTCGCCGCATGTGGCGTCGACGCGCGCTCGTTACCCGAGCTACGCACGACACTACGCAGCGAGTGGACGGGATATCCGGGCATGGAAGATCCGGTCCATCGTGCCAATTTCGGCGCGTATCTCGGCGCGCCGACGTCCCTCGGACCCGGTGCCGCCGAAGTCGCCTATCACGATGAGAGCGGCGATATTCGCTTTGCCGTCGTCGGGGGCGATCCGTTCGGAAGCGCGACGCTACCCGACGGCACGAAGATCGGCCTCGATCGCTTCGGTCGTAAACTTTTTTCCCCCGACGACGCGCGCGCGCATGGCATTCCGGCGACGCATACCGAGCCGCCGGAACAGATCGCCAAACGCGTCCGATTTCCGGAGATCCCCGAACCCGCGGGCGCCCGGATCACCCTCGTCGTCGACGGCAAATCGGTACCGCTCGTACCGGGTGCCACGTTCGAAGGACGCGTCGAAACGCGCAACGACGCTCTCAATATCGCGACGCTTAAAACGCGCGACGGCTCGACCGTCGTCTTACCGCTCGCCGAACTCGGCGTCGAATTACGCGATCCCAAACGCGTCGATACGCTGCTACGCGTCGGGAACGATGTTCGGCTCGGCCTGCGCCGCGATCGCCATCCGCGCCTCGTTTCGCGCGGTCGGCGCTCGCTCAACGAACGCATGGGCGTGCGCCGCTTTCACGCACCGCAACCGTTCGATATCGCGCGCGCGACCGCCGCAACCGTGCTTGGTCTGGGGATCGTTGCGGGCCTCGGTGCGAGCGTCTACGCTCGCTTCAGCCGCCGCTAAACGCGCGTCACGCAGCGAGGCGTTCGAGGCACCGCAACAGGACGTGCGCCGTGACGAGCGCGTCGTCGAGAGCGCGATGCGCGACGAGCCCGCCCGCGCGTTCGATTTCGATTTCGAGATACTCGCGCAGCGTCTGATTCTTGAAATTCGGCGCATCGGGAAACGCTCGGCGCGCGAGTTCGAGCGTACACACGACGGGATGGACGCGCAGTCGCGGCAGAAAACCGAGATCGAACGAGGCATTGTGCGCGGCGACGGTCGCGCCCCAGCAACGCTCCCCGAGATGCCACTGCGCGAATGCGAAATTCGGCGCGCCGGCAACATCGCGATCGGTGATGCCGTGTACGCGCGTTGCGTACGCGGGGATCGGACGCTCGGGATCGACGAGCGTGCTCCACGTGTCGACGACCTCGTCGCCCTCGACGATGACGCACGCCATCTCGACCACGCGATCGATGCGCGGATCGAAGCCCGTCGTTTCCACGTCGATCACGGCATATCTGGAGCGTTCTCGCGCTTGCACGCCACCATCGTGACAAACGGGCGTGCCACCAGTATGGCACGCTCGGGTCCCCTAGCGAGAGACCTTAGCGCCCCACCGGTTCGAGTTGTGGAATTTCGAGTGCGTGTGCCGGGACGGGAACCGCGAGCACATCGACGCGTCCCGGCGCACCGGCGAGCGTTCCCAGCGCCGCGCCCGCAAGCGCACTCCACACGAGCACGCCACCGACGAGACTCCAATTCCACCACGTACCCTGGAGGGCGATCGTGAGCGCGAAATACGTTCCAAAATACGCGAGCGGGACGAAGAACCCAAACGCTTGGAGCGCACCGCCACGCATCGCCGTCCGTGAGCGTGCGACGAGCACGTCGCCGACGATGCCGCCCACGAGCGCCATCGCGAGATGTATCGCGAGCATCGGTCGATCGTTCGTGAGTGCCGCCGCCATCATGCCGTCGCCGAGGACGAGAAAGACCGTCAGTGCGCCCGGTGCGAGGCGAAATCGCGAGACGAGCCACACGACGAAGATCATTTCGATGAGCGCTTGTAAGAGCACGATCATCACGCCCGTGCCGGTTTTATAGAGTTCGATTGCCGTCGCGGTAAAGTAATCGAGCGATCCCGCAAGCGCGGGCGGCGGGGCGTCGATGCGGGCCGCCGATGCATCGAACGCGTAACTCGTACCGAGATGGACGAATTCGAGACAGGCCGCAAGCGCCAGGAGCAACGGCATTTGCGCGCCGAGGGCGCGCAACGAATCGCGCGCACCGAGTGCCGAGCGAATCGGCGCCGCAAGCACGAGAACCACGCCGCAACCGATGATGAGATGCGTCGGGCTCGTGACCGCTTCGATGCGATTCTCGACACCGAAAAACGTGTGCCAGACGAGATCGCCGAGACCGCCCAAAAAGAAAACGGGGATGCCGATAAGCGCACCCGCGTAACATGGCGGCAGCGCGAGTCCGGTATATCCGCGCGAACGATTGCGCAGCGACGTGCCCGCGACGATGAGCGCACCCGCGAGCATGGCTGCGTAGAACGCCGCGTGGTAGGGCGTGAAAAAGCTCTCGACGCCGACGTGCAGATGCGCCCAGCTATCCCACAAAAAACCGGCGGAGAGCCACAATCCGATGAACCCGACCGCGAGATCGAGCTTCGCGCTCCGCGGTGGAAGTACTGACATGATCGCAACCTACCGGTTCCGTACCGCCGCATCCTACGGCGGCCGTGCCGTTTCGCTCGCGACAGTCGCTGCAATCGCGATGCTCGTAGGCTGTAGCGGTGAGAGACCGCCGTTACCGCCGAGCGTCGTCGTCGCATCGCGCGTGCCTTCGATGTGGCCGACACCGCGAGCGGTCGGCCGAAGCGACGATCCGACGATCGTGGCGGCGCGATTCTCGAGTCTCGACGTGCCGCTCGGCGACCTCTGGAGCGGCGACATCGTCGCATCGACGAATGCGGCGAGCGTCATACTCCACACGAATCTCTTCGATATCGCCGCGAAGCGCGTCGCCGTCGGCCGTTTTCATTTCGACGTGCGCGTTTACGATTTACCCGCATTTCTCGTGCGACCGTACGCGCTTCACGTCGTCGCGCGAAGCGTTACGGGGCGGGAAAGCACGATGCTCGTGCCGTTTCGTATCGGCGGTCGCACCGCACGCGTGGCCGTAAAAACTTCACGCGTTTAGCTTGTACGTCCCAGGGGGCAAGACGAAAGCATGACGTTATTAATCGTGATCATCCTCTTCGTGTTGCTCTTCGGTGGCGGCGGCCATTATTATAACGGCGGGCGCTATCGCACCGGCGGCTTCAGCATTGCCGGCCTGCTCGTGCTCGTGCTCGTCGTGTTGCTCGTTACGGGCGGAATCCACGTCTAACGACACACCCGAAGCGGCTCGCGCGACGTTTGCGTTGAATGCTGGCGCGGATGTCCAACCGCTCGATCGTGCCGGCGCGTCTTGCGGCGGCGGTCGCGCTTCTCGTAGGGGTGGTGCTCGTGAGCACCGTGGCCTACACGCGGATCGAAGGCTGGTCGTGGTTCGACGCCTTCTACATGACGGTCGCGACGATCACGACCGTCGGTGGAGGCGAACCGCAATCGCTCTCGCCCGGGGGCCGCAGGCTCACACTCGCCGTCATCATTCTCGGCGTCGCCGCCACGAGTTACACGTTTCTCGCCTTCGCGAGCTATTTTCTCGAAGGCCAACTCGGCATCGAGGTCGGTCGACGGCGCCTGCGTAATCGCGTTCGCAGCGTGAAAGACCACTACATTCTCTGCGGCTTCGGCCGTGTCGGTCGCGAGATCGCGCGCGAATTCGTCGCCGAGCGCGTCCCCTTCGTCGTCATCGACGTCAATCAACAGTCGCTCGACGATGCGATCCGTGACGGGTTTCTCGTCGTCTCCGGCAACGCGACCGCGCCCGCCGTCTTGCGCGAAGCGGGCATCGATCACGCGCGGGGTTTGATTACGGCGACCGATAAAGACGAAGACAACGTCTACGTCACGCTATCGGCTCGCGTGCTACGACCCGATCTCTTCATCGTGGCGCGCGCCAATCGCGACGACTCGCTCGAGAATCTCAAATTCGCCGGCGCCAATCGGATCATCTCGCCGTATTACATCGGCGGCAAACGCATGGCGAGTCTCGCGATGCGCCCCACCGCCGTCGACTTCATCGACACGATTCTCGAAGCGGGCAATACCGATCTCTTACTTGAGGACCTTACCATTCCGATCGGCTCGCGTTGGCCCGGCCAACCGCTCGCGACGCTCGTCGGCGACGCGAATGAAGCGATCGTCCTCGCCCTCAAACGCAAGAACATGATGACGTTTCGCCCGCCCGCGGAAACCGTGCTCCAAGTCGGCGACGAGATCGTCGTCGCGGGACCTCGCCCGGCGATTCGGGCGCTCGAAGCTCGTCTCTAAGCGATCGTGAGCGGACCACTCGCGTTCGCCGCGATCGCCGATGCCCTCGAAGCCGAACGTCTTCGCGTCGCCGCGATCCCGCACGCCCGTCTCGCGCGCGAGATGGCCGAACTCGCTCTCGATGAGATTCGCGCTTCGTCGCGTTTGGCGGGAGCGACGATCGATCGCGCGGAGTTGCGTGCGCTTTTGGATCGCGGCATCGCGCTCGGCGATCGACCGCTCGCAACGTATGTGATCGCAGCCGACTACGCCGATGCGACGCGTTTCGTCGAAGCATCGGCCGTGGGCCCGCGGCAAGCCTATTTGCGACTCGGTGAGATCGTGGAATTGCACGCGCGCGCGTCGCGCCGCAGCCCCGAAGCGCGGCCGGGCGTGTGGCGGACGATGACGTTCGGTCCCTTTCCCAGCGGTACCGTGCCGCCGCCGCCGTGGCTCGTCCCGCGCGACATCGCAGCCTACGTCGATCGCCTCGCCGCAGGTCCGCCCGATCGCGCGAACACGATGCTCTGGATCGCGAACGCGCACGAGCGTTTCGAACGCATCCATCCGTTCACGGCGGGGAACGGTCGCACGGGTCGTTTAGTCCTAAATCTTCTTCTGCGACGTTGCGGCTATCCGCCCTTCGCCGTCCGCGATCGCGATGGCGCCGCGTACGCACGTGCGTTGCAGCGTGCCGATATGCGCGACCCTTGGCCGCTCGCGACGCTCGTCGCGCGCTGCGTGCTCGCATCGCTCTCGCGCCTCGCCGCGTGCGCCGAAAACGTCGACCTCGCCGATCTCGGTAGCCTCGCGAGCGGCGCCGAACGCGACGCTCTCTACAAGGCCGCGCAACGCGGGCGGTTGCGGACCGTGCGTCGCGGTACGTCCGTCCTCACGACGCAAACGTGGATCGACGAGTATCGCGCGTCGCGGTTTACGCGCGAGGTCCGTTCGATCGAGCCCTAGCGACGCAGTTCGGCGCCCAGTGGCGCGAAGCCGGAGGAACTCGAGGCGCTCTGCGGCGCCGCATACGTCGTGCCGAGACGGATCTTGCGAGTGCGGCGATCCGCGAAGCGCACCGTTACTTCGACTTTCTCACCGATCTCGTATTCATCGGGATTCGCATCGCTATCGCGAATCGCGCCGATGATTCCGGGCGCGATTTCGACGCGCAAGCCCGCATCTTTACCGATCTCTTTGGAGACGACCGTGCCCTCGACGACGGCACCCGGACGAACGACGTCGGCATGATCGCGCCACGGATCGGGCAACGCGTTCTTGCGCGAAAGTGCGATCTTGCGACCGCCCTCGTCGATGCGCAGCACGCTTGCGGGAAACGTATCGCCGACCTTGAGGAGATCTTCGACTTTTTCGACGCGCTCGAACGCGAGCTCGCTCATCGGCACGAGACCCTCGACGCCGCCGATATCGACGAAGGCACCGAAGGGCACGAGCCGCACGACGGTCGCTTCGTGAATCTGGCCGAGCACGAGTGATTTGAGGAGATCGGCGCGTTTATTGCGCCGCGCGCCGTCGATCGCTTTTCGATTTGAAACCACGACGCGATGCCGTTTCGCATCGACGTCGACGATCGTCACTTGCAAGCTCGTCTTTACGAGCGATTCGAGCGTCGCGCCCGGTTCGAGACGCACTTGGGATGCGGGCAAGAAGCCGCGCACGCCGCCGATTTCGACGAGCAAGCCGCCGTTGGTCAGCGAGGTAATCGTGGCAGCGAAGGTCTCGAGCGTTTGGTTCGCCGCGGCGACGTGTTCCCAGTGCGCGAGCGCGCGAACGCGTCGCGCCTCGACCGCGGGATCGATGCCGAGGACGCGTGGCTTCGTCGGTGCCGGTTGTGCCGCTACGGGCACGCTCGCCTCGGTCGCAACTCGAGCCGTCGATGATTCTGCAGCGTGCTCGGATACGTCCGTACCCGCAATCGTTTGCGTCTCCGGAGCATCGGCCGCTTCCATCGTAACGGGTAGCGCGTCCGGCTCGGGGGGCTGGGCGGCGGGGGCGGCTTCGACGTGTGTTTCTTCCATGATGACTGTGCGAGGCTACGCCGCCGCGCACCGACCACCTATCGCACGGTGTGCCAGAGTGCTGGCTCAGCGTCGCCGTACCATGACGTTCATGAAGATGATGGACGAGCGGCTCGCGTTTATCCGACAGGCGCCCGAACTCGTGGAACGCGCGGTGCGCGTAGCCGTTCGCGAGACGATTGCGGGCATGCGGCTCCACGACCGGACGCTCGCGGTCCGCGATATCGCAAACGTCGCCCTCGGCGAACTCGATCGTATCCTCGCCTGCGAACCGATCCGTCTCGATGCCGTCGGGCGCCACGAACTCACCGATGCCACCGTCCGCGCGGCGACGCGCTTCGCCACGTCGCCGCTCGCGCGGCGTCTACAGCGCATTCCCGTCGCGCGATTCATCGCGGCCCCGCACGACGCGGATATCGCGCTCGTCGATCGACACGGGAACGCACACGTCGTTCGAATCGAAGCATTCGAAGGCGACGTCGAGCGCGTCGCCTGGACGCGCACGCATATTACGCGCAACGTCGCGTTGCGCGCACCGAGCGTGCACTTCTTCTCACTTCGCGATGGAACGCTCCATAGTTTCGCCGCACCACCGATCGCACAAACACGACGCACGCCGTCTGCCGCGATGCCGCGACACGCCGCGTAGCGATGTAAAACACGTAAGCAGGCTTACGATTTTTACGCGAGGCCCGACATTACGCGACGGCGAGTTTTTTAGCAGTGGCGTGAGATATCGATTCCGCGCGAGCGTCGCTCGATGCACAACGAGATCACTGGGAGCGAATGTATCGCGAGCAGCCCGAGAAATTCGGCTTCTCGATCTCGGCTGTGGCGGCGGACGCGACGCGCTCGATTACGCACCGAGCGCGCTTGCCGAACTAAACTCGCGCGCGCGCGTCGTCGCGCTCGACGCATCTCTGCGTACCCACGTTCGCGACGCGCGTTCGTCGCTACCGTTTGACGACGAACGATTCGACGCGGTCTTCGGGCACATGTTTTACACGATGGCGCTCGACGACGACGATCTCGAAGCGCTCTTCGACGAAACGTACCGCGTGTTGCGACCCCGCGGGCTCCTCGTCTTCTCGGTGCGCAACACGAAAGATCCCGATGCGAGCGAAGGGTTCGAACTCGCGCCGTCTTTACGCGACGTCGATGGTGACGTCATCCGTTTTTTCGACGCGCCCGCGCTCGCGCATGCCGTACGGCGCTACGAGCCGATCGAAACGATCGAATTGAGCGAAGGTTTACTCCCAAAGCGATTGACGCTCACGATCGTGCGGAAGCCGGCGCGTCTGTAGCGACGCGTCGTTCCCGCGATTATTTGTGCGTCCGGACCGGACGCGAGGGGTCACGCTCAACGAATGTTGAGCAGCGAATCTCCACCGGCCGGTTTCGCACCCGCAACCTCGAGCATCGCGGCAATCGAGACTTCGAGCGGAAAGGTCGTGCGCGCGAGGAGCATGTCGGTATCGAGGCGGCCGTTGCGAACGGTGGGACCGAACGGCGTCCAGAACGCGCCGTCGGCCGTGACGGTCAATTCGGCGGGCAGGTCGTGTGCGGTCGCAACGACGCCCATCTCGTTTGAGGCAGCGCGGCCGCGGTGAACGATCGGACGGACGACGTGGTCGTCGTCCGTAATACCGAACGAGCGATGGAGCGCGCAGAGCGCGGCATCTTCATCCGCCGTGCGATCGCCGCCCGTCGTCGCGATGCGCACGTGGATCCCCATCTCGACGAGCTTGGGAATCGCCGTGACGACCTTCTCGAAATTATCTTGCGCTCGCATTTCGTCGTTCTCTCGTGGCGAAGCGCTATCGAGCGAAATCTGAAGTGCGATGCGTTTACCCGCGAGCCGTCGCACGTCGTCGAGCACGCGTCCCGAGAAGAGCGTGGCGTTGGAGAGCACGAGCACGGGCAAGTGCGATTCGAGCTCGAGTAAGATCTCGACGATATCGGGCCGCATGAACGGCTCGCCGCCCGTCACGCCGAACGACGTGAAGCCTTCGGCGACGGCTCCGGCCGCGATCTTGCTGATGAGGCTTCGGTCGAGCATGCGTCGTGCCGCGTCCGGTGCGGATTCGGTAAGGCAGTACGTACAGGCGAGATTGCAGTTGTAGTTGCTGTAGAGCCAGAGTCGGCCGCCGACGAGGCCTTCTTCGATTGCGCTTGCGAACGGCGTCATGCGGGTACCGAACCTTCATTACGGAGAAATGCATCGGTTGCGGCGCTCGTCGGAAGACCGAGCGAGGTCGCGTATTTATTGAGCATGATGGTAAGCGAGCCAACGGTCACGAGCTCGACGATCTGATACTCTTCGAAATGTGGGCGCAGGTGCGCGACGGCTTCGGCCGGTCGATCGCACAGCGCGTCCGTAAATTCGACGATCGCACGTTCGCGCGCATCGAACGAATCGGGCACGGATCCTTCGAGTCGCAACGCTGCGGTTTCGGCGGGCGAGAGACCCGCTTCGCGCGCGACGACCGTATGAGCGTCGATACAATAGCGACAGCCATTCTTCGCCGAGGCGCGCAAGACCACGATCTCTTTGAACCGTTCGCAAATCGACGAATCCCCGAGCACGGTCCCGATGAACGGTAATCCCACGGAGAGAAACTCCGGCACCTGCGCGAGCGACGCGACGATCGGGCTCACGTCACCCGATCCGAAATACGGCTTGGCGGTAAGGGGCGCGGTTTCCGCGGTCATCAGCGTGACGTTCGGCATTATTTTAGCACCATATCGATTCGATGAGGAGTGTTCATGGATTCCGACCTACCTTCGCGGCGATGGCTCGCGGCATTACGCATCATGATGGGCGTCATCTTTTTGACGACGTGGCTCGCAAACGTGCAGAAGGGGTTTTACACGCCCGCCGGGCTCGAGGATTTCTTCACCCGGGTCTATCCGCAATCGCACAATCCGATCGCGCCCTACGCTGCCTTCATCCAAAACGTGCTCCTTCCATCGCGCGCGGTCTTCGGACCGATTCAGTTCGCCGGCGAATTCGCGCTCGGCGTCGCGCTCCTACTCGGGATCTTCACTCCGGTCGCCGGAATCGCCGGCGCATTCTTGCTCTTCAATATCTTTCTCGCGACCTACGGCACCGAATGGCCGTGGACGTACCTGAGCCTCATCGTCGTCTGTATCGCCGTCGCCGCATCGAGATCCGGCCGGACCTTTGGAATCGATCGTTCGCTCGTCTCGCGCATTCCCAGGGGATTACCGATCGTGTAGGCGCGCCGTAGCGCGTACGTCGCTCGCCGCAGATTCGGGAATCGCGAGCGTGCGCAGCGCCGCGAGCGTTGCCGGCAAACGGAGATCGCCGCCGGCGAGATCGTCGCGGAGTCGATCGAGATCGCCGAGTTCGTCGACATCGAAGGTGGTCGGTAGCAACACGTAGCGAAGCCCGAGCGCGCGAACGCGATCGAGGGTCTGCTCGAGCACCGCGGGCGTGCTCATCGCGACGCCGGAGAAGATATCGTGCGACTCGCGCATCGCGACGCACCAATAGCCGCCATCTTCACACGGCCCGAGCACGACGTCCGCCTCATCGAGTGCGGCGAAGCCGCGGGCGATCCATGCGGGATCGACGTGCGGCGAATCGGTCGACATCACGAGCGTCTTGTTCGCGCGCAAGCGCTGTTCGACGAAGATGGTGCGAAGACGATCGTTGAGCGTCGCGCCGCGCTGCGGAAAGAGACGCGTGCCGTAATCTTCGAACGCGGCTTCTTCCGGCGTGAAAGCGATCGCGAACGCATGCGGGCCGACGTTAAAGCGCGCGACGATGTCGGCAAGAAAGGCGCGGTAGAGATCGTAGGCGCCGCGATCGCCGATACCGCGCGCGAGCCGCGTCTTCACTTTTCCGAGTTCGGGATGCTTCGCGACGACGACGAGTTCGCAATCGATCACGGCTCGGGCGTCCAGCCGGCGTAGAGAAACGTGCGCGTCAGCAAGAAGTACGTGGCTCCGATCGTGCCTTTGAAGGTGCCGCTGATCTTCGAGTGACCGATGCGTTGCCGATACGAAACCGAAATCTCGGCAATGCGACCGTTCGAACGCGCGACTTTCGCGAGCATTTCGACGGGCCAACCGTAGGTCATCTCCCGCATCTCCAGGCGCCGATACAGCTCCGCACGGATCGCGCGAAACGGCCCGAGATCCGATAGCGCGAGGCCGTAGCGCGCGTTCATCATCGCCGAGACGAGTCGATTGCCGAATCGCGCGTGCCACGGCATCGCTCCCGGTGCCAGTCCGCCGCGCAAGCGCGACCCGAGAACCAGATCCGCCTCGCCACGCACGATCGGCGCGACGAGCTCGGACATCTCGCGCGGATCGTCGGAAAAATCGGCGTCGAGAAATACGACGAGCTCGGCACCACGGTCGAGCGCGTACCTCGCGCCGACGAAGCACGCGCGACCGTAGCCGGGCGGGCTTGCGGCCAAGACCGTCGCACCGGCAGCGCGCGCACGCGCGGCCGTCGCATCGGTCGAGCCATTGTCGACGACGACGATTTCCGATGCGAGGTTCGCGGGGATCGCCGCGATCACGGGCTCGATGGATGCTTCTTCATTGAGCGCCGGGATGACGACGACGATCTTCACACGGTCCTTATTTCACGACGATCTTCTGCTTCGGCCAACCGACAGTCGTGTAGCATGCTTCCGAAGCGCCGAAGATATAGGCGGTGTACGTGCCGGGCTTCGCGTCGCTCGGAATCGCGAGATGGGCGACGTACGTGCCGTCGGGATTCTTGCCGCGACGCGTCTTTCCCACGCCGAAACGCGCGGGGTGCGAGAACTCCGGGACGTAGGCGAAGAGTTCGTCGGAGATGCCGACGTGGTCGTGCGCTTTCCACGCGGCGGAGACATCGAGCGTACGTCCGGGTTTTCCCGACGTGGCTTTCCACATGACGTGATCGACCGTCGGCGCGGGCGAGGTACTCGCGAGGTGGACGAGATTACGCGAGTGGTCGTTCGTTCCGGCCGTAATCTTCGGAAAGCCGCCGTGATCGTAGATATAGCCGCCATCTGCGAATGAAAAGACGTCGTGGTTACCCGTGGGCACGCCTGCGATCGTATAGTGTCCCGTGGCATCGGTACGCGCGGCGACGTTCGCGCCGAGATAATCGGCGACGACGACGGCAAACGGTACGGGCTTCCCGCCCGAGGTGATCTGGCCCGAGACGGTCCCGGTCTCACCGGAACGCGCGGCCGTGGTGAGTGCGGCGACGAGGATCGCGCACGTAGCGACGAGACGTTTCATCTGGTACTTGACCTTTCGGTAGATACCGCGCGCGAATGCGTTCGGTCGAGGGTGATGAGATATGCGACGAGCGAGCGAACCGTCGCGGGTGAAAACGTCGCGCCGTCAGGGACGGACGTGGCGATGTGTTGCGTGAGGCTCGCGCGCGAGCGACGCGAAGCGACGTGCGTAAGATCGGGGCCGATGAACGACGTTGCGGTCGGACGATGACAGACCGCGCATTGCGTTGCGTAGAGACGCTCGCCGCGCACGACGCTCGGGCCGGCTTGCGATGCATCGCAGCCCGCGAGCGCGACCGCACTTGCGAGCATCATCACGATCCGACGGCGATGCGCGAACGCGCTATAGATGAGTGCCGCGAAGATCGGTGCGTATTCTACGACGTGTGCGACCGTGTCGAAGGTCGAGCCGCTCGGCAAAATCCACGGCGTCAGATATGCGAGCGGCGCGAGCACGATCCACGCGACGAGACCGACGGCGAGCGGTCGCGTCGTCACGGCGAAGGCATCGGGCAAGAGCGGCAACAGTGCGGCGAAGATCGCGACGTACCACGGATAGACGTTGGGTGAGAGAAGCAAGTACGCGATCTCGCATCCGAGCACGACCACGACCGCGCTCGCGCCACGATATCGCGCGATTCCAGCGATCACGAGCGCGACGGCGAAGAGAGCCGCAGAACCGAGCGTTCCGAGAACCTGGTGCAACGTATCGTTAAAATGATATGCGAACGCGTACGCATGCAAGAATCCGAGCACGTCGTGATTCCAGAGCACGAAGGGTGCGTACGCGGCGAGAACGATGACGGGAACGAGCAGCGCTTTGGGTGCGAACGAGCGCCGCGCAAAGAGCGCGGGAACGAACGCGGCGGGATAGAGTTTGGCGAGCACCGCGCCAGAGATCGCCACGGCCGCAAGCGTCGTCTTCTCCGCGCGAAACGCGAGAATCGTCGCGAGAAGGAACGCTATCGCCCAACTCTCTTCGTGGCCGTTGAGCGCGAATTCGACGATCACGAGCGGACTCCACGCGTAGAGCGCGAGCCGACCGAGCGGTAATTTGCGCGCGTACAAGAGCGCGCCGACGATCGCCATCGAAAGCAGGTCGCCGCCGAGCAACAGCGATTTGAGCGGCACGAGTTGCGAACCGAAGAGGCCGCCGAGCCACGCACCGAGCGTGTAGAGCGCGAGATCGAATGGCGGATAGAGCGTCGGAACGTGATTCCAATCGATGTGCGCGTAGAGCGAGTCGGCCGTACGTAACGCCGCGAGCTGCGCGGAATCCGGCGCGACGACATACGGGTCCATTCCAGCGGCGAGCACGCGGCCGTCCCAGAGATAGCGATAGACGTCGTTCGATTGCAGCGGCGGCCATGGCAGGAGCGCGAGTCGTGCGCCGAGGCCGACGGCGACGATCCACGCGAGCACGAGCGACCCCGAACGATTCCATAGCGCGGCCGCACCACCGAGACCGGCGAGCGTGAGGGCCATTTGAAGCGCGACCGTTTGCATCGAGCCACCACCCGAACTGATGGGACCGAGCGCTCCCGCGATGCCAGCGACGAGAATGCCACAAGCGGCTGCGCCTATCGCGTCTGCTGCGGCCGAGGCGGCTGCGGAGTGAATGCCGCCATGACGATCTTCCATCGCACGCCTGCGTTCTTGAGAGCGAAGGTCCATGCCCCGTTTTCGACGATGGCACGGCCGCGCTCGAGATAGTCCACGCGGACGTCGACAACGAGGTGTGTTCGCCCGTGATGGCATTCGTGCGGTTGACCGCTGCAAGCCGATCGAACCACCGCTCGGCCGCACCCGGACCTGCGAACCGGAACGGTGAGATCTCGTCGAGGATCGTCGCGTCCGTTGCGAACGTCGCGCGGAATGCGTCGCGATCGTTTCGATCGATCGCCGCGAGTGCCAAACGCACGGGTTCGATCGAATTCGGTTGCAGCGGGGCCGCATCGGCAACCGACGCAAGCTCGCCCATGCATGGACCGGTGTATCATCGCTTTGCAGTGTAGTGCAAGCCGTGGCGATGGTGCGTAAGGTATCTCACATCGGCCGTGAGAAACGCTACGTAATGCCCACTCGCTCGGCCGTTCTTCGCATCCTCGGTGCCTTCGGGGTTGCGAGCGCGACCGATCTCGCTTCTCTTGCGGAGCGCACCGATGCCGCACCCGAATCGATCGTGTATCTCGCGACGTATTCGCACGTCGATCCCGATTGGCTCTGGCCGTATCAAGAAGGCGAACAGCAGGCGCATTCGACGTTTCGCTCCGTGCTCGGCATTCTCGACGAATTTCCCGAGTTGCGGTTTTCGATGTCGAGCGCCGTCCATTATAAGTGGGTGCGCGAAAGCGATCCCGCGCTATTCGCCCGCATCAAAGCGGCCGTCGCGCGCAGAGCGTGGGAACCCCTCGGCGGTTGGTGGGTCGAAGCGGACACAAACATTCCCTCGGGCGAATCGCTCATGCGTCAAGCCGTATACGGACAGGCGGAATTCGAGCGATCGTTCGGCGTGCGATCGACCATCGGTTTCTTACCCGATAGCTTCGGATCGTCGGCGAATCTCCCGACGATTTTTCGCGCGCAAGGCATGACGGGGTACGTGCTCAAGCGCGGCGATTTCGCCGACGGATCGACGCCGCCGCCGATGCGCTTCACGTGGCAAGGCCTCGGATCGGCAACGATCGCCGCGTATAAACTGCCGCTGTGGAACGGTTCGAACGACGTCCCAGCGAAACTCGGCGAACTCGCCGCACTCAAAATTTCGGGCGACGCACCGCTCGTGGTTTTCGGACTCGGCGATCACGGCGGCGGCCCGTCGCGCGCGGCGATGCGGTCGATCGAAACGTATCGCAAGACGACCGATGCCGTCACGCTCAAGATGACGCGCATCGATGATTTCTTCAAACGCGCGACGACCGCACCGCAACATTTTCAAGGCGAACTCGAAGGCGATCTCGTCGGCTCGTACGTGAATGCGGGCAACCTCAAGCGCGCGCTCACGATCGCCGAACGCGCGCTCGTCGACGCCGAGCGCTTCGACGTGATGTGGCATCTCGCGAGCGGCAGTTCGGCGCCGCCGCCCGACCTCACCGAACCGTGGCAGACGTTGCTCGCGCGCTGCCATCACGACACCGTTTCGGGAACGGCGGCGCAAGAGAGCATGCGCGCGGCGCGTGAGGATCTCGATGGCGTGGGACTGATCGGTCGGCGCACGACGATGCGCGTCCTTGAAAAAATCGTCGATCGTATCTCGCACACCGATCCGAGCGAATACGTGGTGGCGGTCTTCAATCCACTCGAACACGACGTCGAAACGCCCGTCGTGCAAGTCGTCGGCGCGGGGTCGTTCTCACACGATGCCGATTACACGCTGCGCGACGTGCCGACCGCGGCATTCGACGCCGCCGGCGCACCGCTACCGCTGCAGATTGCGGGCGCCGAGGACGGCCTCTTCGCAGGCGACGTCTATCCGCTCGTCACGCGCGTGCGCGTGCCCGCATTCGGGTATGCGACGGTCCACTTTCGCAAGGTCGCGGGCATCGCGCTCGCACGCGAAGCGCCGGCATTCTCGCGCGAACTCAAGAACGACAAGATGACCGTGACGTTCGATGAAAAGACGGGCCAACCGTCATCGATCGTCGACGCACACGGCAATCAACTTCTCGCCGAAGCCGGGAAGCTCGCGGTCTACATAGATCACGGCGACTCGTGGGGCCGGTTCGGCGTCCCCGTTCGCGCCGAAGACCTCATCGGTGCCGCGACCGTCGATACGATGCGCGTGATGGAACGCGGTCCGGCGCGTAGCGTCTTACGCGTGTGGCTCTCGTACGGTTCGTCGAAGCTCCGGCAAGATTGGTCGCTCTTGCCCGGCGAGTCGACGCTGCGTTGCGAATTGCACGCGCAGTGGCAAGAAAACCAAACGCGACTCGCATTCTCCCTCTTGCCAAAATTCGCGTACACGACGGCAACGTACGACGTGCCGTTCGGCCGGGTAATGCGCGGTCTCTCCGATTTCGTCAAGCCCGCAACGTCGTGGATGAACGTCGGCACCGCGGCATCGCTCGCACTCGTCGGCGCGGGTGCGAAAGCGTTTTGGGCCGCGACGAGCGGCATCGGCATCAATCTCTTGCGCACCGGTCCGTACATCTCGGTGAGTGAGAAGATCGCGACCTACACGCCCGACCAATTACAAGATTACGGTGAAGCGCGCGCCGTCTTTGCGATCCACACCGGTGGTTACGATCCCTACGCGCTCGCGCAACAGGCCGAGCGCCTCGATCGTCGCTTTCCGACGATGTGGGTCGGCGTGCACGATGGAAGCGACGCCAATAAACGCGGTTTCATCGAGATCGACGGCACGATCGCCCTCGCTTCGCTCCGTCGCGATCGACAAGCGCCGCGCGCGCTCATCGCACGCACCTACGACGTCAGCGGCCGCAAACACAACGCCGCGTTCGCCATCGCCGGGCATCGCTATCTCGGCGAGTACGACGCGCACGGCATTCGCACGCTGCGCATCGCCGACGGTATCGGCACGCTCTCGCTGCGCGACTAGGCGATCCCGAGCGTTGCGAGAACGCGCGGGATCTTTTCTTTGAGGTTGAAAAATCCGCGAGTGGCGTACGGCCATACCGTTGCATCGAAGATTCGCCCGACTTCCACGACGCGCAGCCCGTCGCGAACGAGCAACGGCGTCAAGGCGGCGATCGCATCGCGCACCGGACCGACCGGAGCGAATGGAAACGCGACCACGTGCGCGTCTTCGGCACGAGCGCGAGCGATGACGACGCGAGCGGCGGCTTCGACATCGGCCGGGCTTGCGGACTCGAAATCGACGATCGTCTCGACGTCACCGCGGGGCGCGCGTACGAGGGCATCCGCAATCGCGCCACGAGCGAATGCGTTGACGCCCGGTGCGACGGTTTGTGGGGAGCGGCCGCGTACAGCGAGGAGGCCGACGCTCGCGACGACACCGAGGCCGTGAATTGGAAGTGACTCGATGGCTGCGTCGTCGTCGTGAACGATCAGGAGCGTGCGATCGCCCTGCGGCTCGAGATCGAGGGCGGGCACGCTGCCCGGCCCATACGACGGCCCCTCGATCGCGGCTGCTTCGCGCGCGAGATGCGGCCCGGGATCGAGCCTGCCACCCGTGTAGCGCCGAATGTTCTCACGCGTTGCGAGATAGGTCTTGCCTTTGGTTTGCAAGCCCGCGACCCAGCGCCACGAGAGCGTATTCGATGCCGGATCGCCGCAGAGCAGATGCTGCATGAAGAAGTCGGCACCGAGTTCCCACGGTAATTGCAGCGTGAAGATCCAGATACTCGCAAACCACATCCGCGCGTGGTTGTGGAGATAGTTCGTCGCAACGAGTTCGCGCGACCAGGCATCGAACGCGGCGTTGCCCGTGCGACCTTCCGTCGCCTCGGCGAGCCGACGCGCGAGATCGGCGTCGCGCGCGACCGAGGCATAGGCAGCGTCGAGATCGCGCAGATAATGTCGCCAAACGATCGGCCGCGTTTCGAGCCAGCCTTTCCAATACGTTCGCCACAGCACTTCTTGCACGAACTTCTCCGATGCGGCCGCGCTATGACGCGCGAGAACGGCGCGCAAAACTTCTTCTTCGGTGACCAATCGTGCACGCACGTAGGCCGCGAGCATCGAGACATTACTGCGGTCATCGGGGCCGCGGTCTTCGTTGCGCGTCTCACGATACGCCCGACCCGCGAGGGGAACGAATGCAGCGAGGCGTGCGAGACCGGCAGAACGCGTGGGTTCGATCATATCGTTAAGGAGAGCGCGAAACCCGGGCAAAGGTTCCCTCGCCGTTAGCGACGCCACGTGCGCACGATCTCCGCGCGCGCGCCCGCGAGCGATTGCGTCCCCGAGCAAACCGCGTCGTGGAGTCGGTTTTCATCGCGGTCTTTGCGTTTCGATTCTGCGCGAGGCTGGGGCCACAGGTTGGCTGTATCGTTGCGACCGCCGAGTTCGAGCGGGATGAGATGATCGATCACGTAGCCGCGCCGAAAACCGCGGCGCAAGCCATACCGGTTATAGACGGCATCGCGCAAACGATACGGCACGCGCCGATGGCGACGCGCGAAACCGAGCGAGCAGATCTCCGCGACCGTGACTCGAGCATCGAAGTCGCCAGGTGGTGGGACGAAATTCTGCGCGCTCGCGGCGTGCGGTTGCACGAGCACGAACGCGCACATCGCAAATGCGAAGACGCGCCCACGACGTAATCGATCTAATACCGTTTGCGTGCACCCGAGCTTCACGCCGCAAGTCATCGAAAGCAATCACTCTCCTGGTAGTACGTTCGTTACCACGAGGATAGCGCACCGCCGTGCCATGTGTATGACACGACGGGATACCCGCGATGCGCGAGACTAGTTGATGCGATCCAAGCTCTTGGGCGTGATGCCGAGTTCGGCGCACCGTGCGAGCACCGCCGCACGCGACGTGACGCCGAAGGCCTGGAAGATCTTGCGCGTGTGGTTGTTGATCGTGTGGACGCTGCGTTCGAGATCGTCCGCGATCGCGCGCGCACTCTTACCGCCGAGCAAGGCCGAGAGAACGAGCGTCTCGGCGGGCGTGATCCGCTCGAGCAGTTCGTTTGCGGGCGAAGCTTGCGGCGCGAACCAAGCCGAGGGTGCGCGTTCGAGGACGGCCTCGAGGGTCTCATCGTAGATCGGATCGCGCGCCAGACGCATGAGATCGATCGCGACGAGCGCGGCGCGCATATCGTATTGCAGTTCGAGCCACAGATCGAACGACGCGCGATAGCGATCGTAGGCGGCATCGTAATTGCCACGGACTTCGGCGACGCGACCTTGGGCCATGAGTTCGAAGGCGAGCACGCGACGATCGCGATTGAGTGCGTTCGTGCGATTTTCGCGGGGTGTGAGCGAATCGTACATCGTCATCGCCTTGCGCGCTTCGGCCGGCAGATCGCTCGCCGCTTCGCGTGCGAAATTTGCAAGCGCGATGCGCGCCTCGTTATCGGCCGCGCCCCAGCGCTGTTGCCGTAGGATGTCCGAGGCACGACGCAGTTGCAACATCGCCGTGCGTTCGTCGCCGAGCAAACGGCTCGCAACCGCAGCATTCGTCTCCCCCGTCACCGCGTACGCAGTATTCGGCGCGCACGAAACGGCGTCGCGCGAAAGCACCCAGGCGCGTTCGAGATCGCCTTCGAGGAGAGCGATGAACCGGAAACACGTAATCGTATTGAAGCGAAAGATCGCGAGGCTCGCGGGCCATTCCATCGTCGCGAATTCGCGTTGCAGTTTCTTCGCCAACTTGAGATCGACGGTTTCGCTCGCGACGATGCTCGCTCCGTGAAGCACGGATGCAGCAGCGCGGAGATCCGGCTGATCCGACGCGCGAATGAGACGCAGACTCTCGACGAAATACGCCCCCGCCTTCCCGAAACGCTCGCGCTTTACCGCGCACCAGCCCAGGAGTGCGGTATCGTATGCGGGCGTCTTGCCGTGCCCGAGATTGGTCGCGAGCAGTGTTTCGGAATCGTCGAAGTCACCGCGCGTCCATGCGTCTTGTGCGAGATAGTAGGTCGCGAGGCCGGCGGCGACGTCTGGCTCCCGTTGGAGTCGTTGACGCACGCGTTCGAAGTCGCGATCGGCGGCCGCCATGCGATTGGCCATCCGGTGCGCGACGCCGCGGAGCGCCACGCCCTCGAGCTTTCCTTGCGCGTCGGGATGATCGTTCGCAACGCGTTCGGCTGCGGCGAGTAAAGCTTCCGCATCATCTTCGGCACGCGCGATGCGCGCTTCGACTAGCGCGAAGGCGCCGCGATGGGCGGCGGTCCGGGGCTCACCGGCGCGTAAAATCAATTTCGCGGCGCCATAATCGGCGCGCGAGAAAGCGGCTTCGGCAAGCGTCAGCGGATCGTTCGTGCTCGCAGCAGCGAGCTTGGGACGACGTGGTGCTATCGACGCGCTCATCGCGGCACCGATGACGACATCGGCACGTAACACGAATTATTTTCGACGACGCGAATACTAAAGTTCCAAATCGGTTGGGAATACATACGACCACAATATATGAAAATAATTCGCTCGAATCCTGGCCACATGGAAGCGCGTGTTTCGCGCGGCCGACAATGTATATCCTACGTCATGTAACGTGCGGATGCACGCGACCGATTCATTCCTGGGAGTAATTTAACGCATACCAAATATTCGTTATGATTTGGTGAAGTTACGCTATCGACCCGACGCAACGGTCGCTTGGTTACCTCGGCAAGCGTCATACCCGTGAGCGTGCTTCGAAATGAAAGAGAGCGACGTTCGCACGCCGCTCTCTTACGATTATTACGTTACCTTACAAGTCTTCGGGGTTGATGCCCTTGGGCTTGTACTGCGTCGTTTTCGGCGGCGCGACGACGGCGACGTCGCCATCGTAATCTCCCTCGTAGTGAACCGTCTGTTCCAGCGGCGGACGACGATCTTGGAAGCCTGAGACGAGTTTGCTGCCGACCATCGCGGGTTCGGGTTCGAGCCCGTATTCCGCGCCGTCGAGGAACGGCGTCTTGGGACGACCGTCTTCGTCGAGATCCTGACCTTCGGGTTGAATGGTCACGCCGCGATAGCGCTGCATACCGGTTCCCGCCGGGATCAGTTTTCCGATGATGACGTTTTCCTTGAGACCGAGTAGCGGATCGTGCTTGCCCTTGATCGCGGCATCGGTGAGGACGCGCGTGGTCTCTTGGAACGATGCCGCCGAGAGGAACGAC
>JANYGA010000094.1 GCA_025359485.1 Rhodospirillales bacterium | reverse complement strand
TCATGGGCGCCGGTCCCATCGGATTGGCGGCCGGTGGTTCCGGGGATCTGGCGGGGCGTGCGACCGGTATCGGTCCCGGCGCGCGCACCGGCAACGACCGTGGGGTCGGAGGTTACCGTGAACATCGCGCCGCGGCGTCCGAGTGCGGAGACGAGCGATCCCATATTTCCGCCACCGTAATCGACGACCGCGATCACGGCTTACCCGCCAACGATGCTCGCTTCGCTCGGCATCGCGGGGCCGCTCGGCATCTTCGATGCGGTACCGTTCGTGGTCGAGCGCGCGTCGAGATTCACGTACGATCGAAGCGTCGGACCGACGTAGAGTTGGCGCGGCCGCGTGATGCGCTGATCGGGATCTTCGATCATCTCTTTCCAATGCGCGAGCCATCCCGTCGTGCGCGAAAGTGCGAAGATCGACGTGAACATGTTGATCGGAAAACCGAGCGCCTTCATGATGAGGCCCGAGTAGAAATCGACATTGGGATAGAGCTTGCGCGACACGAAATAGTCGTCTTCGAGGGCGAGCTTTTCCAATTCTTTCGCCATTTCGAAGAGCGGGTCGTCGCCGAGATCGAGTTCGTCGAGCAGCTCGCCGTAGATGCGTTTCATGACCGTCGCGCGTGGGTCGTAGCTCTTGTAGACGCGATGGCCGAAACCCATGAGCCGGAACGGATCGTTCTTATCTTTCGCGCGGCGGATGGCGTCGGGAAGTGCCGCAACCGAACCGAGTTCTTGCAACATCGCGACGACGGCTTCGTTCGCGCCACCGTGGATCGGACCCCACAGCGACGAGATGCCCGCAGCGACGCACGCAAACGGATTCGCGCGACTCGAACCGACGGTACGCACCGTCGAGGTCGATGCGTTTTGCTCGTGATCGGCCTGCACGATGAGCAGCGCGTTCATCGCCTTCGTGAAGATGGGATTCGGCACGTAGGCCTCGGCTGGAACCGAGAACATCATGTGCAGAAAATTCGAACAGTAATCGAGATCGTTCCGCGGATAGACGAACGGCTGGCCGACGGTGTACTTATACGCCATCGCGGTGATCGTCGGAAGCTTCGCGACGAGACGATCGATCGATACGAGACGCTGCATCGGATCGTACACGTTGATGGAATCGGGATAGAACGCCGAAAGCGCGCCGACGACACCGAGCATGACCGCCATCGGATGCGCGTCGCGGCGAAATCCGTGATAGAAACTCGTGATCTGCTCGTGCAGCATCGTGTGATGGATGATGTCGTACTCGAACTTCGCGAGCTCTTTCGGTAAGGGAAGCTCGCCGAAGAGCAAGAGATACGCAACTTCGACGAACGAGCTCTTCTCGACCAGTTCGTCGATCGCGTAGCCGCGATAGAGCAGCACGCCCTTTTCGCCATCGACGTACGTGATCGCCGAACTACAACTCGCCGTCGACGAAAAACCGGGATCGTACGTCGTGACGTGCGAGCCGTCCAGGAGATGGCGAACGTCGATCGCATCGTGGCCGAGCGTGGCTTTCATGAGCGGCAGACGCGTCGCACCCGCCCCCGTCTCGTCGCTTAACGTGTAGTCAGACATCGGCTACGCGAGCAGTCCTTTCGTCGATGGAATCGACACGTCGGCGGTGATCGCTTTGGCCGCTGCGAACGAGCGCGCGAACGCCTTAAACGACGCCTCGCAGAGATGATGCGAATTCGTGCCCGCGAGCTGCACGAGATGGAGATTGAATCGCCCGTTTTCACTAACGCTGTGGAAGAAATGCGAGACGAGTTCGGTTTTGAGATCGCCGAGATTTTCCACGCCGAAGTTCACGGTGAAGTTGAGCCACGCGCGGCCGGAAAGATCGATGCTGCCGAGTACGAGCGCGTCGTCGAGCGGCACGGCGAGCGACCCGAATCGCGCGATGCCGCGTTTGTCGCCGAGCGCCGTGTGGATCGCCTGACCGAGCGCGATGCCGACGTCCTCGATGATATGGTGATGGTCCATCCCGTCGCCCGTCGCACGCAGCATCAAGCCGCAGCCCGAATGCTTTGCGAACGCGTCGAGCATGTGATCGAGAAACTTTACGTCCGTACGAACTTCGCAGGGGCCGCCGTCGAGATCGAGATCGAGGGCGATCGTCGTCTCTTTGGTCTCGCGCGAGATCGTCGCGCGACGCGGGGGCGAGATCATCGTTTGCGTTCCGATTCCGGTGCTGCCGCGCGACGCTCGATCGGCACGTACGTCGCGGGCGCTCGGCCCGCATACGTCGCTTTGGGCCGGATCGAACGATTGTCGGCGAGTTGTTCCAAAACGTGCGCGGTCCAGCCGGCCATGCGACTGCACGCGAAGAGACACGTGAATTCGTCGGCCGGAATGCCCAGGGCGTAGAGCGTCGGCGCCGTGTAGAATTCGACGTTTGCCGCGAGCGGCCGGTCGGGCTTCGCGCGAGCGAGCGCCGCCGTCGCCGCATCTTCGACCGCGCGCGCGAGCGCGTGCCACGGGGCGTTCGTCGCATCACCGAGATCGCGGCACAGCACGTCGAGATGCTTCGCGCGCGGATCGCGCACGCGATATTCGCGGTGGCCCATGCCCATGATGCGTTCGCCACGTGCGAGGAGATCCGCGACGTATGCCGCGGCACCGGCGGGCTTGCCGATCTCGAGCAACATCTTCATGACACGACCCGGTGCGCCGCCGTGCAGATCGCCTTCGAGCGTCGCGAGCGCCGAGGTTGCCGCGGCGAAAAGATCCGCGCGCGTCGACGCCGCTACGCGCGCGGCGAACGTCGATGCATTATACGAATGATCGGCGAGAAGAACGAAGTACGCATCGAGCGCGCGCTCGGCTTCGGGGATCGGCATCCGGCCCGTGCGCATGTACAGAAAATTCGCCGCCATCCCGAGATGCGGGAGCGGATCGATCGGCGCGAGCCCGCGTCGCAGTCGATCCCACGCGGCGACGATCGTCGGCGTCTTCGCGATGAGGCCGATCGCCGTACGCGGCGTGGAGAGGTGCGCGCCGTTCTCTTGATGCGGCGTGAAGAGTGCGAGCGCGGAGACCGACGTGCGCAAGACATCCATCGGCCAGGCGTCGGTCGGCATCTCGCGCATCGTTGCGAGGACCGCCGGCGGTAACGCGCGATTTGCGGCGAGCCTGACGCCGAGATCGGCGAGTTGATGCGCGGTGGGAAGCGTACCGAAGAGCAGCAGATGGATCGCTTCTTCGAACGTCGCGTTCGTCGCGAGATCGTCGATATCGTAGCCGCGGTAACGCAAACGACCGGCAACCCCATCGACATCGCTCAGAGCGGTCGTGCCGACGATGACGCCTTCGAGGCCGCGGTCGACGATCGTCCCTG
>JANYGA010000043.1 GCA_025359485.1 Rhodospirillales bacterium | reverse complement strand
CTCGCGGGCCTGGTCGACCGAATCCAGGTAGCTCGTCCGCCGACCGATGACGACACCGAGTTCGACCTCCCAATCGGGCTTGGTCGACCCGCGCGGGATGCGCACGTCGTCGTTCGGCCCCACCAGCGTGTTCGGCGGCTTGGTGAACAGGATCGGCTCGTCCGGCACCGCCTGTCCGGTCTCGGCGGCGTGATCGCGGTAGTTCAGCCCGATGCACAGGATCTGGTGCGGCCGGGCGATCGGGGCGCCGATCCGCTGATCGGTTCGTAGAGTCCGAAACGTTTGATCCCGTCGGCGCTCGCGCCGAGCGTCGCGCTGGGCAGATTCCCGAGCGAGCCCGTGAGCATTCCGGCTTCGTCGCTGAGGATATCGCCGAACGTATTTTCCGTGAGCATCACGTCGAAGCGTTGCGGATCGCGCACGAGTTGCATCGCCGCGTTATCGACGAGCACGTGCTCCAGTTCGACGTCGCGATATTCGGCATCGTGCAGTGCGATCACGACGCGACGCCAAAGCCGCCCGGTTTCGAGTACGTTCTGCTTATCGATCGAGGCGACGCGACCGCGACGTCTGCGCGCGAGCTCGAATGCGACGCGTGCGACGCGTTCGACTTCGGGCGCGCGATAGACGAGCGTATCGGTCGAGATCTCGACGCCGTCGATCACGCGCGTATGTCGCGGTTCGCCGAAGTAGAGGCCCGATGTCGTCTCGCGCACGACGACGAGATCGAGCGCGCGCACGAACTGCGGCTTGAGGCTCGAAGCATCTTCGAGCCCCGCGATCATCTTAACCGGCCGCAAATTCGCGAAGAGATCGAATCGCTTGCGCAGTTGGAGGATCGCGAATTCGGGACGCTTGTCGCTCGGTGCCGCATCGTATTTCGGATCGCCGACGGCACCGAAGAGAATCGCATCGCTCTGCGCGCAGAGCGCGTGCGTCGCATCGGGATACGCCGTGCCGTCGCGTTCGAGCGGCACGACGCCGACGTCGCCCGTAACGTACGTATCGTTCGGGCGCACCGCGCGCAAGACGCGCTCCGCGACCGCCGTGATCTCGGTGCCGATGCCGTCGCCTGCGAGCACCGCAACGCGGCTAGACAACGAAGGTGAACGGCCGGCGCGGCCCCTCGCAATAAGCGATGAGTCCGAGCGAGGCGACGCGCGCGTTGAAGCGATCCACGAGCGTCCCGAGCGAATCGACGTCGCCATGCGGCAATAATATTGCGAGCGCAAAATGCGCGCCGCGCGCGGGCATCGGGACGATGCGCCGCGATGCGAGTCCGAGGCCGACGCAGTCTCGCCAAAGCGAGGCGAGCGCTTCCGTCACGACCGTTTCGCCTTTGAAGACGGGCAGCCGCGTCGCGCGCGTCGCGCATTCGCTGACGCGCGCGACGTACGCTCCAGAGCCCGGCGCCACGTGCGGACCCGCGTAGACGTGCACCACGCATTCGCGCTTCGTTCCCACGCGCGCGAGCGCACGCGTCCACCGTGCCTGCGACTCGAGCGCGTAGGCTTCGAGCGCATCGGCATGCGGGAAGACGGTCAATAACTTCATTGGTAAAACATCTCCGCTCGCAGCGAGCCGATCGATGGCGCGTTCGAGCGCACGCGCTTCGGTTGCGAGCCAAGAGCTTTCGCTGCGTTTGCGTGCGATCTCGTCGTGATCGTAGGCGATCTGGTCGACGAAGGCGACGACGAGTGCGAGCGACCCGTACCGGACCGATTGAATGCGCCGCCCGTCGACGTTGACGCGACGGCCCGCAAGCGCTGCGTTCGCGATGCCGAGCAACAACACGGCACGTCCGACGGGATAGACGCGCGCCCGCGCGGCGATCGTGCCGCGCGGTGCGGATGCGGTTGCCATCGAGGTGGAGTTACACGTCCGCCGTCGCGTGCGAGCCATTGCGCGAGGGTACGTCGGCTGGGGCTTCGACGATCGTCCGCGGCGTCGTGCGATCGAGCAACGCGAGATGCGTCATGAGCAGGCTACGCAATTCACTCTTGGCTTTCTCGGCGGTTTCGAGCGCGCGTTGTTGTTCGCGTCGCGCTTCGATCGTACGATCGCCGTAGGCAGCGATCTCACTCTCGACGCCGAGTCGCGCTTCTTTACGAATGAGGTCCGCCTCTTTATGCGCGCTCGCTTTGACTTCGTCGGCCGTGCGTTGCGCGAGTAAGAGCG
>JANYGA010000092.1 GCA_025359485.1 Rhodospirillales bacterium | reverse complement strand
TGTTCCTGCGCCCGACCGACGTTCCGGCCTACGTGGAATTCGGCGCCGCGGATTGCGGCATCGTCGGCGCCGACGTGCTCTGGGAGACCGATCGTAGCGTGTGCGAACTCGCCGATCTCGAGTTCGGCGCGTGTCGACTCGTCGTCGCGGCACGGCGCGAAGATCGCTATCACGAGGGCGCGCAGCTGCCGACATTTCTGCGCGTGGCGACGAAATTCGAGAAGAGCGCCGAGACGTTTTTTTCCGAACGCGATCTCCCCGTGCAGCTCATCAAACTCCACGGCTCGGTCGAACTCGCGCCCATCGTCGGCCTCTCCGATCTCATCGTCGATCTCGTCGCGACGGGAAATACACTTCGCGAACACGACATGGTCGTGGTGAACGAAATCGGCCGCGCGACCGCGCGCTTCGTGGTTAATCCCATCCGCTTTCGCGCGAAATACGACGCGATTACGGCGTTGCTCGCACGCCTCGATCCGCGGGTGCCCGCATGATGACGGGCCGCGCGATCGTCGACGCGCACGACGAAGAAGCCCTCGCCGGACTCTATGCTGGCGGCTGGGATCCCGAGCCGCAGCTGCAAGCGACGGTATCGGCGATGCTTGCCGACGTTCGTGCGCGCGGCGACGCTGCGGTCGTCGCGTACACGCAAAAATTCGATTTTTCCGGTGCGACGGTCGCAACGTTGCGCGTTGCGGTACCGAGTATTGCGGACGCCGAATCGTTCGTGCCGGCCGAGATCGCTGCGGGCTTGCGACTGGCGCGCGACCGCGTTGCTGCGTTTCACGAACGGCAGATTCACCCCGATGCCACGCACCGCGATGCCGACGGTACGGTGAGCGCGCTGCTCGTGCGGCCGCTCGGGGCGGTCGGGTGTTACGTTCCGGGTGGGACGGCGACCTATCCGTCATCGGTATTGATGACGGCGGTTCCGGCGAAGATCGCGGGCGTCGCGCGCGTGGTCGTCGTGACGCCGCCGAAGAAAGACGGCTCGATCAACCCAGCGATTCTTTTCGCGTGCGCGCTCGCGGGCGTCGACGAAATCTACGCGTGCGGCGGTGCGCAAGCCGTCGCGGCGCTCGCGTACGGGACGGCGACGATTGCGAAAGTCGATAAGATCGTGGGCCCGGGCAACGCTTGGGTCACCGAAGCCAAACGGCAAGTTTTCGGCATGTGCGGCATCGACGGGCTCGCGGGCCCTTCGGAAGTACTCGTCGTGGCCGACGCATCGTCGCGACCGGACTTCGTCGCGGGCGAACTCATCGCGCAAGCCGAGCACGATCCGCTCGCGCGCGTCGCGGCCGTCAGCGAAGACCGTGCGCTGCTCGAAGCCGTCGCAGATCTCCTCGAAGGCGAATTCGCGACCGCTTGTGGCCGCAGCGACATCGTCTCGCGCGTGCTTGACGGGCGAACGTATCTCGTCCACGCGCACAGCCGCGCGGAGGTGCTCGAGGTGATCGACCGTTTCGCGCCCGAACATCTCTCGATCCAGACGAAAGATCCGATGGATCTCGTGCCCGAGATCAAGCGCGCGGGCGCGCTCTTCATCGGCAACGATACCCCCGTCGCTGCGGGAGATTATATCGCGGGTTCCAATCACGTGCTCCCGACATCGGGCGCGGGACGATTCTCATCGGGCCTGCATCTCGCCGATTTCTCGCGCACGATGTCGCTCGTGGAAAATAGTCGCTCGCGGATGCAATCCGACGCGCGGGCGCTCGCCGCACTCGCGAATTTCGAAGGTCTTCCCGCACACGCACGCACCGCGCTTTTGCGCGAGGAGCAAGGATCCTGACACCACTGATGCTCGCCCTCGATCTCGATGGCACCGTGATCGAACCGCGCGAGGCGGTTCGGCCGGCCGTCATCGCGGCGGTCAAACGCGTGATCGCCGCCGGTATTCGCGTCACGATCGTGACGGGTCGTATGTACGTCGGCGCTCGGCCGATCGCACTCGAACTTGGCCTCGAAGGGCCGATCGTGTGCTATCAAGGTGCGGTCATCGCCGATGCGCAGAGCGGTGCCTTCGAACGCGAAGTCGCCCTACCCAACGCCGTCGCGCGAAAAATCTACGAGATCGCAAAGCCGCTCGGCTATCACGTGCAATTCTATCGCGACGACAAATTTTACGTCGAAGAGTATAACGCGTACGCCGAGCTTTACGAGCGCACGTCGGGGACGAAAGCGCAGATCGTGCCCTCGCTCCTCGAGGCCTTTGCGGGACACGACAGTACAAAAGTAAACATCGTGACCGATCCCGCCCGTGCGGCCGACGGCTACGACGTGCTCAAACGCGAACTCGGCTCCGCGGCATACGTCACGCGTTCCAATCCCGAATTCGTCGAGATGCTCAGCCCATCGTGCAACAAGGGCGCGGCGGTCAAGATCGTCGCGGAGCGCTACGGTATTCCGATGGATCGCGTGATGGCGGTCGGCGATTCGTATAACGATCTCCCGTTTCTCGAAGCCGCCGGATTCGCAATCGCGATGGGTTCGGCGCCGGCCGAGCTCAAAGCGCTCGCGAATGCGGTCGTCGGTGACGTGCATGCCGACGGCGTCGCGGAGGCGATCGATCGTTACGTCCTCGTCGCGTAAGCGATGATCGTGCGGCCCCGGCAACGGCGGCGCAAACGTTCGCTACTCGCGCGCGTGCGAACGTATTGGGTCGTCTTCGCGGTGACGGGACTTCTCGTCGCACTCGCGGTGTGGCGACTCGCGACACTTCCCGCATTCCAACTCCACGATCTCACCGTTACGGGGCTCGCACACGTTCCAAAAAGCGAGGTCGTCGCACGTGCTGCGATCGATCCGTCGGTCAACATTTGGCTCTTGGACCGCGGCGCGATCGAACGCCGCATCGTAGCCATTCCGTACGTCTTTACGGCGCATATCCATCGCCGCCCACTGGGCAACGTGTGGATCGAGATCGAAGAGCGTCGCGCCGAAGCGTGTGCGCGCGATTCGGCCGGTACGGAGATTACCGTCGATCGCGATCTGCGCGTCCTCGAATCGGGTTGCGCGCGCGGGACGTCGCGCACGTATGACGTGCGCGGCATTCGCAACGCAACGCCTGGGGCATTCTCGCATGACGACGAGCTCGCGCACTTGCAAAAAGATGCACGCGAACTCGCTGAGACGGGCGACCGGTTTGCCGATCTGCGGCACGACCGCTTCGGTGCGCTCGAAGCGATCCTGCACGATGGCATCGTGGTGCGCTTCGGCGACGAAGCCAATCTCGGTTCGAAACAGCGTCTGATCGGACCCATCCTCGCCCAACTCGGGACCCGCGCGGTGAAGGTGCGCTCCGTCGACCTCCGCGCTCCGGCCACCCCCGTCGTCGAGTATCGCTAGGCCATCTTCTACACCGCTATGCACACGCAATGAACACAATATAGACAAGGAACTGCGGGCACCGACCACAATATGTGGGGTGCCGCGCCACCTAAGCGATTCGGCGATTTCCAATTTCGGGGTCGGTATTTGAGCAAGAACTCCAGTGGCGCCACGATCGTCGGCCTCGATATCGGTACGACGAAGACCTGTGCGGTCGTGGCAACGGCGACGTCGAATGGACTGGATATCATCGGCGTCGGCGAGGCGCCGTGCTCCGGTCTCCGCAAGGGCGTGATTACCGATCTCGAGGAGACCGTTCGCTCGATCGAAGCGGCAACGGAAAAAGCCGAACGCATGGCCGGCGTCAACATCAGCCACGTCTACGTCGGCGTTACGGGCGAGCACGTGCGGAGCACCAACAATCGCGGCGTCGTCGCGATTACGGGTGAAGATCGAGAAGTCGCGCGCAACGACGTGCGTCGCGTCGTCGAGGCCTCGAAGCTCATCGATGTCGGCAACGATCGTCAGATCATTCACACATTGCCGTGGCATTATACGGTCGACGGTCACGACGGTATTACCGATCCCATCGGCATGAGTGGCGCGCGACTCGAAGTCGACACGCACATCATCACGGGCGGCAATACGTTCATCACGAACGTGCTCAAGTGCGTGCATCGCGCGGGACTCGAACCCGCGGGCATCGTCTTCGAACCGCTCGCCTCGTCGGCTGCTACGCTGCTCGCCGAAGAGAAACACGTCGGCGTCGTCTTGCTAGATATCGGCGGCGGCACGACCGACATCGCAGTTTACTCCGGCGGCGGAGCGATCCATACGTCGACGATTCCCGTCGGCGGGAACATCCTCACCAACGACATCGCCCTCGGTCTTAAGACGACCTTCGTCGAAGCCGAGAGCATCAAACGCACGATCGCATGCGCGATCAACGAACCGACGGGTGAAGATTTTTCCGTCAAGACGCTCGACGGTCGCACGACGAAGACGGTTACCCGCGCGCAACTGCGCGCGATCGTCGCGCCGCGACTCCACGAAATCTTCCGCATGGCGAAGACGGCGCTGACGACGTTGCCACGCGATGTGATGCTCGCCGAAATCGTCATCACGGGCGGCGGCGCGCACCTCCGCGGTATCGAGCAGGCCGCTTCGGAATTTTTTGGTTTACCCGCACGGATCGGCGTGCCGACGGCCGTCGGCGGACTCACCGATGCCGTAAAACAACCCGAGTTCGCGACCGCCGTCGGTCTCGTGCTCTTCGGACCCAAAGGCGACGGCGCGATCTGGCACGCCGGGAAATCGCGCAGCCCCTTCAGTGGTATCGCCGCGTGGTTCGGCGATCTCTGGAACTAACAGTCCAACTCTCACTTTTCGCGGAGGCAACGATGGCCGAATCTAAACGCTATAATCCCGAACAAACTGCCACGATCAAAGTCGTCGGCATCGGCGGCGGTGGCTGCAACGCTATCAATCGGATGATCGAAGCCGGACTTTCGAACGTGGACTTCTACGCGGTCAACACCGACGTCCAAGCGCTACGCAACGTCAAGACGTCGAACACCGTGCACATCGGCGTCGGTAAGACGCGAGGTCTGGGCGCGGGTT
>JANYGA010000006.1 GCA_025359485.1 Rhodospirillales bacterium | reverse complement strand
TCCGACGGATTGTCGGGCAACTCTCGCGCGGCTCGCATCGGCGATGGAGGGCGCGGGCGGCGTCCGCGTCGAGACGGGGTGGACGCTGCTCGATGGCATCTCGGGCGTTGTCCGCTTGCAACACGCGATCGAAAGCGCGCTCGAACGTGGTGCGCGCGAACGCGAGCGCTACGACTTTTTTTCGACGATCGGCCACGAACTTCGCACGCCGCTCACGTCAATTCGCGGCTACCTCGAAACGTTGCTCGAAGAAGATCTCGATCCCGATACGACGCGCCGTTTCCTGGAAGTCGCGCGGACGGAAGCCATGAGGATGGGACGTCTCGTTGACGGCATGTTCGATGTTTCGATGCTCGATCTGCGCGCGACGAGTACGCACGATGAATCGAGCGATCTCGGGTCGTCGATCGCATCGGCGATCAATGCGGTCGCGCCGTTTGCATCGGCACGCAAGACCGATCTCGCGCTGCTCACGTGCGGACCCTTCGTCGTCGCAATCGGGCCGGACCGCCTCACGCAAATCCTCATCAATATTATCGAAAATGCGATCAAGCACGGCCGCGAAAGCGGGCGCGTATTCGTCTCGGTCGCGTCACTCGATGCACGCTACGTTGAAGTCCGCGTCGACGACGACGGGCCGGGCGTCGCGGCGCACGAGCGCGAGGCCATCTTTTCTCTCGCCAAGCGTGGGAGCACGGCGACGGCAAACGGCAGCGGTATCGGGCTCGCCGTCGTGCGCCTCATGCTCGAGAGGGTCGGCGGCGAAGCCGACGTCGGCGATTCGCTGTTGGGAGGCGCGCAATTCCGCATTCGGCTTCCACTGATGCCCGCGCCATCGTCAGCCGAGGCAGCCGGCTCATAACTTTCAAGTTTGCATCGAGACGAGTCGTGCGTTCATGCAACTCGTCTCGATGCGCGAGCCTACGAGCGGGTCGGTGCCGTTCTCGGGTCGAGTGCGCGACTTACCTCGTCGCCGAGCGCCTCCAAATGCGCACGCGTGACGAGATCGAGATTCGGTTTGCCGAGGCTCCGATGCACGCCGCTTTCGAGGGCGACGAGTTCGTGCCGTGCGAGCGCCTGGGCATCGTACGGCGTGCCGGGAGGCGGCGTGGTCGCCATACGCTCGAGCATGCGCGCGTAACTGCGTTGCAAATTGCGATGGATCGACGTTTTTGCGGGCGTGCTCGTAGCGAGATCGCCGTAGACGCTCGTTTGCGTCCAGGTGAAGAGATCGGCCATCGTCATCGGCTTGTACGATGCGGCCTTGCTCGGAAGATCGGCGAGACGCTGTAGGACGAGCGGAGAGTACATGTATCCAAGCGCGGCGTTCTGGTACGCGGCCACGAGCGCGGAGAGCGAGATGTCGTGACGTGGCCGTTGCGTGTCGCCGAAATCGACGAAGGCTTCGTACTCGCTATAGGTGAGGCGACGCAACGTCGACGACGAAATATTCCATGCCGAATCTTTGAAGAAATACGTATCGAGATTCTTGAAGGCCCGATATTCTTCGTCGCGCGAGATCGGCGTGAGCGGCGGCGGTGCGTGCGGATCGCCGCGACGCGCGCGCGAGATGTGCTCGCCGGCAATGTAGTGCGTCATCGCCATGCCACATCGGCCGTACTCGCCGACCAGCATTCCGAAGGCCGTGCGTTCCTGATCCCAAGGCATGCCCGGGCGCGGATACCGAGCGTCGATCGTCCGGATGAGCTGCCGATCGATGCCGAGTTGGCTCTCGCACCAACCGATGCTGTCGTTGGAAAGCATGAACGTCGCGATGCGCGGGTCGACGGCATGGCCGTTGTATTCGTTATCTTCATCGGAAGCGAAAGCGAACTTGGGATCGATCGATGCTTGTGCCCACCGATTGAGCGTCGGCACCTCATCTTGCGACGTGGTAGCACCGGCGATCGGCGCGTAACCCCAGTGAATTGCGTGATAATCGTACGGCCCGAGGACCGTCTGATTGTAGTCGCCGTGCGGTGAATTTTTCGGCCAGATGTTGAACGGCGCGTATTCCATCACCGACGACGTCACGCCGTTGACCGACGTGAACGCTTTGCTCCGCAGTTGCGCCATCGTGTAGGCGTTGTGGCCGATGAAGTTGTGCGCGAGGCCGAAATCGTGACCGATCTCATGCTCGACGGCCGACTTGAGGTAATCGTGTGCGAACGACGTCGGCACTTCTTCGCCGAGCAGCGTGAGGGCGAGCAGACCGAACGCCGCTTGCGCACGTGCGCCCGTATCGCGATGGATGAACTCGTGCGTGCGATGGTATTTCGGCGCGAAGTTCGCAAAATCCGATGGGTTCCAGAGCTCGGTTGGGTGTTGCGCGAGCTCGGCGGAATCGACGTCGGCTTCACTCGTGGGCGAGCCCGACGACGGTCCTACGACATCGGCATACGCGAATTTTCCGTAGCGCATGAAATCGGAATCGATGAGCACGCCGCCGCGGAAGATCTCGCCCGTACGCGGATCCCATTCGATCTGTGCTTCGAGAAAACCGCCGCTGTTGGATTCGGTTAACCACCGAATCGTATTGTAACGGATGTCGTCGGGATCCCAGCTCGGATCGTTCGGCTGATCGGCGACGCGGATGGCGTCGAGGATACCGATACGAGCGAAGGCCTTATTCCATTCCAGCACGCCCTCGCGGATGGCACCGCGATATTGATCGGGAATGGTATTAGTTAAGGTATAAACGATAGGTTTGACCGCGGGCGACGGTTTGGTCGGATCGCTCGCGTGGATACCCCAGCGCAAGGCGAGCCGTTCGATATTGTCGACGCGGTCGTCGCGCGTGAAATTGACGTGCGGATCTTGCCAGAATCCGACGCGATCGTCGGCAAAACGCGGGACGTAGCCGGGGGTTCCGAGCACCTCGGCGAGATTGTACTTCACGCGCATCAGAATGCTGTGCGGATCGGTGACGGTATTGATCGTGTCGGGTTTGGTCGAAGCGAACGTTTGATCGGCTTCGATCACGACGTTTTTCGGGAAGGCCTTGCTCTCACCGAAATAGGTCCGCGCCGTATCTTGCCGGTAGCCGCCCTGCGGGTTTTTCGGGTTCTCGACGATTGCGCTGAGGCCGTTTGCGAGATCGAGCGTGTCGCCGAGCATGAACGCGACGTCGACGAGGGCTTTGCCCGTCGCCTTATCTTCGGCGACGATGGGAAGCACGGCGACGATCGAGTTCGCCGAGGACATCTTGACTGCCGACGCGATCGCCGTACCCGCTTCGGCATTGAAGCGATACTGCGGTAAGACGAGCGCGATGGCTTTGTCGCTCAACCGTTCGAATTTGACGATGCGCGCCGGTTGTTGAAAATCGTCGCCGGAGAGTATGCCGTATCCGCCGAGACCGTTGGCCGTCGTCGCATGCTCGTAATACTCGCGATCGAGTTGCGCTTTCTCGACGCCGAGATAAACCTTGCCCGCTTTGCGCACGATCGTGAAGAGACCGTCGGCGACATCGGCACCGTGGTCGAATTTTTCGATCGTCGGTAGGGCGGTCGCGTCGGCCTCTGCAGGCTTTGCCGCATCGGGTTTCGTCTGCGACTTCGCACCTGGCGATACAGCGGGCGTCGGACTCGGTTCAAGCGTCGCATCAGCGACGACGTGTATCGGCCGAGAAGTAGCCGGGCCGGCAGATGCGAAAAACGCCGCCGTGAAAGCGAGCGCGATGAGTCGGAGAGAACGCATGATTAGAGGTTGCCTCGTTTCGCTTGTTCCTCTTCGATCGAAACGAAGAGCGCTTTGAAGTTGCCTTTTCCGAAGGAGAGACTCCCGCGGCGTTGGATGATTTCGAAGAAGAGGGTGGGCCGGTCTTGCAATGGCTTCGTGAAAATTTGCAACATGTAGCCGCGATCGTCGCGGTCGACGAGGATGCTGAGATCGCGAAGCGTCGCGATGGATTCATCGATCGTGCCGACGCGCTCCGCGAGGGCGTCGTAATAGCTTGCGGGCGTTTCGAGAAATTTGACGCCGTTGGAACGCAGGGCGCGCACGGTTGCGATGATGTCGTCGGTGACGATCGCGACGTGTTGCACGCCCGGACCGCCGTAGAAATCGAGATACTCCTCGATCTGTGATTTCTTGAGGCCGCGCGCGGGCTCGTTGATCGGAAATTTTACGCGGTGTTCCGCATCGGAGACGACCTTCGAGCGCAGCGCCGTGTACTGCGTCGAGATGTCGCGATCGTCGAACGAAACGAGCTGCGAGAATCCGAACGTTCGCGCGTAAAACGCGACCCACGGATCCATCTCGTCCCAGCCGACGTTGCCGACGCAATGATCGATACCCCGTAGGTTCGGCGCGTGCGGCGCCTCGGGCGAATTTGCAACCGCAACGAAACCGGGCATGAACGCACCCGCGTACGCATCGCGTTCGACGAACGAATGCACGGTATCGCCGTACGTCGCGATCGTTGCGAGAACGACGTGGCCGTCAGCGTCGTGCTCTTCGTGCGGTTCGGTGACCCCACGCGCGCCCGCGGCGACCGCGTTTGCATACGCTGCGCGAGCGTCGGATACGCGCAGAGCGACGTCGCGAATGCCGTCACCATGTGCGCGGACGTGATCGGCAATCGGGTCGCTCGGTGCGAGCGAACTCGTCACGACGAAGCGCAGCCCCGCTTGGACGAGCGCGTAAGATGCGCGGCCGGGCGAGCCCGTCTCGGGACCCGCATACGCGACGATTCGAAAACCGAATGCGGTCGCGTAAAAGTGCGCGGCTTGCTTCGCGTTGCCGACGTAAAAGTGAAGGTGGTCCCAATCGAGCGATCCGCGTGCGGGAACGCGATCGACGAGTTGCGTCGCCATATGAGGCCTTCTTTCGAGGCCGCTAAATCTTAGCGACCCACGAGCGAAAATACTGCGCGTCTTCCCGCGCGAGGGCGGCACGCGCGATCCCAAGGGGCGCGAACGTATCGACCATGATCGCGAGTTCGTCCGTCGTCGTACGGCCGAGGCTCGCCTCGACGGCGCCGGGTTGTGGACCGTGCATCGCACCCGCGGGATGGAGGGTGATCGAGCCTTCGGAGATGCCGCGGCGACTCATGAAGTTTCCGCTAACGTAGTAGAGCACTTCGTCGCACTCGACGTTGGCATGATTGTACGGGACGGCGATCGCGAGGGGATGGTAATCGACCATGCGCGGGACGAACGCACAAAATGCCGCGCCCGGTGCTTCGAATGTGGCGTGAACCGGCGGCGGTTGATGGAGCATTCCGGTGATCGGCGCGTACTCGTCGACGTTGAACGCGTAGGGATAGCAGTAGCCGTCCCACCCGACGAGATCGAAGGGATGGTTCTCGACGACATAGGTAGCGTTGCGCCCGCGACTCGTCACGCGGATCTCGAACTCGCCGCGCACGTCGATGGGATCGCGAAACGTCGGGACGCGAAAGTCGCGCTCGTAGTACGGCGCGTGCTCTTCGAGTTGCCCCGCATCGTTGCGGAAGCGGCGTGGAATCGCGATCTGGCCAGCTGACGCGTACACGATCGCACGCGTCGGTTCGCTCGGTTGAAGCCGGTAGGTCGTCCCAGACGGCACGATGAGAAAATCGTGAGCGCGATAGGCTAGCTCGCCGAAGGGCGATTCGAGCGTTCCCGCGCCGCCGTGGATGAAGATAAGCTCGTCGCCGCCCGCGTTGCGATAGAACGTCTCACTGGGACGATCGAAGTCGGCTAGCGCGATCACGAGGTCGGCATTTCCCATAAGTGGCGTTCGTGCGTCGAGGGCGGTGCGTCCGGCCGACGGCATTTCGCCCTCAGTGACGCCCATTTGAAAGTGGCGATTGCGAAGCGGGTCGTTCGGTTCGAAGACGACGTCCTCGCGGTGCCAAGGCCGGACATCGAGCGTCGCCGTCGGCGCGCGCAGATGATAGAGGAGGGCGTACGAGCTCGAAAAGCCCTGGCGCGAGAAGAGTTCCTCGGCATAGAGATCCCCGCCCGGGCCGCGGAATTGAGTATGCCGCTTCGGCGGTACGGATCCGGCGCGAACGTAGGATGGCATGACCGACGATTCGCGCGTGTCGACCGAGCCCCTTACCGGAGCGAGCGACCGGGAACCCCCGGCTGTTTGCTTGCGTTAAGCGAGGGTAAAGACGCCGCGTAGGAGGATTGATTCCGTATGAAGTTTTCCAACCGTTTGCTCGTCGCCGCGCTTGCCGCCGTCATGGGCTTCTCGTTCGTTTCGCCGATTGCCGCACGCGCCGACGGTGCCGCGAGCACGCGAAACATCATTTTTGGAGCGGCCGCCATCGGTGGCACGTTACTGATCATCAATCACAACAAGAAAGTCCACCAGAAGTACGCCGAGTACGATCGCCGTCAGGCCGAAACCGCGTACGAGCGCAATCAGGCGCAAGCCGCCTACGCGAGCCAGCGCCAGGCCTATCTCAATGAGGCCGCACTCGTGAGCGATCTCAAGCACGAAGTTGCCTATCAGCACATCGCCGTCGCTCAGCGCGACAAGCAGATCGCTTCGCTCAAGCACTCGCTGATCGTCGCGAAATACGGCCGTGACAATCGTACGGCATTCGTGCAGCGCACGTCGCGCCC
Organism: Rhodospirillales bacterium; assembly: GCA_025359485.1. Classification (GTDB taxonomy): domain Bacteria; phylum Vulcanimicrobiota; class Vulcanimicrobiia; order Vulcanimicrobiales; family Vulcanimicrobiaceae; genus JANYGA01. The sequence goes on along the minus strand of JANYGA010000006.1, from coordinate 4,898 downwards.
AACGAGCGTTCGGAACGCTCCGCCGCGCCGCGCCGACGTTGCGAACGGCACCGCGCCGCAGGCCGTTTCGTACGGCTGGGGCTCGTACTAGGCGAGATGCGTCTTTCACCAAGCAGCGCGCTTTCGGGCGCGCTGCTTTCGTTTGCGCTCACGAGCTGCGGAACGAACGCCGAAACGCCGGCGCAACTCGCCGACCGTATCACGCGCGCCGTCTACGCAAACGATCTCGATACGACGCTCGCGAGCTTCGACGATGCGACGAAGCGCGCCGTAACGCGCACCGACCTCGGTGCGCTATCGGATCGTATGCACGCACTCGGGACGATATCGGCGATCAAAGAACGCTCGGGCAACGCCGATACCGGACGTTACGAATACGACGTAACGTTTACCGGTGGATCGTTGCTCGTTCAAATGCGCGTCGATCCCAGTGGCCGCGTCGGCGCCTATCGCGTAATTCCGATCGATTCGTCGACGCCGCCGACACCATCAGTGAAGGGCTGATCGCTCGTCGATCATCTCCACGATGCGCGGTAATTCGAGATTGTGCCGCATCATGTTGATGAGGATGCAGCCCTGTTCGATCGCGTCGTCGAGGGCGACGTGCGTGTGCGGCAAGTTTTCGTCGATCCATTCGGTGGGATACTGCCGTTTGCCGACATGCCGGTATTGTCGTTTCATCACGGCTGCGGCGTAGCTGCGCAGATCTAAACTCGCGAAACCGATCGGGCTTTCGCCGAGAAAACGCTGGAAATAATAATACATGAACGTGAAGTCGAAGCCGCTGGGCGCGCCGACGACGATCGGCCGACCGAAGGCTTTTATTTCATCGAGCCACGACTTGGCGTCGACCATCGCTCCGCGCGGTGAGACGAGGTCCTCACGCGATTTGGCAAATGCGGCGATTTGATCCGGTTGCGCCCACCACTTCGAGGTGCGTTCGTCGACGTCGGCCCCGTCGAGGAGCTCGAGGTTTCGCGAAAACGTCCCGACGAGTTTTTTGTCGATGGTAAATGCGGCGAGACCGAAGCTCAACATCGAAAAGAGGCCCGGGCACGGTCCATCGGCTTCGACGTCGCAAGAGATGTAGAGTTCGGGGGTCGGTTGTGCTTGTTCGTGTGCGATGAGGCCTTGGATTGGCACGCATCGCGCGCCGGTCCTTCGCGCATGAGTCGGTCGCTCGCGCGCGCAACATCGCGAAATGCACGCGCATGGTGACGCGACGACCGATACCGCACTCGCCACGTGGGTTCCCATCGGCGATGCCGATTTTCCGATTCAGAATTTGCCCTATGGTGCGATCGTGCGCGACGGCGAGACCGAGCCGCATCTCGCCGTCGCGATCGGCGACCACGCACTCGATCTCGGCGTCCTCGCGCGCGAGGGCACGTTCGACGATGTGCTCGGTGCCGACGCACGCACGTTGCTCGGTGGACCTTCGCTCGATGCGTTGCTCGCGCGCGATCGCACGACGTGGCGTCGCGTGCGCGCCGCGATCTCGCGCTACCTTCGCGCGGATACGCCGGCCGTGCGGCGTGAGATCTCGACACGGGCGCTGGTCTTACGGCGCGACGTGCGCAACGTATTGCCGTTGACGGTCGGTGCGTACGTCGACTTCTATGCATCGCTCGAACACGCGACGAACCTCGGGCGAATCTTGCGGCCGGGCGAAGAATCGCTGCTTCCGAATTGGCGCTGGCTCCCGATCGGATATCACGGACGCGCGTCGACGATCCACTGTGAAACCGTCGTGCGACGGCCACACGGTCAGATCGCACGGGCATCGGGCGTGCCGCAGTATGCGGCGACGCACAAACTCGATTACGAAATCGAACTCGCGTGCATCACGGGCGACGCGAGCGCGGGACCGATAACCGCCGAGCGCGCGCGTGACACCGTCTTCGGCGTCGCGCTCCTGTGCGATTGGAGCGCGCGCGATCTGCAGGCGTGGGAGTATCGACCGCTCGGGCCGTTTCTCTCGAAATCGTTTGCGACGACGCTCGGGCCGTGGATCGTCTCGATCGATGCGCTCGAACCGTTTCGGCGTGCGTCGCGCGTGCAGGAGCCGCCGCCGTTACCGCATCTCGTTGCGGAGTCGCGCGGCGCGTTCGATATCGTCGCAAGCGCGTCGCTTCGGTCGGCTGCGATGATCGCGCGCGGTGACGTGCCGGATCGCGTTGCCGAGGTCAACGCGCGTGACCTGTATTGGACGATCGGCCAACAACTCGCCCACGTCGCGAGCAACGGCACGCGCATTCGCGCGGGCGACGTCTATGCGTCGGGAACGATCTCGGGGCGCGAACCCGAGAATGGCGGGAGCCTGATCGAGCGCACGCGTGATGGAACCGCTCCGCTACGACTTTCCGACGGCACGACGCGCGCGTATCTGGAAGACGGCGACGAGGTCACCTTTCGTGCGCAGGCGCGCGATTCACACGCCGTCGCGATCGGATTCGGAAGTCTGTGCGCGCGCGTGGTCGGACGGTCCTAGAGTCGCATCTCGTTGCCTTCAGCGAAACCGAGCGATGCGTAGAGCGACGGCAAAAGAAAAGCGCGCCGATTGCGGCGCGCCCGTGGGTCTCGCGAGACGGGTGTGCGGCTATACGACGAAGCCGACACCCGGTGCGAGAGGCACGGGCGAAGTCGGCGGTCGGCGACGCGATGAGAACATGCGCGCATTGAAGGACGCGCGCACCATGGGCGTCAAGGGCGCGTCAGCTGCGTCAGCACGATTATTTCGAATCGTTGACGGCGGCATTCGCCGCCATGAATCCGATCTTCGAATGCGTGCCGTCGCAAAAAGGTTTGGTCGTCGATGCGCCGCAGCGGCACAGTGCGACGGTCGATTTGCCGCCGAGGTCGATTTCGTTTCCATCGACATCGCGCAAAACGATCGGGCCCTTGACTAAGAGCGGGCCCGCGGGGCGGAGGGAGATTTCGACATCAGCCATGCTCCGCTCTTACCCGTATGACGCATCGAACCTCTCTCGACCAAAAAGAGAAGACGAGGTCGCTCGCGCGAACCCGTCTCCCATTGGTACGGTTCTGAAGTTTAGAGAACGCCCGAGAGGAAGTAGCCCTTCGGCGAACCGATGCCCGTTACGTTGTCGAATCCGGCATGCGCGCTGAAGGCTCCATTGCTACCCGACGTCACGTCGTGATACGCGTTGTAGCCGTTGCTCGAGAAGGCTTTGTAAATTCGCGAATTTACGAAGCCCCCACGTGTCCCCTGACGCTGATTGATCTCCGTTTGGAGTGCTGCGTAAATCGGACTTGCCCACGACGTGCCGCCGAGCGGCCCGTTCCAATTCGCACTCGGTCCACCCGAACCGAAGTAGAACGCGGTTCCCGTTGCGGGGTCGGCGGGGAAGGCGATATCGGGCACGTTGCGGCCGGCCGTACTCGCGCCCGCAACGCCGGACTGATACGAGGGCTGGGCCCACTGCGTGGAAACGCCGCCGCCCGATCCCGTCCATCCGGTTTCCGACGCGTACGCACCCGTCGAGGTCACCTTGATATTCGTGCCGCCGAGCGCCACGAATTCGGGGCCGCTCGCGGGAGCGGAAACGCCCGTCGCGCCGCTGCATTCCGCCGATCCCGAGTCGCCGCTCGAAGCGGCGAACGTGATGCCTTTGGCGGCGCCCTGCGTCGCGATTTGATTCGTCGCGGTATCGAATGTGGGATCGCCCGTCTCGCATCCGCCGAAGCTGGAATTGAGTACGTCGACGGCGTTATCGGCGACGGCACGATTGTAGCCGTCTTCGATGTGGACCGACGAAAGATCCGGGAAGAGATACATGTACAGATGCGTCCCGGGTGCGAGCCCGACGATCGTTTCGACGTCGAGCGTCGCTTCGAGCGATGCGTTCGTGTTCGCATACGCCGGATTGTACGGTGCGCCGCCGTCGACGCTCACGCGCGTCGTTGCCGGTCCCGTCCGCGCGATTCCGAAGTAGTTGAGATACGTCGTGAGGTCGGTATCGGAGTAGTCGCCGGAAATGGCGACGCCCGTCGCGTGGCCGCTGCCGTTATAGCCGTGTTGTACGGGCAGATCGTAGCCGTTTGCAACGGCGACCGGACCGAGGCCCGTATCGGGTCCGGTAAGATTACCGCCGATCGGCGCACCGCCACCGTTGGCGGGCGTTGCCGTCGGTGCGGGTGTCGGCGTGCCCGTCGGGGCAGGCGTCGGCGTTTTCGTCGGTACCGGAGTCGGTGTCGCACCTGGCGTCGGAGTCGCTGTCGGTGCGGGCGTGGGTGTCGGCGTCGCGACCGCACCGCTCGTGAGGCTCACGTCGTCGACGTATTGGATCGTGTAATTGCCACCGTAGCCGTCACCGTGCACGCCGAAGTAGATCGAGAGCGTGCGCCCGGCGAAAGCGGAGAGATCGAAGCTCTTGAAGACCCAACCGTTAGTGTTGGCGACAGATTTGTACAGTTGTGAAACGATCGTGCCGTTCGCATCGAGGAGGAGCGCCCACTGATACGAGTACGTCGTATTCGCCTCGTTCGAAAGTTGATAGACCCAAAACGAGAGTTTGCCCGACGCGGGGATCGTGACGTTCTGGCAGAGACCGGCATCGCCGTTGATCTCACCGGTCGATGAGTTCGTGGAGCCCGCACGTTCGGAATAGACGCCGGTATGCGCGCGATTGCTCGAAACGGTCGCGGCCACGTTGCCGCACTGCGGCCAGAACGACGTGCCGCCGGTTTCGAAGCCGGGATCTTGAACGATGTTCGCCGCGTTCGTCGTGACGGCGTTTCGCGAGAACGGCGATCGCGCGCGTTGCGGCGCCACGTTGAAGCGTGCGTCACGCACGCGGCGCGGTCCGACGTTACGCGCGGGCTGCGGACGTTCGGCGTCGGCTGCGAGTGCGAGCGCGCGCTCGCGCGATCGTGCG
>JANYGA010000005.1 GCA_025359485.1 Rhodospirillales bacterium | reverse complement strand
CAACAACGTATTGAAGTTCCAGTACACCAACAACCTCAGCAACTCGACGTTCCTCTCCGCGAAATACTATCAGCTCGACGCCGTGACGACGTTCGACGATCCGGAGAATTTCGGCTCGGTATTCCTCTCGGAAGACAACGTCTTGCAGGGCGGACATCGTACCGGCGGATCGATCGATCTGACGAGCCAACTCGGGACGAAACAGGCGCTCTCGTTCGGAGCCAAGTTCGACTTCCTCCACCCCGTCGACAATTTCCAGCTTCCCGTTGACGGCGTGCTCGTCGCGTCGGGCTTCGGCAACGGCGGCTACGAAGTCGCCGACTTCATCAATCCGAAGTTACCCGCCGATGGCGCGGTGGCCGGCGACGGACAGGGCCTCGGCAACTGCCCGCTCGGAACCGATCCCAATGGCGCGAGCTATTGCGGATATCTCTTCAGCACGAAGCTCGGGGCGAAGCCGGGACCCGTGCCGTACTTCAATCAATCGCCAACGGCGAATCGTCAGGATTTCGCGTTCTACTTGCGCGATAAGATCACGGTCAGCGACCGCCTCAACGTCGACGCCGGCATCCGCTTCGACGGCACGCATTACCAGCTGCCGGGCCTCGATGGCTGTAATCCGACGACAGCCGCACAGGCACTCGACGATTCGTGCCAATACGCACTGACGGGCTTCCGCAAAATCAACGGCACGACGTTCCAGACCGTGTCGATCGATAACGCGCAGCGCTCGCCGCTCGTCTTCGAACCACGTTTCGCCTTCACGTACAAAATCGGCAACGACAACGTTTTCCGCGCTTCGTACGGACGCTCGGTTCAGTTCGCGCCGATCTCGTTCGTCGATGCGCGCGTTCCCAAAGGCACGTATAAAGCCTTCGCAGGCATCCCGTCGTACGATGCGCTCGCGAACGCAAACGCCGGAACCCCGGTCGACTACACGAGCGGCGCATACGCGTCGCAAATCTGCGGCATCTTGGGTAATCTTCCGTGTAAGGACTACCAAGACCAGATCTATTGGGAAAATCAGTCGTTCAACGGCGTTCCCATCCAACCGGTCAAACCCGAAACGTTCAACAACTACGAGTTCAGCCTCGAGCATCAGTTCGCGAACAACATCAGCGTGAAGGTCACCCCGTTCTACCGTCGCGGTTACGACGCACTGGTGCTCGTAAATCAGCCGCGTTTCGACAAGAACGGCGTTCCGCTCGTCGATGCTGCAACCGGCAACATCATTCTCGGGCCCGCGACCTCGACCAATCTCGGCACCAGCCGCACGACGGGCGTCGAATTCTACCTCACACGTGAAGCGGCATTCGGTCTCTCGGGACAGCTGGCGCTCACGTACATCAACGAGTTCTCGAACGTCGTTCCGAGCCCGTTGATCCAGGAAGACTTCTTCCCACCCGTTCCGACGCAATCGCTCGCGCTCGGTAATCAGTATCGCGTCGGTTTCGTCTCACCGCTCGCGGGCTCGCTCGCGCTCTCGTACAAATCGCACGGTGGCCTCCGCGTCAATCCGATCGTGACCTATCGTCGCGGCTTCCCGCTCGGCGTCGGCAACGTTACGGCTGCATATGTCGGCGGGAAACCGTACAACATCCCCAACACCAATACGCCGCAAGGTTCGGCCTTCGGTGCGAACTTATCGCCGAATTTCGTCGACCCGCAAAATCCCGGCACGGTGTTCAAGCCGAATATCGCTGCAACGCGTGGCACGGCGGAAACCTCGAGCGCCGGCGGTATCCTGCAGGCCGGACGTCTCAATACCGACCTCGGTGTCGAGTTCAACAAGCCCGGGTCGAAATCGACCATCGGCGTATTGTTCACGAACTTGTTCAATCAGACGTATTCGTCGAATCCGTCGTATAACTCGCGCTACCAGCCGGTGGCAACCGGTATCTCGGGACCGAAAACTGGTTACAGCACGGCCCCGGTCAACTTCCCGAACGAAGGGCTCCAGCAGTATCTGCCGTCGCAATTCGGTCAAGATCCCTATCGCCTCATTCAGAACGCGACGCCGCAGACGATCCGCGTTTACTACCAGCTCGCCCTCTAAGGAGCTCCATTGCGTCAATCGATTCGAAACCTTGCCGCGTTGGCTCTCCTCGGGCTCGGTGCTGGATGCACGTCTGGAAACAGCGGCCTCGAGCCACCGTTCACGGCGATCAACCTCAACTCGAACAAGGTTCAACTCGCGGTCGGCGTCGCCACGTTCTACGGAGCGGGCGGCACGGTCGCACAAGGCCTAAATACCGTCGTCACGTTCCGTCAGCCGAACGGGCTCTCGGGCACGTTGCTCAACACGCCGAGCCTCACGGGACCGTTTACGGTTCCCAACGCTTCCTCGGCCGGCACGGACGCCGGAACGAACCACATCACGGGCTCGCCACAGGCGCTCCCCGGCACGACGGCCGTCGCGACGACCTTCGGTCAATCAGGAGGCGCGTTCGCATACGGCTTCGCGCCGGAGAACAGCACGACCAGTGGCGCCGCACAATTCGGCGTCTACTCGCAGCCGTTTTACGGCAGCCTCGATGCGGGCAAAGCCAGATTCATCGGCGGGCCGCCCGCGTATCCCAACCCGAAGCAGCCCTCCTATCCAACGGGCTTCAACGGGTATCCGCAAGGATTTACCGTCTTTGCACTCACGCCGGTTGCCGGCGCGTATAACCTCTCGGTGAACGTCCCCTCCGCGAATAATGCCGGCGCGACGCTCACCGCACCGACGGCGACGCTGGCGAGCACCGCGGGGCTTCCAGCCTTCGTGGCAGCGCCTGCGTTTACGTCAACGACGAACGGCGGCGGTACGGCGACGTGCACGGCTCCGGCCGGCGTTACCGAAACGATCGTCGATCTCCAAGACACCACGGCCGGTAACTACTACACGATCGTCGTCCAAGGCGGCGGAAACGTTACCGCCAATTTCGCCGACAATCTCGGCCCGGTATCGGGTTCGGGTGTCATCTCGCCGACGATCGCAATGGGCGATAACTATACCGTGCGTTGCATCGGCGTCAACTATCCGGCATTCGAAGCCGGTCCTCCGGGCAACGTCAACCAGCTTCCGACTATCGTCGGCGGCAACGGTCAAGCGGACGTGACGATCTCGCCGACAACCGGCGGGGCGTACTAGACCTCACTGGTTCCGAAACGTCGGAAAAAAGGCCCGAAGTCGCGGACTTCGGGCCTTTTTTTCTTTATCGTTCGACGTTTTCGATTTTAGGTTTTCGGCGCACTGGCGCGACGTTCGGCAAGATTGGTCGCGGCCGCCACGAGGCTCGCTCGGACGTCTTGCGCACGCGCCAACAGCGTGCGCTCCGGTGTCCCGGGATGCGCCTGAGCGAATGGTTCGATCGCTTCCATTTCATTTAGGCGTTTGTTCGCATCGGCGAGGGCGGCCGCGGCATCATCGAATTTTTTATCGTAGCTTTCGTATTCGGCGACGCGCTGCTCCGCTCTCGCGAGCGCTAGGCGTGCGTACAGCCGACCGACGATCGCGCCGTTCGACGACCCGTATTGCTCGCCGCCATGACCCGCGCGGCTCGTCGAATCGCGATCGTAGCCCGTCACGCAATCCGCATAGACGTCGCGCATCTCGAGCGCCGTTGCCAAAAGTTCGGGCGTGAGCGTATCGTTTTTTGAGACGAGGTCGTTGAGATGGCGACCGACGGGCATCGCCTTCTCGCAAACCGTATCGCTGAAAGCTTGATCTGCCGCCGGTGTCGGCATCGGAACGATGACCGTCGCAGCGAGCATCGCTGCCGCAAGCGTGATTTTCACCATGAGATCCTCCTCGCTCGACGATTGGCGGCACACCGGTATGCGAACCTGCCGCGATCACGCAACGACCGGACGCATCGTGTGAAATCGGTCCGCACGCCGCTCGCCGTCGAGGTCTCCGATCCGATCGCAAACCCTACCAGACCGGCTCCGACGGCCTCACCCGAACCGCTCGACGAGCCGCCGCTCCGATACGCTCGATTCCACGGCGTGCGTCCGAGGCCGGTAAACGAAGCGTTGGCCTCATCGTAACCGAACCCGTCCGCGAGTTCGACCATCGCGAGCTTCGCGAGAAGCACGGAGCCGGCATCGTGTAATCGCTTTATCACCGTAGCATCGACATCGAAATGCTGTTTGCGATACGGCGCCGCGCCCCACGTCGTCGGCGCATCGATCGTCGCGAGCAGATCTTTGGCACCGTAAAAAATGCCGTGGAGCGGTCCGCGCACGCGCCCGGCCTCGCGTTCGCGACCGGCACGTTTTGCTTCGACGTGCGCGTTCGTGCACGATCGTGACGACGGCACCGTACGAGGCGCCGTATTTTGCGAGTCGCTCGAGGTAGAGATTCGTCAATTCGAGCGAAGAAATGCTCCCCGAGGTCATCAGCCGTTGGAGCGTCGTCGCATCTGAGAAAGCGATATCGTCGAGCGTCATCGCAGCTTTACGGTAAAAGACTTCACCGGCTCGTCGGCGTTCCGCAGGCGTTTTTTTTTCGGGTTGAGAGTCGCACTCGCAACCGCGTTCGCGTCGATTCCGCGTGAGATTGTATCGATCGCGTCATCGGTGAGACTCGGATCGAATCGGCGCATCGCCCGTGCGCTCGCGAGCGCCGACTCCGACGGCGATTTCGGGACCGCAGGTTTGCTCGCGACGCGGGTCTGCGTCGCACGAGGCAGTCGAGTTTTCATTGCGACCGCGCTTTGCCACGACTCCGGTCGGCGTCCGCCGGCGACGGCGACGTAGCGGCAACGTACGTTACCGCCGCGCGCCGCCTCGTGAGCTAGACTTCCATCACGACTGGGATGACGATCGGCTTGCGTTTCGTCTTCTCATAGATCGCTTTGGAGAGGCCCTGACGGATGTGCTCTTTGACGGTATTGACGTCACGAATTCCCTCTGCGCTGCATCCCGCGAGCACGTCGCCGACCTTCTTCTCGAGCTCGCTCATGACGTCGCCGGATTCCGGTAAATAGAACACGCCGCGCGTCACGAGATCGGGCCCCGCAACGACACGCGCTTCTTCGGCATCGACCGTGACGACGACCATCATGATGCCATCGATCGAGAGATGCTTACGATCCCGCAAGACCGCCTCGCCGATATCGCCGACGCCGCTGCCATCGACCATGACGTTACCGCCGTAGGTCTTGCCGACTTTCTCCGCGCCCGCTTTCGTGAATTGCACGACGTCGCCGTTTTCGATGACGTAGCAATTTTTTTCTTCGACGCCCGTCTTCTGCGCGAGCCCCGCGTGCGTCACGAGCATGCGATACTCGCCGTGAATCGGGATGAAATACTTCGGCCGCACGAGATTGAGCATCAGCAAGAGCTCTTCTTGCGATGCGTGGCCCGAAACGTGCGCGGTTCCCGCAGACGTGCCATGGATGACGGTCGCCCCGAGTCGGTAGAGATTGTTGATCGTCTTGCCGACGCTCTTTTCGTTTCCGGGAATCGGTGTCGCCGAGATGACGACGGTATCGCCCGCGATGATCTTCATGCGCGGATGATCGCGCACCGCGAGTCGCGAGAGCGCCGACATCGGTTCGCCCTGCGAACCCGTCGTGATGATCACGACTTCGTTCGGAGGATATTTATCGACGTCTTCGAGACGGATCATCCGGTCTTGCGGCATCTTGAGATAGCCGAGATCGGTCGAGTAGTGAACGACATTAGTGAGCGACCGGCCGAGCAACGCGATGCGCCGATTGAAGCGGATCGCATTGTCGACGACCTGTTGGATACGCGGCACGTTCGACGCGAAGGACGTAACGATGATGCGACCCGCGGCGCGCGCGAAAATATTTGCGAATGCATCGCCGACGATCCGTTCCGATGGCGTATGCCCGGGACGTTCGGCGTTTGTGGAATCGGAGAGCATCGCGAGGACGCCGTCTTCACCGATGCCCGCAATCGCGGCGAAGTCGGCCGGGCGTCCGTCGATTGGGGTTTGATCGAACTTAAAATCGCCCGTGTGGAAAATCGTGCCGAGCGGCGTCGAGATGGCGAGCGCGCAACAGCCGGCGAGGCTATGATTGATGTGGACGAATTCGGTTTCGATCTTGCCGTAGCGCACGACGTCGCCCGGTTGCACCGCAACGAACTTCTTATCGTTGAATCGATTGTCGCGCATTTTCGCGCGAATGAGCGCGAGCGAGAGCGGCGTCCCGACGACGGGGATATCGAATTCGCGCAGCAGATACGGAATGCCGCCGATGTGATCTTCGTGCCCGTGCGTGACGAGCAGCGCGCGAAACTTATCTTTATTTTCGCGGAGATACGAGAAATCGTTGATGACGACATCGACTCCGTACATCGTGTCGTCGGGGAACATCAGGCCGCAATCGACGACGACGATGTCGTCGTTGGTTTCGATGACCGTCATGTTGCGGCCGATTTCGCCGCAGCCGCCGAGCGGAATGATCCGCACGTAGGGCTCGCTCGGCGCCTTTGCGACGACGAGCGTGGTGGCCGGGGCCCGGCCGTTACCGTTTCGGTTTTCCAAAAAACGTACTTTCCGACTTGCCGACGCGAGGGCGCGGCGTGATGACCTTCGTGGAGGTTATTCGACGTGTTTGTTTCCGTATTCGTTGCTTCGCTCGCCATCTCCGCGGCAACGCCCGCACCCGCAGGGAAAGGCAGCTCCTTTCCGGGCCGTTCCACACCCGTTTCCACGCGCACGACGCATCTGGTCGCGAGCGACGCCTACGCGCTGCGGGCGCGGCGTCGCTTCGCCGCCTATCTCCGCTTGCGGCTGCTGGAAATGCGGGAGGCAGGCCTCGAACGAGCGGCCGAGGTCGTCGAGCGACGTCTCCCAGTCGACGACCTCGTCGGAAAACGTCGCTCGCCCTAACGCGAAGCATTCGCGCCCCAAGCGCGAACGAGCGAGCACGTGAGTTCTGTGCCCCAGCCCTCCTCGAGCGATGCGCCACGGCCCAAAGCGGGCTTGTCGTTACCCCGCGATATTATCGTCGCACCGGCGCGCGCGTTCGCGAAAGTCGCCGCGACGCACGAGTGGATCCCGGCCTACGCGCTCATCGTCGTCGCGAGCCTCTGCACGACCGCACTCATCGCACCCGCGCTCGTCCATATCGCCGCCGTTACGCCACCGCCGCCCGATACGATCGCGCCGCACGGCGCGGCGGCGATCGCGACCGCGCAACGCGGGCTCATCGCGACGTACGCCGTCGGTCAGTTCACGATACCGCTGCTCTTGATTTTGCTCACGGCATCGGCACTCACGACCGTCGCGCGCTTCAAGGCGCAAACGACGTCGTACGTCACCTACGTCTCGCTCGCGGCGAACTGCATGATCCCCTCGGTGATCGGTGGGCTCCTCACCGCAATCGGCATTCGCGCGCACGATCCCACGAGTTTCGCGAATATCCAAGGCCTCTTAACCGCGGTGCCGACCAATCTCGCCGTCTTCGCAAATCAGCGCAACGATCGTGAAGTCGCATTTTTAGCGCGCTTCGATCTCTTCGACATCTGGTCGTACGTGCTGCTCGCCTTCGGCTTTGCCGAGATCGCCAAGGTGAAATTCGTCACCGCGCTCATCGTGGCGTTCGGGCTGAGCTTCCTTTTTGCGATTCTCTTTTAGTCGGACCGGAACACGCGAAACTTTCGTATCCCGTGCGTATACTCGCGGCCAAGGAGGGTCGATTATGGTCATTGACACCGCGCCGCCGTCTCGAAACGGCCTCGCCGTCGCATGGGATATCATCGTCGCACCGCGCACGGCGTTCGCAGCGCTACGGGAGCGCGGAACGTGGATCGCCGCATTCGCGATCGTGTGCGTGCTCGGAACGCTCGGGGCGTACTTGCAGGTACCTGCGGGTCAACATATCCTCACAACGACCTTCGCGCATCAAATTGCGACCGATCCCAATCTCGCCGCGATGTCGCCCGAAAAGCAAAAACAAGCACTCGAATTCGGTTCGATCGCGCAGCGGTATGCGTGGCTCGCATTTCCGGTAATCGCCATCGTCGGCATCGCGTTCTCGGCGCTGCTCCTGACGGTTGCCGTCGCGATCGGCAACGGGACGGCGTCGTACGCAAGGCTCTTCGCGTTGTGCGCGAACATCGCGATCATCAACTATGGCATCGCCTACCTCATTATCGGGCTCCTCGCGATGCGTATCGGTGCCGAAAGCTTCGGGAGTTCGCGCGATCTCATCGCGCTGCTTCCGAGCCCCGCGCGATTCGCGCCCGAAAACGCCCCGAAGCTCGCGACCCTGCTCTCGGCGCTCAACCCATTCCAGCTCTGGTCTTTCGTGTTGCTGATGCTGGGTCTACGCGACGTTTCCGGCACGCGCATGCCGATCGCAATCGCCGCCGCAATCATCGTCACGTTTGGTAGCACGCTCGTGGCCGCTGTCTTGGTGAAATGATCGTTATCTCTCCCGCTTCGCGTGCCGCCCTTGCAGCCGTCGCGTTCTCATTCGTTGCATTGGCCACAGTCGCGACGCCCGCGCACGCGCGCCCCAAGGGCGAGCGCCCCGTCGCTGCAAGCATCGAAGTTCGCTCGACGCCATCGCCGCCACCACAAGTAGCTCGTCGCGCCGAACGGCTCGATGCGCTCGGCGCCGTACGATACGCGCTCGATCATACGCCGGCGCTCCTCGCGCAGCGTGCATCGATCGCAAACGTCGATTCGAGCTTCACGCGCGCACGTGCGGCCGAGTATCCGACCGCAACCGCACAACTCCAGAATCAAATCGCGAAATCGCGAAACCAAAGCGGTCAATTCGCGCAATTCGGCGTGTCGCCGACGAGTAATTTCTCGCAAAACACCGCACAACTCAGTTCGACCTACGACCTCTACAACGGCACGCGGCAACTCGCTGCGGGTCAGGCCAAGCGCCAACTACAGGGCGCGATTCTCGAACTCGCGCGGCTGCAAGAACAGACGACGATCTCCGTCTCGAACGCTTTTTTTGCAGTCGCCGCCCAACACGGCATCGTGACCCTCGATGAAAACGATTTGCGCTATCAGCAGGCGCTGCTCGATTTCGCGCGCGCGTCGGAACGCGTCGGTCGGATCGCGGGCGTCGATGTCTTGCGCGCTCGGGTTAACGTCGCGCGCGCGACCTCAACGCTCGTGCAGGCGCGCACCGATGAAGCAAACGCCCGCGAGTCACTCGCCGTGCAGATCGGCGCGCCTACCGATACCGAGTTCGAACTGCCCGCAACGCTTCCGGAACCGCCGGCGCCCACCGCAACGACGGAGGTTCTCGGAACGCTTGCAAAGATGAATCGCCCCGAGATCGCGGCCGCACGTGCGGGACTGGACGTCTCGAAATTCGCCGACGCGCAAGTTGACAGCGACCTGCGCCCGACGGTGCAGGCCAATGCTTCGTTCGGTAGTCAAGTATCGCCGACGTCGTTCGTGCAGCAGCAACAGCAGATCGATGCGAGCAACGCGCAAGCCATCGCGAGCTTCCAAGCCCAACAACAACTCTTTCCTAACCTCACCATCGCGCCGCCGACGCTCATCCCCAACGTCGATCGGCATCGGCCGGGATTCTGGCAATTCCAAATCGTTTCGAACTTTTCCATTCCCCTCTTCGATTACGGCGCGCGCGCCGCTGCGCATCACGCCGCACGCGCCCAGATCGATTCCTCGCTCGCGTCACTGTATAACGCGTACGACAGCGTGGCCGCCGATGTCGATGCCGCCAATCGCAACGTTGGTGCCGCGACGCAACGGCTGGCACTTGCGAAGTTAAGTTCGCAGGCCGCGCGCGAGACTGCCCGTGTCGCACAACTTCAATACAAATCCGGCCTCATCTCATTTACCGACGTGACGCAGACCGAGCAAACGGCGCTCGGCGCGGAGAACGACCTCGTCGCCGCGCGCGTCAATTACGTTACCGCGCTCGTGAAACTTCGCGTCTCCCTCGCACCGCCCAATCCCGCTGCCGCCGTAGATTTCCGAGGCCTATGAATCGCCGAAACCGCACGATCGTCGTCATCGTTCTCGTCGCCGCCGTCGCCATTCTCGGATTCGTCTTTGCGAAGCCGAGCGCGAGCGCGTTACCCGTTCGCGAGACGGTCGTGCACTACGGCGATTTCATCACGAAGCTTCCGGAAACGGGCGTGGTGCAACGCCCGCGCACGGTGACGATCCCCGCGGGCGTTAGCGGCGTCTTCGGTCCCAATTCCGTTCGCGCGGGCGAGCGTGTTGCCGCGGGTCAGTTGCTCGCCACAATCTATAACGAGCAGATCGCATCGACGGTCCGCGACGCCGAGCAAACGCTTGCGGCGGCGCGCGGCCACGCGCTGAGTGCCGCACAACTCAACGCGGTTCTTCCCGCGCAGAATCGATCGACGGTGCTCCAGGCGCAAGCGAGTCTCGTTGCGGCGCGCTCGCAACTCACGCAAGCCCAGCAAGATCTCGTCGCAGGCGCGCAAATACGACCCGTCCCTCCCGAAGACCTATCAGGCGCGCGCTATCACATATCAGCGCAAAGGCTTTCGTCCGCAGACGCTGATCACCTCGATGGTCGACGCGAAAGCTCATCCCGCCCCCGAGATCATCGCGCTGTACCACGAGCGGTGGGAACTCGCGTTGGGGTACGACGAGATCAAGACCGAGATGCTTGATCG